>NZ_JBIAVO010000025.1:0-114184 GCF_042894345.1 Kitasatospora sp. NPDC001540
CCAGATCGCCGTGGTCTACAGCGTCACGGTGAGCGCCGGCTCTAAGCTGACGGACGCCGCGACGGGCATGTGCCCCCCCGCCGCTGCCCCCCCGGGGGGCCGCCCCCCCGGGGGGGCGCCCGGCCACCGGCTTTTCCGCGGGCCGCGCTCAGGCGGTCAGCTGGACCTCGGCCACCTCGGTCGCCGAGGGCAGCTCGATGTGCGCGCCCAGGTCGCGCAGCTTGTCCATGAAGTTCTCGTAGCCGCGGTTGATCAGGTCGATGCCGTGCACCGTGGAGGTGCCCTCGGCCGCCAGCGCCGCGATCAGGTACGAGAAGCCGCCGCGCAGGTCGGGGATGACCAGCTCGCCGCCCATCAGCTTGGACGGGCCGGAGACCACCGCGGAGTGCTTGAAGTTGCGCGCCCCGAACCGGCACGGGGTGCCGCCCAGGCACTCGCTGTAGAGCTGGATGTGCGCGCCCATCTGGTTCAGCGCCCCGGTGAAGCCCAGCCGCGACTCGTACACCGTCTCGTGCACGATGGACAGGCCGGCGGCCTGGGTCAGCGCGACCACCAGCGGCTGCTGCCAGTCGGTCTGGAAGCCCGGGTGCACGTCGGTCTCCAGGGCGATCGCCTTGAGCTCGCCGCCCGGGTGCCAGAACCGGATGCCCGCGTCGTCGATCTCGTAGGCGCCGCCGACCTTCCGGAAGGTGTTCAGGAAGGTCATCATCGGGATCTGCTCGGCGCCCCGGACGTAGATGTCGCCCTTGGTGGCCAGCGCCGCGCACGCCCAGGAGGCCGCCTCCAGGCGGTCCGGCAGGGCCCGGTGGGTGTAGCCGTCGAGCTCGTCCACGCCGGTGACCAGGATGGTGCGGTCGGTGCCCAGCGAGATGATCGCGCCCATCTTCTGCAGCACGCAGATCAGGTCGACGATCTCCGGCTCGATCGCGGCGTTGCGCAGCTCGGTGACGCCCTCGGCGAGCACCGCGGTCAGCAGCACCTGCTCGGTCGCGCCGACCGACGGGTAGGGCAGCTCGATCTTCGTGCCGCGCAGTCGCTGGGCGGCCACCAGGTAGGTGCCCTGCGGGTGCTTCTCGATGGTCGCGCCGAACTGGCGCAGCACCTCGAAGTGGAAGTCGACCGGCCGGCCGCCGATGTCGCAGCCGCCCAGGCCCGGGATGAAGGCGTGGCCGAGGCGGTGCAGCAGCGGGCCGCAGAACAGGATCGGGATCCGCGAGGAGCCGGCGTGCGCGTCGATGTCCGCGACGTTGGCGGCCTCCACGTGCGACGGGTCGAGGATCAGCTCGCCGTCCTCGTCGCCGGTGCGGACGGTGACCCCGTGCAGCTGCAGCAGGCCGCGGACGACCTTGACGTCCCGGATGTCCGGCACGTTGCGCAGTCTGCTGGGGCCCTGGCCGAGCAGTGCGGCGACCATGGCCTTGGGGACCAGGTTCTTGGCGCCGCGGATCTGGATCTCGCCTTCGAGCGGGTTTCCGCCGTGGACCAGCAGGACGTCGTCGGTCATCGTTCTCGCAATCCGGGTGCGCAGGAGGTTTTCGGCTGCGGAGTCGGGGGAAGGGCCCCTCGCCACCCCTAGATGGTAGGGGGTGGGCGATTGGTTCCCGTGTGCCCTAATGGTGATCATGCTGTAGGAGCGGCTCCACAGCACCGTCACTGGGCCGTCCGAGTGGCCCGCGCACAGGGTCGTCGGGTGTCCCGGACGGGCCGGTACGGGGCATGATGTCAGACATGGAAGCGGCCCCCTCGCTCACCGGGCGACTGCTCGTGGCGACGCCCGTGCTGACCGACCCGAACTTCGCCAGGTCGGTGGTCCTGCTGCTCGACCACGACGACCAGGGGGCGCTGGGCGTGGTCCTCAACCGGCCCACCCCGGTGGACGTGGCCGCGGTGCTGGACGGCTGGGCGCCGCTGGCGGGCGACCCGCCGGTGCTCTTCCAGGGCGGCCCGGTCGCGCTGGACTCCGCGCTGGCCGTCGCCGTCGTCCCCGGCGAGGAGCACCACGAGGCGCCGCTCGGCTGGCGCCGGGTGCACGGCGCGATCGGCCTGGTGGACCTGGAGGCGCCGCCCGAGGTGCTGGCCGGGGTGCTCGGCGGGATGCGGGTGTTCGCCGGGTACTCGGGCTGGTCGCCCGGGCAGTTGGAGGACGAGATCGCCGAGGGCGCCTGGCACCTGGTCGACTGCGAGGCGGGGGACCTCTCCTGCGCCCGGCCCGACCGGCTCTGGCGGGAGGTGCTGCGCCGTCAGCGCGGCCCGCTGGCGATGCTCGCCACCTATCCCGACGACCCGCTGCTGAACTGAGCCGGGCTCCCGTCCGTGGTGGCCCGGTTCCGGGTGGCCCCCATAGACTTGGCACCCATGAGCACTCTTGAGCCCGAGCGCGGTCTCGGCACCGGCACCCTGGTCGAGCCCGTCCCGCAGACGTCGCACGGGGACGGCGACCACGAGCGCTTCGCCCACTACGTCCAGAAGGACAAGATCATGGAGAGCGCGCTCTCCGGGTCCCCCGTGGTGGCGCTGTGCGGCAAGGTCTGGGTGCCCGGGCGGGACCCGAAGAAGTACCCGGTCTGCCCGATGTGCAAGGAGATCTTCGACGGGCTGAACAACCCCGGCGGGGACGACAAGAAGGACTGACCGCGGGGGCGACCTGCGGGCTTCCTCCCCAACTGGTCTATGCCAGTCGGGGCGGTCCGGGGCAGGATGGGGCGCATGGACCTCATCCCTGCCCCGTTGCGCGTCCAGCCCCGCACCGACGCCCCGCCCTTCGTCCTGCACGCCGGTTCCCGGATCGCCGCCGCCCCCGGCACCGGGGCCGCCGCCCGCCGGCTGCGCGCCGAGCTCTCCGCCGCCACCGGCTTCGACCTCGACCCGGCCCCCGCGGGCGAGGACGGCGACCTGCGGCTGGCCCTCGACCCGGGGCTCGGCGCCGAGGAGTACCGGCTGAGCGCCGACGCCACCGCCGTTCGGCTCACCGGCGGCAGCCCCGCGGGCCTGGCGCACGCCGGGCAGACCCTGCGCCAGTTGCTGGGCCCCGCCGCGTACCGCAGCGCCCCGCTGCCCGGGGCGAGTTGGACGGTGCCCGCGGTGGAGGTCCACGACGCGCCCCGGTTCGGCTGGCGCGGCGCCATGCTCGACGTCGCCCGGCACTTCATGCCCAAGGCCGGGGTGCTGCGCTTCGTCGACCAGCTCGCCGCGCACAAGCTGAACGTCCTGCACCTCCACCTGACCGACGACCAGGGCTGGCGGATCGAGATCCGGCGCTACCCGAAGCTCACCGAGGTCGGCGGCTGGCGCGAGCGCTCGATGGTCGGCTTCCGGGCGGGCGGGCGGCGCGACGACCAGCCGCACGGCGGCTACTACACCCAGGACGACCTGCGCGAGATCGTCGCGTACGCGGCCGCCCGGGGCGTCACCGTCGTCCCCGAGATCGACCTGCCCGGGCACAACCAGGCCGCCATCGCCGCGTACCCCGAGCTCGGCAACACCGACGTGGTCGACACCGCCGCGCTCGGCACCTGGACCGACTGGGGCGTCAGCGAGAACATCCTGAACGCCTCCGAGGCCACCCTGCGCTTCTACGAGCACGTGCTGGAGGAGGTGCTGGAGGTCTTCCCCTCGACCTTCGTGCACCTCGGCGGCGACGAGTGCCCCAAGGACCAGTGGAGGCGCTCCGACGCCGCGCAGGCCCGGATCGCCGAACTCGGCCTCAAGGACGAGTTCGAGCTGCAGAGCCACGTCATCCGGCACTTCGACCGCTGGCTGGCCGAGCGCGGCCGCCGCCTGATCGGCTGGGACGAGATCCTGGAGGGGGGGTTGGCCCCCGGCGCCGCGGTGTCGTCCTGGCGCGGCTACGAGGGCGGGATCGCCGCCGCGAGCGCCGGGCACGACGTGGTGATGTGCCCCGAGCAGCACGTCTACCTCGACCACCGGCAGGCCGACGGCGAGGACGAGCCGGTGCCGGTCGGCTGGGTGCGCACCCTGGAGGACGTCTACCGCTTCGAGCCCGTCCCGCCGCAGCTGGACGCGGCCGCCGCCGCGCACGTCATCGGCGCCCAGGCGAACATCTGGACCGAGTTCATGCCCACCGGCCGGGAGGTCGACTACAAGGCGTTCCCGCGGCTGGCCGCGTTCGCCGAGGTCGCCTGGTCCGACCTGCCGCGCGACCCGGCCGCCCGCGACTGGGCGGACTTCGAGCGCCGGATGGCCGCCCACTACCCGCGGCTGGACGCCCTCGGCATCGAGTACCGCCGCCCGGAGGGCCCGCGCCCCTGGCAGCGCAGGCCCGGCGTCGTCGGCCGCCCGCTGGACGGCCCGCCCGGCCCGTCCGGCGGGGTCGCCGCTCCGTGACGGAGCGTCAGCACGGGGGAACTCCGGGCGGGGCCCGAACGTCATGACCAGGTGAACAACCGATCACCTCGGTCACGACCTGATCGTGGTCGCGTCCGGAGTTGTCCCGAGTTGTTCGGACCTGTCCGCGACCCGGGAAGTGATCAGCGGTCTTTGTGTGCCAGAGTTGCCCAACCCGCACCGATCGCCCGTACCCTACGGGCGGCAGGCCGCACTGCAAATGGAGCACGGTGGGAACCTGGTGAACCGGACGATCATGTTGCCGGCCTCGGTCGACGAGGCGGTCGAAGCGCTGGCCGTCACCCCGGGGGCGGTGCCGGTGGCGGGTGCCACCGACCTGATGGAGGCCGTCAACGCGGGGCGGCTGCGGCCCGCCGCGCTGATCGGACTCGGCCGGATCACCGAACTGCGCGGCTGGCGCTACGAGGACGGCGGCACCGCCGTCCTCGGCGCCGGGCTCACCCACGCCCGGATGGACCGCCCCGACTTCGCCGCGCTCATCCCCGCCCTCGCCGACGCCGCCCGCACCGCCGGGCCCCCGCAGGTGCGCAACGTCGGCACCCTCGGCGGCAACATCGCCACCGCCGCCCCGGCCGGCGACACCCTCCCGGTGCTCGCCGCCCTCGAAGCCACCGCCACCCTCGCCCGGGCCGGCGGCGTCCGCGACGTGCCGATCAGCCACCTGCTCACCGGCCTCGACCCGCTGCGGCCCGGTGAACTCCTCACCTGGGTGCGGGTCCCGCTGCTGCACGCCCCCCAGGTGTTCCTGAAGTCCACCGACCGCAGCGGCCCGGCCCGCGCCACCGCCTCCGTCGCCCTCGTCCTCGACCCCGCCCGGCGCGGCGTGCGCTGCGCCGTCGGCGCCGTCGCCCCCGTCCCGCTGCGGCCGCTGGAGGCCGAGAGCTGGGTGGCCGGGTGCATCGACTGGGAGGCCCGCGGCGCCGAGGGCGCGGTCCTGATCGACCCCGCCGCGCTCGCCGCCTTCGGCGAGTACGTGGCCGGGGCGTGCGTGCCCGAGGGCGGGGCACACGGAGAGGGGGCGGGCGCTGCCGCGGCCCGGCTGCGGCGTACCGTGGCGGTGCTGGCCCGCAGGGCACTGGGAAGGGCGCTCAAGTGACGGACGAACTGCTGAACCACCCCGGGGCGCTCACCGGCGACGTGCGCCCCACCGCCTCGTACACGCTGCGCGTCAACGGCGTCGAACGGCCCGTCACCGACGCCTGGATCGGCGAGAGCCTGCTCTACGTGCTGCGCGAGCGGCTCGGCCTGGCCGGCGCCAAGGACGGCTGCCAGCAGGGCGAGTGCGGGGCCTGCTCGGTGCAGGTCGACGGGCAGCTGGTCAACGGCTGCCTGGTGCCCGCCGCGCTCGCCGCCGACAGCGAGATCGGCACCGTCGAGGGCCTCTCCGGCGCGGGCGGCGCCAGCGACGTCCAGCAGGCGCTCGCCGACTCCGGCGCCGTCCAGTGCGGCTACTGCACCCCCGGCCTCGCGATGGCCGTGCACGACCTGCTGCAGCGCAACCACCGCCCCGGCGAGGTGGAGGCCCGCCAGGCGCTGTGCGGCAACCTGTGCCGCTGCACCGGCTACCGCGGCGCGCTCGCCGCCGTCCAGGCCGTCGCCGACGCCCGCGAGGCCGCCCTCGAAGCCGAACTCGACGCCGCCGAACAGGCCGCCGCCGCGGGCCCGGCCGCCGAACCCCCCGCCGCGGCCCCGCCGCAGCCCGACCACGGCGCCGAACTCCCGCTGTACGCCGACTCCGAGCTCTGGCACGAGGCCGACCAGCTGATCCCCGCCCAGCCGCAGGGCGAGACCCCGCGCACCGGCGGCTACGCCTACCCGCCCACCCCGCCGCACGGCACCCCCGTCCCGGCCGACTGGCAGCACGCCCCCGGCGAGCCCCTCGGCGCCCAGACCACCGACCCGTTCGGCACCGTCACGTACCGGGACGCGGGCCCCTACGACGGCACCGTCTACGCCACCGACGGCTACGGCACCCAGTACCCCGGCCACGACGCCACTCCCGCCCACGGCATCCGCCTCCCCGAGGACGAGAACGCATGACCTCCGCCACCGAGCTCCCGGCGCCCGCCCCCGCGGACCCCGGGACGGGCACCACCGGCCTCGGCACCTCCCCGCTGCGCACCGACGCCCTGCCCAAGGCCCTCGGCATCTACCCGTACGCCGCCGACCTGTGGGCCGAGGGGCTGCTCTGGGGCGCCGTGCTGCGCTCCCCGCACCCGCACGCCCGCATCGTCTCGGTCGACACCGCCCCCGCCCTCGCCATCCCCGGCGTGCACGCCGTGGTCACCGCCGCCGACCTGCCCGCGGGCCCCGACGGCACCCCCGACGGCGCCCCCGCCGGGCCGGTCACCGCCGACCGCCCGGTGCTGGCCGCGGGCGTCGTGCGGCACCACGGCGAACCCGTCGCCGCCGTCGCCGCCGACCACCCCGACACCGCCCGGCTCGCCGCCGCCGCGATCCTCGTCGAGTACGAGCCGCTGGAGCCCGTCACCGACCCCGAGGCCGCCTTCCACGCCCCCCCGCTGCACCCCGACGGCAACCTGCTGCGACACCTGCCGCTGCGCACCGGCGACCCCGACGCGGTCGGCGCGATCGTCGTCGAGGGCCTCTACCAGGTCGGCCGCCAGGACCCGGCCCCGATCGGCGCCGAGGCCGGCCTCGCCGTGCCCCGCCCCGACGGCGGCGTCGAACTGCACCTGTCCTCCACCGACCCGCACGGCGACCGCGACCGCACCGCCGCCCGCCTCGGCATCGACCCCGACCGGGTCCGGCTCGTCGTCACCGGCGTGCCCGGCGCCACCACCGACCGCGAGGACCTCTCCTTCCAGGTCACCCTCGCGCTGCTCGCGCTGCGCACCGGCCGCCCGGTCAAGATGACCCTCACCCGGGCCGAGTCCTTCCAGGCCCACACCACCCGCCACCCCGCCCTGCTGCGCTACCGCCACCACGCCGACGCCGAGGGCCGGCTGGTCAAGGTCGAGGCGCAGATCCTGCTCGACGGCGGCGCCTACGCCGACGTCTCCGCCGAGGCGCTGGCCTCCGCCGTCGCCTTCTCGGTCGGCCCCTACACCTGCCCCAACGTCTTCGTCGACGCCTGGGCGGTGCGCACCAACAACCCGCCGGCCGGCCGGATGCGCGGCGAGGGCGCCCTGCAGACCTGCTTCGCGTACGAGTCGCAGCTCGACCAGCTCGCCAAGCAGCTGGGCATCGACCCGGTGGAGATCCGCCGCCGCAACGCCATGACCACCGGCGACCCGCTGCCCACCGGCCAGGCCGTCACCTGCCCCGCCCCGGTCAAGGCCCTGCTCGACGCCCTCGACACCACCCCGCTGCCCGCCCTCCCGCTCGACGACCCCGAGGCCGACTGGCTGCTGCCCGGCGGCCCCGGCGGCGCGGGCGACCCCGCCGCGGTGCGGCGCGGCATCGGCTACGCGGTGGGCATGGTGCACATGCTCGGCGCCGAGGGCGAGGACGAGGTCGCCACCGCGACCGTCCGGGTCTCCGGCGACCACGCCACCGTCATCTGCGCCGCCGTCGACTCCGGGCAGGGCTTCGCCACCCTGGCCCGGCAGATCGTGCAGAGCGTGCTCGGCGTCAGCGAGGTCTACATCGCGCCCGTCGACTCCGACCAGTCCGCGGCCGGCCCGTCCGCCCGCAGCCGCCACACCTGGGTCTCCGGCGGCGCCGTCGAGCGGGCCGCGCTGATGGTCCGCCACCAGATGCTGCAGCCGATCGCCGCCGACTTCGGGATGTCCGTCGAACTGCTCACCATCAACGACGGGAAGATCACCTCGTACGACGGGGTGCTCGGCATGCCGGTCAGCGAGGCGCTGGAGGGCCGCGAGCTCTGGGCCACCGCCCAGTGCCGCCCGCACCCCACCGAACCGCTCGACCCGGAGACCGGGCAGGGCGACGCCTTCGTCTCCATCGCGTTCTGCGCGATGCGCGCCGTCGTCGACGTGGACATCGAGCTCGGCGCCGTCCGGGTCGTCGACGTCACGGTCGCGCAGGAGGTCGGCCGGGCCCTGAACCCCCGGCAGATCGAGGACCGGATCGAGGGCGCCGTCGCCCAGGGCGTCGGGCTCGCCCTGCTGGAGAACCTGCGCACCGAGGGCGGCGTCCCCGTCAACGCCTCGCTCACCGGCTACCGGCTCCCCACCGCGCTGGACACCCCCGACGTCCGGATCGCCGCCCTGCTGGAGGAGCGCGACGTGGTCGCCCCCTTCGGCGCCAAGGCGGTCAGCGCCGTGCCCGCCGTGGTCGCCCCCGCCGCGGTCGCGGCCGCCGTCCGCGCCGCCACCGGGCTGCCGGTCGGGCGGCTGCCGATCCCGCCGGAGGACGCCATCGTGCCGGCCTGACGGGCCGCGCGGCCGGGCCCGTCAGCGCTTGGCGGGCACGGCCGTACGGACGTGCATCGCCCAGGCCGTCTGGAACTGCGCCAGGGGCTGGCCGGTCGCCACGACGATCTGCTGCTCGTACTCCTTCGGCCGCTCGTACTGCGCGGCCACGAACGCGAACACCTTGGCGTCGCCGTACTTCGACGCCATGAACCGCAGCGCGTCGCCGGACAGCGTGTAGTTCGCCGTCCGGCGGTCGGCGTCGGCGGCGTAGAACTCGTCGCCGTTGCCCGGCAGTCGGCCGTCGAAGGGGACCTCCTTCAGGTACGCGTTCAGCTCGTCGCGGGCCAGCGAGTCCTTGCCGCGCAGCGCCATGTACTCCGCGAAGCCCTCGGAGACCCAGTCGCGCGGGCCGTCCGCCCCGTCGAAGCCGCCCGAGGTGGTGAGCAGCGGGGCGACGATCGCGTGCGCCATCTCGTGCCGGCCGATGTCCGTCACGCCATCCCGCCACTGGTCGCCGGTGAAGCGGCTGCCGGTGGTGTCCATCACGATCCGGCTGCCGCCGATCAGCAGTTCGCCGTCGCCCGTCTTCGGCCTCGGCGCGGCCTGCATCGGCATGTTGACGCCCGCCTCCAGGCTGTCGTCCGGCTTCCCGTCGCCCCGGTACAGCTTGTTGTAGACGTCCCGGTTCTTCTCCAGCACCACGAAGAACCCGCTCGCCGCCTTCCGCTCGCCGGTCGGCGCCGGACCGTACTTCTGCCAGGCCGCCAGGTCGTCCGCCGCCGCCCGCGCCAGGACGTCCACGTCCCGGTTCAGCTCGGCGGTCTGTCCCTTGTCCGACATCACCACCAGGTGGTCGCGGACCTGCACCGCCAACTCGTCGTACGCGTCCCACGGGGCCGGGTAGTAGCCGAAGCCGGTCTCCTTGCCCCGGTTGTCCTTCACCCCGCCGACCTCGGTGACCACCTCGTCCACCCCCGGCGGCGGGCCCGCCATCGCGTCCGAGTCCGACCCCGACTCGGCGGACAGCACCTTCCACCCGTACTGCTCGGTGATCGGGAAGTTGTCCACTCCCTTCACCTGGTGCACGAAGTCCACCGTCAACTGGCCGTCCAACGTCAGGCCCGGCTCCCAACGCGCCGTCTCCCACGGGATCTTGACCAGGTTGCGGAACACCAGCCGCTGCTTCTCCTTCGTCGCCCCGGCCGCGAACGGCTTGACGAACGCCTCCTCGTCCTTCGCCGCCAACGCCGCCGTCAGCCCCTCCGTCACCTTCTCCCACGCCTTGCCGCCCCCCGACGACGACAACGGCGGCTGCACCGGCGCCCGCTGCCGCGCCACGTGCAACAGCACCGCCCCACCCGCCGCCACCACTCCCAGCGCCACCACCAGCACCACCCCCGCGCACGCCAACTTCCGCCCCGCCCCGCCCCGCCGCACCGGCTGCGGGGCCCCGTACGGCGGGAACGGCTGCTGCTGCTGCGGGAAGTGCGGCGGGAACTGCTGCGGGAACACCGGCCCGGACGGACCCTGTGGGTACGGCGGCTGCTGCTGGTACGGCGACTGCTGGTAGGGCGGCACCGGCTGCCCCGCACCGGACACGCCGGACTGCGGCGGGTACGTCACAAGATCCCCCTGGATGAACGACGCGCCATTCATAGCACAGCCCTCCACCACCCCCACCGGCCTTTTCCCTCCGCACCGGTGCGTGGACGATACGATCCCCCCACCCACGCCCCGGGGGAGGGGCGGGACACCGAACGGGGGGACACCCATGACGGTCGACCGGGACACGCGAACGCCGGGGACGCGAACGCCGGGAACGCGGACACCGAGGGCGGCGGCGACCGCACGGGCCGCGCTGAGCGCCCTGGCCGGGCTGCTCCTGCCGCTCCTGCTGCTCCTGCTGTTCGGCGCCGCACCGACGGCGTCGGCGGACCAGGTGCGGGACGCGCAGTGGACGAACGCGTACTTCGGGCTGGACCGGGTGTGGTCGGTCAGCAAGGGCGACGGCGTGATCGTCGCGGTGATCGACACCGGCGTGGACGCCTCGCACCCCGACCTCACGGGTTCGGTGCTGCCCGGCTACGACCCGAGCGGGGCCGGGCAGGACAAGCGGCCGTCGGATCCCCACGGCACGAACATGGCCGGCCTCATCGTCGGGCACGGGCACGGGAACGGGGCGGGCGTCCTCGGCCTCGCGCCCGGTGCGAAGGTCCTTCCGCTCTACCGGGAGACCGCCGCCGGCGGCGACGCGATCCCGGAGGACATCAAGTGGGCGGTCGACCACGGAGCCAAGGTCATCAACCTCTCGCAGGCCGGCGTCGGCGAGCCGAAGGGGAACTCGGCGCTGACCGAGGCGGTCGCCTACGCCGTCCAGCACGACGTACTGATCGTCGCGGGCGCCGGCAACGACGGCCGGGGCAAGGTCGCCAGCCCGGCGAACGAACCCGGCGTACTCGCGGTGGGAGCGACCGACAGGACGGGCGCGATCTGGCCGAAGTCCAACTACGGCCCGCAGATGATGCTGACGGCCCCCGGAGTGGGAGTCGTCTCCGCCGGTTCCTGCAAGGGCAACCAGTACTGCATCGGGGACGGGACCTCGGACTCCACCGCCTTCACCTCCGCCACGGCGGCACTGGTCCGGGCGAAGTACCCGAACCTGACGGCGGGCCAGGTCGCCAACCGCCTGATCCGCACAGCGAAGACCCCGGCGACCCTGCAGGGATCCCAACTTCCCGACCCCCACTACGGCTACGGAATCCTCTCCCCGTACGACGCCCTGACCGCCGACATCCCGCCCGGCCCCGCCCAGGGCCCGCTGGGCGCCACCGCCGACACCCCCGCGAACGCGGCCCCGCCGACACCCCCGGCCGCCACCACCAGGCCCGCCTCCGGCAGCGCCACCCCCGTCCTCCTCCTCGCGGCCGTCGGCGGCGGCGTCCTCCTCCTGCTCGTCGTGACCGTCATCGCCGTCACCGTCTCCCGCGGCCGCCGCCGCCATCCGGCCCCGCCCGCCCCGCCCGCCCCGCCGTTCCCGTACCCCGTGCCACCCGGCCAGCAGCAGCTGCCGTACGGACCGCCACCGGTGGCACCGCCTGGGTACCCGTATCAGCAGACGCCGCATCAGCAACCGCACCAGGGCGGCAGTTGGCAGTAGGTCATGATCAGGTGAAATGTGGTGTGCCTGTCACGACAGCCCGGTGCTCGAGCGAAGGGCGGACGATACGATCGGACCGTCCCACGTTCCGGGGGCGCTGCGAGAACGAACGGGCTGTCGATCGACTGACGGGGTACTGATGACGCTGACCAAAGCCTTGCGCGTGCTCGGCGCGACGACACTGACCGGGGCCCTGCTGTTCAGCGCCGCACCGACGGCGTCGGCGGACCAGGTGCGGGACGCGCAGTGGACGAACGCGTACTTCGACCTGGACAAGGTGTGGTCGGTCAGCAAGGGCGACGGCGTGACCGTCGCAGTGATCGACTCCGGTGTCGATGCCTCGCACCCGGACCTCGCGGGGTCGGTGCTGCCCGGTTACGACCCGGGCGGCCGGGGGCTCAACACGAAACCCACGGACGACCACGGCACTTCGATGGCAGGAATCATCGCGGCGCACGGCCACGGCAACGGGGACGGTGTGGTCGGCCTGGCGCCGGGCGCGAAGATCCTCCCCGTCTACAAGGGGAAGCAGGACGGTACCAGCGCCGTTCCCGAGGGCATCAAGTGGGCGGTCGACCACGGTGCCAAGGTCATCAACCTCTCCCTGGGAACCAGCGCGCAGGCAGGTTCCCGGTCCGCGTTGACGGAAGCGGTCGCGTACGCGGCGGAGCACGACGTGCTCATCGTGGGGGCGGCCGGCAACGAGTCGCTCAAGACCGTGGACAGCCCGGGCAACGAGCCCGGCGTGCTCGCCGTGACCGCGGTGGACAAGAACGGCGCGATCTGGCCCCGGGCGAACTCCGGAGCCGAGGTGCGGATCGCCGCTCCCGGCGTGGACATCGTCATCGCCTGCGCGGACGGGAAGTACTGCATCGGTGACGGCACGTCGGAAGCGACCGCGTACGTCTCTGGTGCAGCCGCCCTCATCCGGGCGAAGTATCCGCAGCTGACCGCGGGACAGGTGGCGAACCGGCTGGTCAAGACGGTGCAGCTACCGACCTCGCTGCAGGGGGCGAAGCTGCCCGACCCACACTACGGCTACGGGATTCTGTCGCTGTACGACGCCCTGACCAAGGACGTCCCCGCGGGCCCGTCGCAGGGCCCGCTCACCGGCGCATTCGCCGCGACCCCGGCGCCGGCCACCACGTCCGGGGCCACGACCGGAGCCGCCGGTAGTGGCGGAGCGGGCCCGGCCAGTCCCCTTCCGTCCCTCCAGCCGGTGCCCGGCAAGGACGCCGTGAAGTCCTCCGGCAGCGGTGCCGTGGTCCTGGTCGCGGCCGTCGGCGGAATCCTCGTGCTGCTGGTCGTCGTCGTGATCGTGGTGGCCACTGCCCGCCGTCGTCGGGCGGCTTCCGTGCCTCCGCCCGTCCAGCCGCCGTACGGTGCCGCTCCTGGCTGGCCGCAGGCCCCGCCGCAGTACGGCTCCCAGGGGCAGCCGGCGCCTCCGCAGCAGTACGGAGGCCAGGTTGCGCCGCCCGGGTACCCCCCGCAGCAGAATCCCTATGGCCATGGCGGCGGTCAACCTCCGCGCTGACGGTCTATGGGGGTCTGCCGCCCGCAGGCGATAACATTGAACGTTGCAGCCAACTCGGCTCTGCTGTCTGTTGGTTGAGCATGCGCACGGGGAAGAACTGAAACCCTCCAGGGGGAGGAGAGAATCGCATGGCGGACGGATACCGGGTCAACACCGACGAGTTGGAAGCAGTCGTGAAACGGCTGCGGACGATTCAGCAGAACATGGCCCAGACTTCTGACAGAAGCAGGTACGGCACCGTTGCCTCCGAGTCGGACTTCGGTTCCAACTTCGCCCAAGCGGCGAACCTGCACACGGCGCACCAGCGGATGCAGGACTGGCTCACCTACAACATCAACAATTTGAACAACCTGATCAACGAGTTCGGGGACAAGACCCAGACCGTGAACGAGGCGTACCGGGGCCTGGAAACGGACGGAGCGGCCAACATGGCGCAATTCCAGCAGAGGTTGGGCTGATCAGATGGCAACGGGGAAGTACAACTTCGATCAGCAGGCGCTCATCCCGCTCAAGGCCATGGTCTCGAACTCGCGGCCCGACACCCTTGCCGCGGTCGCCGAGCACTGGGGTACGGCGAGCGCGGATCTCAGGGCCGCGGCAGACGACCTGCAGCGGGCCGTCGAGCACGCGAGGGCGAACTGGGAAGGCGCGGCGGCCGACGGCTTCTCCGCCAAGGCTGCGCAGATCCAGGAGAGCCTGGTCAACACGGCGGACCACGCGGCCAGGACTTCGTCGGCGATGCAGATGGCCGCGAGCGCCTTGCAGGCGACCAAGGACCAGATGAGCCAGATCACCGTCCCGAGCCATTTCGAGAGCGGGATGAAGTTCCTCGGCGATTTGGGCGACCGGTCGGACGCCCAGTTCAAGGCTGACCTGGCGAGCGGCATGAACCGGTTCGACGCCGTCAACAAGAACTACGACGAGCTTTCGGCCACGGAGATCCAGCACCAGTACGCGATCGGAACGATGGAGTACCTGGCGCCGTACTACGAGGCCGCCGTCGATGAGATGCCTCCGCCGCCGGTCGATGGGCCGGTCGAAGGAGGCGAGGGCGGAACGCGTAGGCCGTACCCGCCGCCGCCGGATGGTGGCGGGAACCTCCCGCCGGTCGTCAAGCCGCCCACGATGCTGCCGCCCAAGGAGCCGCCGCAGCAGACCACCCCGCCCAAGCAGGTGTCGCCCGGCCTGCCCGGGATCCCGGATCCGACCTCGCCCGGGCACCCGACGACGCCCGGGATCCCCCCGGTGTCGACGCTGCCCGCGCCCGGGCACCCGACGTCGCCGACGAGTCCGGGGACGTGGATCGACGGGGTCAACCTGCCGCCTTCGGTGGGGGTGCCGTTCACGCCCGGGGCCGAGCTGCCCGGTGGGGTGGGGACGTTGCCGGGGGGTGGTGTCGGCGGTGGTGGTGCCGGCGGTGGTGGTGGGATCGGTGGTGGCGGGTTCCTGCCGGGGGTCGGTGGGGGCGGTTACGCGACCGGTGGTGGTGGTCTCGGCGGCGGCCGGGTGTCCGGCGGTGGGCTGGCGGGGACCACGGGGGCCGGTGGTGGCCGGACGGCTGGTGGTTCGGGTGCTGCGGGGTCGGCGGGCCGGGGGGTTGCCGGTGGCGCCGGGGCCGCGGGTGCCGGGGCCGGCGGGGCCGCGGGTGGTCGCGGGGCCGCGGGTGCCGGTGGGATGGGCGGCATGCACGGTGGTGGTGCCGGTGGTGCGCGGGGCGGTGCCGGGGGCAAGAGCGGCGGCAGCGGTCTGGTGCGCAAGGCCGGTGGCACGATCGGCGGGGCCAAGGCGGCCGGTGCCGGTGGACGGGCGTTCACCGAGGGCGGGTCGGGCATCGGGAAGGGGCGGGCCGGGCAGGCGGGCGCGTCCGGGATGCACGGCGGCTCGGGCAGCGGCGGCAGCAAGAAGAAGGGCCAGGGGCACCGTCCCGACTACCTGGTCGAGGACGAGGACACCTGGCGCGGTGGCGAGGCCAACCCCGGCGTCATCGAGTAGTCGGGCGCACGGTCGGGCCCGGGCGGGCGTCGGCGGCGGTCCTGGGGACCGCGGTCGGCGCCCGTCGCCGTTCCTGGCGGGAAAGGAGTACAGGAATTCCCGTGGAAAAGGAAAAGGGCAGCAGAATTCACCGGGCGGCCCGTTCCGGGAGAAAGGGGCGACCGGTGAATTCCGGGCGGAGACCATGACGGGAATCGAACCCGCGTAAACCGTTTTGCAGACGGTTCCCTGAACCACTCGGGCACATGGTCGTGGAGTGGAGCGAGCCGACGGGAGTCGGCAGGCAGGCGTCAACGGGCCTGCGGCTGGGGATGGTTGCGACTCAGGCGCAACAGCTGCAACGACAGGAACACGCGCAGCCGGGGCAGGGGGCACAGGTGCGGGGCGCCGCGGGGGCCACCGTCTTCCTGTTCATCGCCATCTCCTGTCGCGGGGTACGGACTGCGCCGGATTCGTTCCGGTGAATTCACTATAGCGGGCGCCGCCGGGTCCGCGTCAATATTCGACCGTGAATTCCGTGTGTCGGCGTCGTGCTACCGTCGAAGGAGAGGCGGCCGTTCGCGGCGGCCCCGGACGAGGTGCGTCGTACCCGGCACGACAAGACGGCGCGGTAGGTGTTTCGACTACTGCGGAGGAGTCCGTCGTCATGGCCTGGGTGGTTCTGATCGTTGCCGGGGTGCTGGAGACCGTGTGGGCGGTGGCGCTGGAGGCGTCCAAGGGGTTCTCGCGGCTGGTGCCGAGCGTGGTGTTCGCAGTGGCGCTGGCGCTGTCGATGGGCGGGCTGGCGTACGCGATGCGGTCGATCCCGCTGGGGACGGGGTACGCGGTGTGGGTGGGCATCGGCGCGGTGGGCACCGCGCTGTACGGCATGGCGGCGATGGGGGACGCGGTGAGCGCGGCCCGGATCACCTGCCTGGTACTGATCCTGTCCGGGGTGGTCGGGCTCAAGGTGCTCCACTAGCCCTCGGAGCGGGTCCTAGGGCCGGGGGAGGAGGTCACGATCCGCCTGCAGGTCAGGATCGAAATGCGGATATGGCACTTACCATGTCTCAGTGACCAGCACTTCCCCGGCCGAAACGGCGGCACCCGCGCACCCCCTCCCCGACGGCA
Source organism: Kitasatospora sp. NPDC001540 (assembly GCF_042894345.1). Lineage (NCBI taxonomy): Bacteria > Bacillati > Actinomycetota > Actinomycetes > Kitasatosporales > Streptomycetaceae > Kitasatospora > Kitasatospora sp. NPDC001540. The sequence goes on from NZ_JBIAVO010000025.1 coordinate 16,499, forward strand.
CCGGCAGCGACGACGGCACCGGCGGGGTGCTCAGCGGCCCCTGGCGGGCGCTCACCCTGGGCATCGTGTCGGTGGTGCTGCTGCTGGCCTTCGAGGCGACGGCGGTGAACACCGCGATGCCGACGGCCGCCCAGCAGCTCGACGGGATCGGCCTGTACGCCTTCGCGTTCTCCGCGTACTTCACCACCACGCTGCTGGCGATGGTGGTCTCCGGCCAGTGGTGCGACCGCAGCGGCCCGCTCGCCCCGCTGTTCAGCGGCATCGCGGTGTTCGCGGCGGGCCTGGTGACGGCCGGCACGGCGGTGAACATGTGGATGTTCGTCGCGGGCCGGGCGGTGCAGGGCCTGGGCGGCGGCCTGGTGATCGTCGCGCTGTACGTGGTGGTCGGCCGGGCGTTCCCGGAGCGGCTGCGGCCCTCGGTGTTCGCGGCGTTCTCGGCGGCCTGGGTGCTGCCCTCGATCCTCGGCCCGGTGATCTCCGGCGCGGTCACCCAGCACCTCGGCTGGCGCTGGGTGTTCCTCGCCGTGCCGGTGCTGGTGCTGCTCCCGCTCGCGGTGATGGGCCCGGCGCTGCGCCGCTCGGAGCTGCGTCCTTCGGAGGGGCCTCAGCCGCCGCTGCGGACCGGCGCGTACGACTGGCGGCGCACCCGGGACGCGGCGATGGTCGCGCTCGGCGCGGCGCTGCTGCAGTACGCGGGCCAGCGGCTGGACGGCTGGGCGCCGCTGCCCGCGGTGGCGGGGGCGGCGCTGCTGGGCCCGGCGGCGCTGCGGCTGCTGCCGCGCGGCACGCTGCGGGCGGTGCGCGGGCTGCCGACGGTGATCCTGCTGCGCGGGATCGCGGCGGGCGCGTTCTTCGCGTCCGAGCTGTTCATCCCGCTGATGATGCAGACCCAGCGCGGGCTGTCGGTGACGATGGCGGGCCTGACGCTGGCGCCGGGCGGGCTGTCCTGGGCGTTCGGCTCCTGGCTGCAGGGGCGGCCGGGCGCGGAGCGGCACCGCGGGGCGCTGATCCGGATCGGGTTCGTGTCGACGGCGGTGGCGGTCGGCGGGGCGGCGCTGGTGCTGTTCCCGGCGGTGCCGGTGTGGGTGACCGCGGTGTTCTGGGGGATCGGCGGCGCCGGGATGGGCCTGGCGATCGCCAGCATCAGCGTGCTGATGATGAAGCTGTCCAAGCCGGAGGAGACCGGTGGGAACTCGGCGGCCCTGCAGCTCAGCGACGCCCTGGGCAACGTGCTGCTGACCGGCCTGGCGGGCGTCCTGTTCGCGGCCCTGGGCGGCGGTGCGGTCGGTGCGGCGGCCCACGGCGCGGACGGCGGGGCGGCCCTCCCCGCGGGGGCGTTCGCCGCGGTGTTCCTGACCATGCCGGTGGTCGCGCTGTTCGGCGCGCTGCTGTCGGGCCGGGCGACGGCGAAGGCCGGAGCCTGACGAACGGCTCCGGCCGGGTACGAGGGGGGAACGGGAGGGGAGCGGCGGCTACTTGCCGCCCGCGACCGCCGGGACGGACGGGGACGCCGCCCCGCCCGCCGGGCTGCCGCCGGTGCCGCCGAGGTAGGCGTTCCAGCCACCCGCCGGGGCCTGGCCGGGGGCGAGGGCCTGGAGCTTCTTGAGGACCGCCGGGTCCTGGGCCTCCAGCCACTCGACGAGCTGCCGGAAGGAGACCATCCGGACCTCGGGCTTGTCGGCGATCTGCTTGATGGTCTCCTCGACGGCGTTCATGTAGATGCCGCCGTTCCACTGCTCGAAGTGGTTGCCGATGATGAACGGTGCCCGGTTGCCGTTGTAGGCGCGCTCGAACCCGGCCAGGTACGCGTCGCGGGCCTGGTTCTGCCAGAACGCCTGCTTGCCCGGGTCGCCCTTGGTGTTGTCGCCGGACTGGTTGTACATGATGTTGTAGTCCATCGAGAGCACCTGGAAGCTGTGCCCGGGGAACGGGATGGACTGCAGCGGCATGTCCCACAGCGCGCCGCCGGCGAACTTCTGCGGCCACACCTGCAGCCCGCCGGGGCCCGAGCTGTCGTACTTCCAGCCGCGCTTGACGGCGGTGGGGAGCAGGCCGCGCTGGCCCTCCAGGCAGGGGGTGCGGCCGCCGATGAGCTCCTTGCGGTAGTCGAAGGGGAGCGCGGGCAGGTCGGTGTTGCCGGTGTTGGTGCGCCAGTTCATGACGAAGTCCATGGCCTGCTGGATCTCGCTGTCCCAGTCCTCGGGCGACCACCGTCCGCCGCCGTTGGCGCCGCAGAAGTGGCCGTTGAAGTGGGTGCCGATCTCGTGGCCCTCCAGCCAGGCGGCGCTGACCTGCTCGATGGTGGCGCGGATGTGCTGGTCGCTGAGGTAGCCGATGTCCGAGGCGCCGACCGGGTGCTGCGGCGGGTGGTAGAGCGACTTCTTCGACTCGGGCAGGGTGTAGATGCCGCTGAGGAAGAACGTCATGGTGGCGTCGTGGTCCTTGGCGAGCTTGCGGAACCGGCTGAACAGCTGGTTGTCGAGCTCGCCCGCGCCGTCCCAGGAGAAGACCACGAACTGCGGGGGCCGCTGCCCGGCCTCCAGTGGGACGGCCTGGGGCTGGTTGGGCTGCGGGCCGGTGTCGGAGGTGGAGCCGTCGCCGATCAGGGTGGCGGGCGGCTTGGGGACGGCGCTGGGGCTGCCGTTCGCGGCGAGGCCGTCGGCCTGCGCGGGCGGGGCGGCGCCCCCGCTCCCGGAGGTGCTCGCGCAGCCCGCGGCGAGGGTGGCGGCGGTCGCCGCACCGGCGGCCAGCAGGGTCCGGCGGGAGAGGGCGTCCATGTCTCACATCCGTTCACCAGGGAGTCAGGGGAAGTCACCGGCCGGATGAACCGTCCATCAGATGGAATGGAGAGATGCGTCGTCCGGGGAGTCGGCCTCAGCATGGCACGCGTCCGCCCGTCGCGCCGGTAAGCACGGCCCGGGTACGGATGACCGGGGGACGCCACGCCGGAGCGCTCACCTGTTCGGAGCACCGGACCGGGGCGGCGGCGCCGCCGGGGAGTTGACTTGGCGTCAGATGGCACGGCACGCCCGCCCCGCCGACATGGAGGTCGCACCCGCCGATGTGGCAGCCGCTGATCGACGCCTACCGGGACCGGATCGTCGACACCGGGCGGGAGCCGCTGTTCCTGCTGCTGCTCGGCCTGGTGCTGTCGTTCCTGTTCATCCGGCTCAGCACCCGGATGATCCGGGCCCGGGTCCGCTGGTGGCCCGGCAACGTGACCCCGGGCGGGCTGCACATCCACCACGTGGTGTTCGGCCAGGCCCTGCTGCTGCTGTGCGGGGTGGCCGGGTTCGCGCTGCGCGGGGACGGCGGCGCCTGGTGGAACCTGCTGGGCTTCGGGTTCGGCGTCGGCGCGGGCCTGGTGCTGGACGAGTTCGCGCTGGTCCTGCACCTCAAGGACGTCTACTGGTCCACCCAGGGCCGCGCCTCGGTGGACGCCGTGGTGTTCGCCGTCGCCGTGATCGGGCTGCTGCTGATCGGCGAGCTCCCGCTCGGCGGCTTCGTCCGGAACCCGGACGGGCCGACCCTGGCCGGGGCGGCCGTGTTGCTGGCACTGGTCGTGGTCAGCCTGCTCAAGGGCAAGACCTGGACGGGGCTGCTGGGCATCATGCTCTGGCCGCTCGCCCTGGTCGGCGCCGTCCGGCTGGCCCGCCCGGCCAGCCCGTGGGCCCGCTGGCGCTACCGCTCCCGCCCCCGCCGGCTGACCCGCGCCGAGCGCCGCGAGGAGCGGTTCCACCGCCGCCTGGTCGCGGTCAAGACCGCCGCGTACGACCTGGTGGCCGGCGCCCCCGACGCCGACCCGGAACCCGAACCCGGACCCGCACCGGAGCCCGCGCCCGCCCCCGCCGCGCCCGTCGAGCCGCGGCCCGAGCGGCCGCCCGCGCCCTGGCGGCTGCGCTGCGCCGCGCTCGCGCAGTGGTACCTGCGGATCGCCACCCTGCTGAACCTGCTCGGCGCGGTGGTCGCCCCGTTCCGGGCCCAGGTCGAACGCGCCGACCGGGGCGAGTACTTCACCCCGGTGCTGGTCACCTCCGGCTTCACCACCGCGCTGCTGACCGGACTGCTCGCCGTCATGCTGCGCCGCCGCAAGCGGGCCGCCTGGATCGCCGCGCTGGCGCTCACCGCGCTGCACGCCGCCCTGTACGTCCTGGCGCTGGCCTTCCCCGAGTACCGCGCGCACCCGTTCAACTGGGTCTCGGCCGCCCTGACCCTGGCGCTGCTGCTGGCCCTGCTGGCCGCCCGCCCGGTGTTCCGGGTCCGCGGCGGGCGCGGCAACCCGCCGCTGGCCGCGGCCGTGCTGCTGTTCGGCGGGGCGCTGCTGACCGGCGCCGGGGCCCTCGCCGTCCGGCTCCGGCACACCGGCGGGGCGCCCGGCTGGGGCGAGGCCGCCCGGTACGCGGTGCTGCGGCTGGCCACCGTCTCGGGCACGGTCGAGGTCGACGGCGTGGACGTGCCGGGCTGGCTCGACCTCGGCCTCAACCTGCTCGGCACCGCCCTGCTGCTGCTCACCCTGCGGATCCTGCTGCGCTCCCCGCACGGCACCGACCGGCAGGGCCCCGAGGACGAACGGGCGCTGCGCGTCCTGCTGGCCCGGCACGGCGGACGCGACTCGCTGGGCTACTTCGTGCTGCGGCGCGACAAGTCGGTGTGCTTCTCGCCCAGCGGCAAGGCCGCCGTCGCCTACCGGGTGGTGAACGGCGTGGCGCTGGCCTCCGGCGACCCGGTCGGCGACCCGGAGGCCTGGCCGCAGGCGATCGAGGAGTGGCACCGGCTGGCCCGCGCGCACGCCTGGGTCCCCGCCGTCACCGGCGCCGGGGAGCGCGGCGGCACGGCGTACGCCCGGACGGCCGGGCTGCGCGCGCTGCACCTGGGCGACGAGGCGGTGGTCGACGCGGCGGGCTTCACCCTGGAGGGCCGGGAGGTGCGCGGCCTGCGGCAGACCTGCCGCCGGGTGGAGCGGGCGGGCTACACGGTGCTGCTGCGCCGTCACCGCGACGTCCCGCCCGGGGAGTTCGCCGACCTGGTCCGGCTGGCCGACGCCTGGCGGCACGGCCGCACCGAGCGCGGCTTCTCGATGGCGCTGGGCCGGCTCGGCGACCCGGCGGACGGCGACTGCCTGCTCGCCGAGTGCCGCGACGGGGCCGGGCGGACGGCTGCCCTGCTGTCCTTCGTCCCGTGGGGCGCGGACGGGCTGTCGCTCGACTTGATGCGCCGTGACCGGGAGTCCGACAACGGGCTGGTCGAGTACACCGTGGCCGCGGTGCTCGGCCGGGCCGCCGAGTTCGGGGCGGTGCGGGTCTCGCTGAACTTCGCGATGTTCCGCGAGGCCTTCGAGCCGCGGCTGGGCGCCGGGCCGGTGCTGCGGCTGTGGCGCGGGGTGCTGCGGTTCCTGTCCCGCTGGTGGCAGTTGGAGTCGCTGTACCGGGCGAACGCCCGCTACCGGCCGGGGTGGGAGCCGCGCTACGTGCTGTACGAGAAGGCCTCCGAGCTGCCCGCGATCGGGCTGGCCAACGCGCTGGCGGAGGGCTTCCTGACCCGGCCCCGGCTACGGCGTGGCCGCGCGGCGGGCGGCCCGCCCCCCGGCGCGTCGCTCGGCGCGTCACCCGGACAGAACGCACGGGGTGCCGCGGCCCCGGGCGGCGGGTGAACTGGGCGGGTCGTGGTGTCGGCGGGCGGAGGGTGCGGTGGGCGAGCGGACGTGGAAGGGCGCGGTGGCGGCCGCCGGGGCCGTGGTCGCGGGGGCCTGGCTGCTGCACGGCGGGCTGGCCGGCACCCTGCCGCCCGCACCGGCCGCCGCGCAGGCGTACGACGGCACCCCGGTCGGCCCGGCCGTCCCCGCGCTGCCGCCCTCGCCGCCGGTGCGGGTCCGGATCCCGGTGCTCGGGGTGGACGCGCCGGTGGCCCGGCTCGGGCTGGACGGCGAGGGGCGGCTGCAGCCGCCCCCGGAGGAGGACCGCAACCTGGCCGGCTGGTACCGGGACGGGGCCGCGCCCGGCTCCAGCGGCGCGGCGGTGCTGGCCGGGCACGTCGACAACGCGCACGGCCCGGCGGTGTTCTACCGGCTGGGCACGCTGCGCAAGGGCGACCAGCTGGAGGTCGCCCGGACGGACGGCTCCGGCGCCTGGTTCCAGGTCGACGGCGTGGAGGTCTACCCGAAGAGCGACTTCCCGGACCGCAAGGTGTACGCGGCCACGCCGGACGCCCAGCTGCGGCTGATCACCTGCGGCGGCGGCTTCAGCCGGGAGGGCGGCTACGACGGGAACGTGGTGGTGTACGCGCACCTGGTGCGCACCCAGAAGGCCTGAGCGGCCGCCGTCCTGGCGGGGCGTGAGGGCGCCCGGCCGGGACGGCGGCCGGTCAGGACAGCAGCTGGGCCAGCGCCCGGTCGCAGTCCAGGTGGCGCAGCTCCTGTCCCTCGGGCACCACCAGGTAGCTGTGCCACAGGAAGCGGCGCAGCTCGGTGCGGTCGAACTGGAGCAGGGCGACGCCGTCGGGGGAGCGCAGCTCGACCACGGTGCGCTGGCCGAGTCCGGGGCGGATGTGCACGTCGCCCTCGCCGCTGGGCAGGTCCAGCCCGGAGGCGAGCAGTTGGCGGGCGAACACCCACTCCACCCCGTCCGCCGGGGCCGGGTCGGCCGGGGCGGCGGCGTCCAGCGCGTACTCGGCGGGGAAGACCATCCGGACCGCCAGCGGGTCGTCGGCGCGGTACCGCAGGGTGACCCGAAGCAGCGCGGAGCGGTGGGTGCTGACGATCAGCCGGGCGTGCGTGGTCTGCTCGACCGGCGCGGGCGCTGAGAACACGGTGGTTCCTCCGGGAGGTGCGGGCGGTACGGACGGTGCGGATGCGACCGGTGTCGCCTCCTGATGATGAAGAGTCGGGAGCGGCAGGTGCGATTACACCGGTTCCGAGCCCGCTTCGAGTGATCCGCGTCACACCCGGACGGACCAACCCGGTCATTCCGGGCCGGTGGCATGGGCATTCCCTGGGCAGCGGCGGGGGCGCCCGGGCAGGATCGCGGGAGCCGTGCGGGGCCCCACACCTCGTCCGCGCGGCGACCCGGGGGAGGGCCGAGACCATCGAGGAACGAGTGCGGACGGCCGGGCGGACCCCGCTCGCCGCGTACGCCGAGCTGTACCGGCGCCACCACCCCGGCCTGCTGCGGTACGCCGGGAGCCTGACCGGCGGCGACCGCTGGCGGGCCGAGGACCTGGTCGCCGAGGCGCACCTGCGGGTGTGGCGGCGGCTCGCCGACGGGCACCGGATCGAGGACCCGCGGGCCTACCTGGCCGCCACCGTCCGGCACCTGGCGGCCGCGCCCGTGCGCGAGAGGGCCGCCGGGGAGCTGCCCGGGCGGGCCGCGGGGGAGGAGGCCGCCGACCCGGCGCCCCGGGTGGCCGAGACCGACCGGATGCGCGGGCTGCTCGCCCAACTGCCCGCGCGCTGGGCGCGGGCGCTGTGGCTCTCCGAGGTGGAGGGCCTGCCGCCGGGCGAGGTCGGCGACCGGCTCGGCGTGGGCCGCGGCGCCGCCGCCGTGCTGCTGCACCGGGCCCGCGAGGGCCTGCGGCTGGCCTACCTGCGGGCCTACCCCGGCGCCCCGCGCGACCCCGGTTGCGCCGGGCACTGGGCGGCGCTCGCCGGGCGGCCCGCGGCCGGGTCGGGCGCCGGGTGCAGCGGCACCTGGACGGCTGCGCCGACTGCCGGGGCCGCCTGGAGCTGCTGCGCCGGGTCAACCGGCGGCTGGCCGTCCTGGCGGGCGGTGCGGCGGCCCTGCTGGGCGCCCTGGTGCCGGTCCCGTTCGGCGACCCGGGCCGCGCCGACCCGGCCGAGGCGGCCTACGAGGTGCGCCACCGGGTCACCGGCGGGAAGGACGACCGCTTCACCGCCCGGATCGTGCTGCGCACCACCTCCGGCTGCCCGGTGAACGGCTGGACGCCGCGTCGGCCGCCGCCCGCAGGCGGGGCCGCCGTCCGCGACGGCGGCCGGAACGCCGTCCGGCCGCCCGGCGGCTCCACCGGCACCGGTTTCTCCGGCCGCCGGGCGCACCCGCACCCGGCGCCGGTGGCGATCACCCCGAACGGCCGCCCGTACCGCGTGAAGGTGTGGTGACAGTCGTACGAATTGGGTGGGGCGGACGTCACGGGCGCGTGCCGCGGCGGCCGTCCGGGCTCCGGGAGGAGCTAGGCTGGGCGGGTTCCACGACCGCCCGCCGACTGCGGGGGAAGGGCCTCGTACGGGCCCTGACCTGCGACGACCCCGTTCGGAGACCGTGACTACCGCCGCCTCCTCCTCGATGGCCCCGCTGTTCTCGCACGCAGACGGCACCCACCCCCGCCCGAGCGGCACCTCCGCCGCCGCGCACCTCTCCCCGGCCTTCCCGGGCCGCGCCCCCTGGGGCACCGCCGCCAGTCTCCGGGCCTGGCAGCAGGGAGCGCTGGACCTGTACATCGAGAAGCAGCCCCGGGACTTCCTGGCGGTCGCCACCCCGGGCGCCGGAAAGACCACCTTCGCCCTGACCCTGGCGTCCTACCTGCTGCACAACCACCTGGTGCAGCAGGTCACCGTGGTCGCGCCCACCGAGCACCTGAAGAAGCAGTGGGCCGAGGCCGCCGCCCGGATAGGGATCCGGCTCGACCCGGCGTACTCCTCGGGCCCGCTGTCCAAGGACTACCAGGGCATCGTGATCACCTACGCGGGCGTCGGGGTCAACCCGATGCTGCACCGCAACCGGACCGAGGCCCGCAAGACGCTGGTGATCATGGACGAGATCCACCACGCCGGCGACTCCAAGTCCTGGGGCGAGGCCTGCTTCGAGGCGTTCGAACCGGCCACCCGCCGACTCGCCCTCACCGGCACCCCGTTCCGCTCCGACACCAACCCGATCCCGTTCGTCCAGTACGAGGCCGGGAGCGACGGCATCCGCAAGTCGGTCGCCGACTACACCTACGGCTACGGGCACGCGCTGGCCGACCACGTGGTCCGCCCGGTGATCTTCCTCAGCTACTCCGGCAACATGCGCTGGCGCACCAAGGCCGGCGACGAGCTGGAGGCCCGGCTCGGCGAGCCGATGACCAAGGACCTGATCGCCCAGGCCTGGCGCACCGCGCTCTCCCCGCAGGGCGAGTGGATCCCGGCCGTGCTGCAGGCCGCCGACCGACGGCTGACCGAGGTCCGCAAGGGCATCCCGGACGCGGGCGGCCTGGTGATCGCCACCGACCAGACGGTGGCCCGCGCGTACGCCAAGCTGCTGCGCGAGATCACCGGCGAGAAGGTCACCCTGGTGCTCTCCGACGAGGCCGAGGCCTCCCAACGGATCTCCGACTACGCCGAGGGCACCTCGCGCTGGATGGTGGCCGTCCGGATGGTCTCCGAGGGCGTCGACGTGCCCCGGCTGTGCGTGGGCGTGTACGCCACCTCGATCTCCACCCCGCTGTTCTTCGCCCAGGCCGTCGGCCGCTTCGTGCGCGCCCGCAAGCGCGGCGAGACCGCCTCGGTGTTCCTGCCGACCATCCCGATGCTGCTCGGCTTCGCCAACGAGATGGAGCTGCAGCGCGACCACGTCCTGGACCGGCCGAAGAAGGAGGGCGAGGGCCTCTTCGACGAGGAGGACCGGCTGCTCGCCGAGGCCGAGAAGGCCAACGACGGGGCGGACACCGGCACCGAGGAGTTCTCCTACGAGGCGCTGGGCAGCGACGCGGTCTTCGACCGGGTGCTGTACAACGCCATGGAGTTCGGCATGCAGGCGCACCCCGGCAGCGAGGAGGAGGAGGACTACCTCGGCATCCCGGGCCTGCTCGAACCCGACCAGGTGCAGATGCTGCTGCAGAAGCGCCAGCACCGGCAGATCCAGCGCTCCAAGGCCAAGCCCGCCGAGGAGGCCGACCTGCTGGAACTCCCCGCCGAGGAGCGCCCGGTGGTCACCCACCAGGAGCTGCGCGAACTGCGCAAGGAGCTCAACGCGCTGGTCGCCGCCTGGCACCACCGCACCGACCAGCCGCACGGCAGCATCCACAACGAACTGCGCCGCCAGTGCGGCGGCCCGCTCACCGCGCAGGCCACCGCCAACCAGCTGAAGGCGCGGATCGCCCGGATCCGCGAGTGGGCCAACCAGGGCTGACGGGAGGGCGGCGCGGACCGGCCGGGCGGGGCCGCGCCCAGATATCGGACGCTTGAGCGCTTGCGGCGCGAGTTATGCGCGCCTTATCCGATTTTTCATCACGACTTTCCATCGATACTGCCCGAATTTTGGACAACCACTTCCACGGGACCTCCTCCGTTCATTAGCGTCTCCCCACACTCACCCGGGCCCCACCCGTCGGCCCGGACGAGTGCCGCGGAGCCTGCGCCCTGTCGATGTCGCCGAGGCCGGACTCCCGCGCCGGACACCCTTCCTGCGCGCGACCAATTCCGGTGCGGCCCGCGGCAGTTGTGTCGTAGGGTCGGACTTGCCGCGGAAAGGACCTGGCGCCCCGTGACTGCTGAGACTTCCCAGACGCTGGACAGAGGTGTCCGGGTACTGAAACTGCTCGCCGACTCCGAGCGCGGGCTCACGGTGACCGAGCTGGCCGCCCGGCTGGCCGTCAACCGCACGGTGGTCTACCGCCTGCTCGCCACCCTGGAACAGCACGGCCTGGTCCGGCGGGACATCGGCGGCCGGGCCCGGGTCGGCCTCGGCGTGCTCCGGCTCGCCCACCGCGTCCACCCGCTGCTGCGCGAGGCCGCGCTGCCCGCGCTGCGCTCGCTCGCCGAGGACCTGGGCGCCACCGCCCACCTCACCCTGGTCGACGGCAACGAGGCGCTGGCCGTCGCCGTGGTCGAACCGACCTGGACGGACTTCCACGTCGCCTACCGCACCGGCCTGCGCCACCCGCTCTCCGAGAGCGCGGCCGGCCGGGCCATCCTGGAGGCCCGCAGCTTCCCCGGCCAGCGCCGCCCCGAGCAGGGCTGCGTGATCACCCGGGCCGAGGAGCAGTCCGGGGCCAGCGGCGCGGCCGCCGCGCTGATCGGCCTCAGCGGCATCGAGGGCAGCGTCGGCGTGGTGATGCTCAACGGCCTCGTCCCGGAGCGGGTCGGCCCGCGGGTGATCGAGGCGGCCACCGAGGTCGCCGACGCGCTGCGCTGAGCCCGGTCGCACCGGACGATCCGCGCGGCCGTCCGTGGCGGGTGCCGCGGTGTGTTTGGATGCGGGGGTGGCTACCCAGAACCCGTCCTCGGTCCTGACCTCCCGGCGCGCCCGCGCCCTCGGGCTGTGCGCGCTGCCGGTGCTCGCGCTGTTCGCGGTGGCCGCGTTCGTGCCGCTGCCCTACACCCTGGAGTCGCCCGGCGCCACCGCCGACGCCCTGGGCGCGTACAAGGGCGCCCAGGTGCTGACGATCAGCGGGACGCCGGTGCGGCAGACCAGCGGGCAGCTGCGGGTGGTCACCGTCGACGCGACGCCGCCGGAGCAGCGCAACAGCCTGTGGGACGCGCTGGCGTCCTGGGGCGACCCGAAGCGCGCGGTGGTGCCGACCGAGGAGGTCTTCCCGCAGAGCGACCCGGAGAAGGCCAACCAGGTGACGCTGCAGCAGATGACGCAGTCCCAGGACAGCGCGACCCTGGCCGCGCTGAACTACCTGCACCTCTCGCCGGACCAGGTCAAGGTGCAGGTCGACCTCGGCGACATCGGCGGCCCGAGCGGCGGCCAGATGCTCGCGCTGGGCATCATCGACAAGATCGCCGGGGACGGCAGGGGCGGCGAGCTGACCGGCGGGCGGAACGTGGCGGGCACCGGCACGATCGACGCGGACGGGCAGGTCGGCCAGGTCGGCGGCATCCCGCTGAAGACCCAGGCGGCGCGCGAGGCGGGCGCCACGGTGTTCCTGCTGCCGCGCAGCGAGTGCGCGCAGGGCAAGGTCAACACCCCCGAGGGCCTGCAGTTGATCCCGGTGGACACCCTGGCCGACTCGGTCGCCGCGCTCCAGGCGCTGAACGGCGGCGGCGCCGTCCCGCACTGCTGAGCGGACCGGGCGTCGCACCCCCGTGCGCCCGGCCCTCGTCCGTGGTCCTCCCCCGGGAGAGTGCGTCCGGCCCTACAACCCGAACGCGGCCGTCACCAGGTCGTCACCGACCCGGGTGCGCAGTCGGGCGGCGATCTCCGGTAACCGGTGGGCCTGGGACATCGGCAGCGACACCGCGACCGCGGCGAGCCCGCTGCCCAGCACGATCGGGACCGCCGCCCCGGCCGTGCCCAGCGCGTACTCCTGGTACTGGGTGATCGGTGCGGCCCGCTGCGGTCCGTGCCGGGGCAGCAGCGGCAGGTGGGCGGGTTCGCGCAGGGTGTACGGGGTGAACGGGATCATCGGGTAGCGGGTCAGGTGGGAGCGCCGTTCCTCGGCGGACATCAGGGCCAGCAGCGTCTTGCCGGCCGCGTGGGCGTGCGCCCCGGCCCGGAAGTGCCGCGGGTCGACGGTGGGGGCGCCGGGGGCGGCCGCGGCGGCGAGCAGGTCGACCTCGCCGTCCTTGTAGCGGGCGAAGTGCACGGCCGCGGACAGCTGGTGGGCGATCCGGCCGAGCAGCCCGTCGAGCCGGGAGCGGCCGGCCGCCGGGCTCTCCGCCCGGCTCAGGCCGGAGACCGCGGGGCCGGTGCGGTACAGGCCCTCGAAACGCTCCAGGTAGCGGTCGTGCACCAGGGTGCGCAGAAGGTGGTAGGTGGTGCCCAGGGCCAGTCCGGTGTCCCGGGCGAGCTGCTTGGCGGTGGCGCCCGAGGGGTACCGGGCGGCGGCCTCCAGCAGCCGCAGGGCCCGTTGCGCCGAGACGATCAGGGTGGTCTGCGGCTCGGTGACCCGGCTCATCGCTCGGCCCCTCGTGGGCGAACGGCCCTGCGGTGCGGCGGTGCTGACGTCGGGACGGCCGGTGGGCACTCAGGGAGTGCGGTCCATATGCTCATGGCTGCGATCTTTGCGTGCACGAGCAAAAGGCATATGCCAAAAAACCGCGGGCAAGGGGAGGCTCGCCCTGGAACGGGCGAGGTTACGGGGGGTCAGGCCGCCCCGCCGCCGCCCGCCGCCTGCTCCACCAGCGGCAGCACCCGGTACGGCACCGGGTTCTCCAGCGCGATCGCGGTGGACGCCCGGACGATCCCGTCGAACCCCACCACCCGGTCGATCACCCGCTGCAGGTCCGCGTTCGACCGGGCCACGATCCGCACCAGCATGTCCCCGTGGCCGGTGATGGTGTGCAGCTCCAGCACCTCCGGCACCGCCGCCAGGTGCGCCCGGACGTCCGCGCCCTGCCCCTGCGAGATCTCCAGGGTGGCGAACGCCGTCACCGGGTAGCCCAGCGCCGCCGGGTCCACCTGCGGGCCGAACCCGCCGATCACCCCGCGCGCCTGCAGCCGGTCCAGCCGGGCCTGCACCGTGCCGCGCGCCACCTGCAGGCGGCGCGAGCACTCCAGCACGCCGATCCGCGGCTCCTCGGCGAGCAGCCGGATCAGCTTTCCGTCCAGCGCGTCGATGGCGTCGGGCTGCGGGGGCACGGGGCGGCTCCAGGTGAGGGTCAGTTGCCGATGACGTACGTCTGCACCACGGGCTCGGTGCCGTTCCAGCTCACCGAGACCGAGGAGACCCGGTCGTCCTTGGAGAAGTCGACCCGCAGCCACTGCTCGCCGTGCCAGACCTGCATCGACCAGCCCGGCTCCGGCACCGCCGACACCAGTCGGGCCTCGGTGGGCCGCTGGTCGAGCGCCACCCGGCCGCCCAGCACCGGGTAGCTGTGCACCGTGCTGGGCGGGCCGGAGCTCTTGCGGGCCGCCGCGGTCGGTCGCGAGGCCGTGGTCGCCCCCGGCGTCGGGCCCGGGTCCGGCGTCGGGGACGGGGACGGGGCCGCCGCGGACGGCGGCGGATCGTAGGGGGAGGCCGCGGGCGGAGTCGTCTCCGCCGGTCTCGTGGAAGCCACCGAGGGCAGTTGGACCGCCACCGGTTGCTCGAACACCGTGTCGACGAGCACCGCGTGCACGCCGAGCCAGGACAACGCCACCGCCGCTCCGGTGGCTGCCGTCCAGGCGCCCAGTTGAACCAGTCCGCTCCGCATCGCGGGCCCATCCTGCCGTACGAAGGTCACGGGCGGGTCAGTGGGCCGGGTCATCCGCAGGAACCTTGCGGAAAAAGGGGGCCGAGCCTTCAGGGAAGCTCAAGGGCCTGCCCGCTCCCGGGGGCGCCGAACCCCCCGAGGTACAGACCACTTGGCCGCCATGCCGTACCGTGCAGGCCCATGGCAACAGTGCTTGTGGTCGAGGACGACCCCTTTGTGCGTTCCGCCCTGATCCGCCATCTGGCCGACACCGGCCACGCCGTGCGCTCCGTCGGCACCGCCCTGGAGGCCCTGCGCGAAGTCGCCCAGGTCGGCTGCGACCTGGTGGTCCTCGACCTGGGCCTGCCGGATCTGGACGGCAGCGAGGCGCTCAAGATGATCCGCGGGCTGACCAACGTCCCGGTGATCATCTCGACCGCGCGGGACGACGAGGCGGAGATCGTCCGGCTGCTGAACGACGGCGCCGACGACTACCTGGTGAAACCGTTCTCCGGAGAACACCTCACGGCCCGGATGGCCGCCGTCCTGCGCAGACTGGGCGGCGGCGCCCTGGCGGCACCCCAGATCCTCCGGGTCGGCGGCCTCGCCATCGACCCGCAGCGCCGCGAGGCCCTGCTCGACGGACAGCGGCTGGACCTCACCCGCCGCGAGTTCGACCTGCTGGCCTTCCTCGCCGCCCGCCCGGGCGTGGTCGTCCCGCGCAAGGAGATCCTGGCCGAGGTGTGGCGGCAGACCTACGGCGGCGACCAGACCATCGACGTCCACCTGTCCTGGCTGCGCCGCAAGCTCGGCGAGACCGCCTCCAGGCCGCGCTACCTGCACACCGTGCGCGGCGTCGGCGTCCGGTTGGAGGCACCCTCCGGACCGGCGGGGTGCACGACGTGAAGCGCGTCCTCCGCTCGCTGCGCTGGGCGATGGTCAAGGCCGCCATCGCCGGCACCGTCATGGTCGCGCTCGCCTTCCTCATCCCGCTCGGCCTGATGGTCCAGCAGACCGCCCGCGACCGGGCCTTCACCGCCGCCGAGCGGCAGGCCTCCGCGCTCGGACCGGCCCTCGCCATCACCACCGACCAGGACGCCGTCTCCCGGGCGATGGCCTCCACCGACGCCGGGGCCCGCGAGCGGCTGGCCGTCCACCTGCCCGGCGGCGTCACGGTCGGCACCGCCCGCACCGAGAACGACCAGCTGCCCGGCAGCGCCAACCAGGGCTGGACCCGCACCGTCCGGGCCGGGACCGTCCGGGTCGACGGCGGGTACGCGCTGCTGCAGCCGGTCGCCGTGGACGGCGGCGGCATCGCCATGGTCGAGGTGTTCGTCCCGAACTCCGACCTGACGCGCGGCGTCGGCACCGCCTGGCTGGTGCTCTCCGGCGTCGCGCTCGCCCTGGTCGCGGTGTCCGTCGCGGTCGCCGACCGGATGGGCACCCGGATCATCCGCTCCGCCCGCCGCCTCGCCACCGCCGCCCGCTCGCTCGGCTCCGGCAACCTCTCCGTCCGGGTCCCGGTCGAGGGACGCGAGGCGGCGGGCGCGCCCGAGGAGCTCCGGGAGGCCGCCTACGCGTTCAACGCCATGGCCGACCGGGTCGTCCACCTGCTCGCCGCCGAACGCGAGCTCGCCGCCGACCTGTCGCACCGGCTGCGCACCCCGCTCACCGTGCTCCGGCTCAACGCCGCGGCGCTCGGCGGGGGCGACGCCGCCGACGCCACCCGGCACGCCGTCGCCCAACTGGAGCGCGAGGTCGACCAGATCATCCGCTCCGCCCGCCGCCAGCCCGAGGACGCCCCGGCGGTGGCCCTGGGCTGCGACGCCGTCGAGGTGGTCCGGGACCGGGTCGGCTTCTGGTCCGCGCTCGCCGAGGACGAGGGGCGTCCCTGGCGGCTGGCCGGGGACGAGGCGCCCGCGCCCGTCCCGGTGCAGCGCGGCGACCTGGCCGCCGCGGTCGACGCGCTGCTCGGCAACGTCTTCCGGCACACCGCCGTCGGCACCCCCTTCTCCGTCGACCTGCTGATCGGCGAGGACGCGGTGACCGTCCTGGTCGGCGACGGCGGACCGGGCTTCGCCGACCCGGCCCCGACCATCCGCCGCGGCGCCGGGCACGGCGGCGAGGGCTCCACCGGCCTCGGCCTGGACATCGCCCGCAAGCTCGCCCGGGGCACCGGCGGCGACGTCACCCTCGGCCGCTCCGCCGTCCTCGGCGGCGCCGAGATCTCGCTGCGGATCAACACCCGCACCGAAGTGGAACTGCCGCGGCAGCAGCGCCGCCGCACCGGCCGACTGATCCGCAAGGACTGAGGGCCGGGGAGCGAGGGCCGGGGGCCGGGGCGATCCGTGCCGACACAGGAGCTGTTACCGCGGGGGCGACAGCTCGGTGTCACTCCTCTCCCCCCTCCCTTAAATACGTCCTAGGCCGTGTTCAACGCTGCCTCATCCCGCCCGGGCGCGGGCGGACGGGCCCGCCGGCCCGGATAGCGTCAGCCAGCACCGGGGTCCGCGACCCCGGAACCGGTGCGCGAACGGGCCGGGTCGGCCCGGACCGGACGGTGCGGGGCCGCGCGTGACCAACGCCACCGCGCGGCCCGCCGCACCACCGGCCGCACCGGCACCGCCGCCGGGAACCGCACCGCCGACCGCCGACCGATCGGCCGCGGCCTGCGCCGTTCCCGTCGGCCGACCCGAACCCGCGGTCGCCCCGGGCCGGGCCCGCCCGTCCGGCCGCTCTCCCCAGCGGTCGGGCGGCAGCCCCAGGAGGGGAGCCCGGGGCGACCGCGACCGGTGGCGCCCGCCGACCGTTCGGGTAGTGTCGGCTGCTGGCCCAGCGCAGGTCGACGGCGGACGGAGCAACACAGTGACCACGGTGCAAACGGAACGGGGCACGCACCCGGGCGACCCCGCCCGCCCGCCCGCCCGGGCCTGGCAGCGCGTCCTCACCGCCCCCGTCCGACAGGCCGGGGCCGTCACCGCGGCCCTGCGCGCCGCCCCCCGGCGCCCGCTGCTGGCCGCCGCCGCGCTCTCGCTGCTCTCCCTGCTGGTCTACGCGGTCGTGCGGCACTTCGTCCACACCTCGATGGTCGACATGATGGTCTACCGGGCCGAGGGCGCCGCCGTCGCCGACGGCCACGACCTGTACGCGCTGCGGGTCACCCGGTGGAACCTGCCCGCGACCTACCCGCCGTTCGCCGCGATGCTGTTCGTGCCGACCACCTGGTTCGGCGTCCCGTTCCTGCGCCTCGCCGTCACCGCCGGGAACCTGCTGCTGCTCGCCACCCTCGCCCACCTCTCCTTCAAACTGGTCGGCTGGCCGCGCCGCGACCTGCGTCCGATCGGCGTCCTGCTGGTCACCGGACTGGGGGTCTGGCTGGAGCCGGTCTTCACCACCCTGCGCTACGGCCAGATCAACCTCGCGCTGGCCTGCCTGATCCTCTGGGACCTCACCCGCCCCGACGCCGTCCGCAGCAAGGGCGTCGCCATCGGCCTCGCCGCCGGGATCAAGCTCACCCCCGGCCTGTTCGCCGTCTACCTGCTGATCACCGGCCGGGTCCGCGCCGCGTTCGTGGCCGGCGCCACCTTCGTCGGCACCTTCCTGATCGGCGCGCTCGTCCTCCCGGACGCCACCCGCGGCTTCTGGACGAAGTACATGTTCGACTCCAGCCGGGTCGGCAGCACCGTCATCGTCGACAACCAGTCGCTGCGCGGCCTGGTCGCCCGGTACCTGCAGATCGAGAACCCCGGCGCCGTCGCCACCGTGCTCGGCGCGCTGGTCGCCGTCGCCGGGCTCTCCGTCGCCGTCTGGACGCACCGCAGCGCCCGCTGGTCGCCGCGCGCCGACGCCTGGAGCGTGTGCACCGCGCTGGTCACGGCGGTGCTGGTCTCCCCGATCAGCTGGACCCACCACTGGGTGTGGTGCGTGCCCGTGCTCGTCCTGCTCGCCGCCGAGGCCGCGCACGAGCGCTCCCGCCCCACCACCGTCCGGCACCTGCGCTGGCGGGCCATCTTCGGCCTGACGCTGGCCGGCTTCCTGTCCTTCGCGATGTGGGCCGTCCCGCACAAGGGCGACCTCGACCTCCACCTGTCGATCCTCAAGCAGTTCCCGGCGGGCGTCTACCCGCTGATGGGCCTGTGCTTCCTCGCCGTCGCCGCGCTCCGGGTCCGCTCCCGGCGGCTCGCGGGCGGCGCCCCGCTGGTCCGCGTCCCCGCCCCGCGCGCCGACTCGGACGGGTTCGGCCGCCCCGGCAGCCCCGACAGCCAGAAGGCCCCCGCGGCCCGCTGAACCGGTTGCTGCGTTCCTCGGGGCCGACCCGCTCCTTCTCCGGAGCGGCCCGTTCCCTCCGGTCGGCCCGGGCGCCCCGAGGGCGGGCGTTCCGGCGGACGGCCGGGCGGGCGGGTCGGGCCGGCCTGCGCCCGCACCCGCGCGCGGGAGGGCCGTGCGCGCCCCCTCACGCCAGCAGCTCCGCCAGCGAACCGTCCAGGTCCATCGCCTCCAGCTCCGCCCCCGGCGGCACCAGCCGGTGCGCCCGCTCCAGCCAGGCCGCCACCGTCGGCAGCGGCGCCTCCAGCAGCGCGTCCCCCGCGGGCGAGCTCAGCGCCATGCACAGCACGCTGCGCCGCCCCGACCGGGTCGGCCAGATCCGCACGTCGCCCTGACCACACGGCCGGAACGTCCCCTCCACCAGCAGCTCGCGGGCGAACACCCAGGTCACCGGCGTCCCGCTGTCCAGGTGGAAGGTCACGTACACCGCGAACGGGTCGTGGCTCCCGTACGACAACCGGGCCGCCACCGGGACGCTGCGCTCCGGCGACAGCACCAGCTCCAGCTCCAGCTCCTGCTCCACCACTCCGGTCGACTGTCCGGCCATCGTCCTCACCCTCTCCGCCACGCGGGCCGCACTTCGGCCCCGCACCGGTCGAGAGCGCGCTCGCCGCGGACTCTTACACGGGTTGCGCGAGTTCCCGCGAACTTTTTTCCGGCCGCACCCGGCAGAACCTTTTCCGCCCCGCCCCGGTTGTTCCGGACGGGAACACCGGAACCCGGAGCCGCCCGACCGCTGCTCCGCCACCGCCCCGGAACGGTCCCGGCCGTCCCGGGCGCACCTGCCGTACCACGTGTCTCCGTTCGTTTCACGAGTTCCGGTGAACCCGGGGGACGAGGTCGTTCGAGGTACTACCCTTTGTGACTGCCCGGCGACTCTCCGCCCGCGGCTCCCCCCATGCACGTCCGCACACCCGCACGCCGCGGTGCCGGTACGAAGGAAGACGCGACGCCATGACGGACCGGCCCTCCACCGCAGGCTCGATGCTCGGCGCGACCCTGGCCGGGGACGCCGGAGCCCCCGGCTACTACCCCGACCCCTCGGTGCCCGGCTTCATCCGCTACTGGGCCGGCCACGCCTGGGTCCCCGGCACCAGCCGCCCCGCCCCCGGCCCCGGCGAACCGCTCGACCCGCCGCGCTTCGTCGCCCGCTACCTCACCGCACCCCCGTACGACCTCCCGCCCGGCCCCGCCCCCGCGAACCCGGCGACGGCGGCCGGGCCCGGGGCGGGGGCGTCTGCGGGGTCGGCGGGGTCGGTGGTCGAGACCGGGCCGATCTACCTGGACGAGACCGGGGCACAGGCGGTCTTCACCATGCCGGTCGACCCTGGGGCGGGGCGTCCTGAGGAGGGGCGCCCTGGGGAGGGTCGTTCCGAGGTGGGCCGTCCCGAGGTGGGCCGTCCCGAGGTGGGCCGTCCCGAGGGGGGCCGTCCCGAGGCGGGAGCGGGCGGGGTGGTGGCCGACTCGGCGACGGGCGGGGTTGCGGGCTCCGGGCCCGGGGCGCTGGAGGTCCGGCCCCGCAGCGAGATGGAGCCGCTGCGCCCCGTGGAGGCGGCCCCCTGGGCGGTCGCCGGGAGCGGGCTGCAACCGGTCGCGGCCGAGTCCTGGGCCACCGCGGCCGCGCTGCACCTGCGCAGCGGGGGAGCGGGCGTACCGGTCGGCGCCGTCGTCGCGCCGCGGAGGGGGCGGGACGGCGGCCGGGACGGTGCCGGGGACGGGCGGGGCGGGCGGCCGGCCCGGGAGGTGGAGGCCGCCGCCCGGCCGCTGGAACTGGCCGGGCCCGCGGTCGCCGTCGAGGAGCCGGAGCCCGTCGTCGGCGTGGTGGCGGTGCCACGGGCCGCGCAGCCGCTCGGGGGGACGCCCTGGCACGGGGCCGCTGCCGGGGAGGGGGTCGGCGGCGACGGTTCGGTGGGGCTGACGGCCCCGCCCGGGGCGCTGTTCGAACCGGTGCCGTCCGCGGAGCCGGTGGAGTCGGCGCCGTCGGTGCAGTCGGTGGAGCCCGGGCAGCCGTCGGCCGAGCCGTTGCCGGAGCCGCGGTCGGCCGACTCCGGTTCGGGGTGGCGGGCCGACCCGCGGGCGCAGCGCGGACTGATGGAGACGGGCGGGGCGCCGCGCTGGGTGTCCTGGGGCGTCGACCCGGAGCCCGGCGGTGGTGCCGGTGGCGCCTCCGTACCGGAGCAGGTCTCGGCTCCGGCTCCGGTTCCGGCCACGGCCCCGGTTCCGGCCTCGGTCGAGACGGAGCGGCCCGGGCGGGAGCCGCGGACGGCGCACGTCACCAGCGAGCGGATCCGCCCGTCGCGCCGGGACGGGGAACCCGGCGCCGCCGCGGGGGCCGTTCCGGCGGCTGCGGGCGGTGCCGCTGCCGCCGCCAAGAAGCGGCGCACCGGGGCCCCGGCGCCCGTACCCGCGGGAGTGGGGGCGCGGGCGCTCGCGTGGCTGGTGGACGGTGCGGTCACGGCGGTGGTCGGCGCGGCCGTCGCGGTGCCGCTGGCCGGGACGGTGCGGGCGCACGTCCAGGAGAAGATCGACCAGGCCGCGCTGGCCGCCAGCATGACGGGGCGTCAGCGCCAGGTGTGGCTGCTGGACGGGACGGTGCTGGGCCGGGTGGGCGTACTGCTCGGGGTGCTGCTGGTGTTCGGACTGCTGTACCAGGTGCTGCCGATCGCCCGGACCGGCCAGACCTTCGGCAAGCGGCTGGCCCGGGTCAGGGTGGTCGCCGCGGGCGGGACGGGCGCGCCCGGCTTCGGCCGCTCGCTGCTGCGCTGGCTGGTGCGCGGGCTGGGCACCGCCGTCCTGCTCGGCCCGCTCGCCGCGCTGCTGGACCGTCCGGCCCGGCGCGGCTGGCACGACCGGGCGGCGCGGACCAGGGCGGTGCGGGCGGAGCGGGGCTGACGTCCGGGACGGTCCCGGCAGCGGCGCGGCCTGGGCGTGGGGCTTGGGGTGCGGCGGCGAAACGGACGGAAACGGATCAAATATCCCAACATCGTAGTATTCGCGGTGTTCTACTCGTGCCATGAGCACCAGCGACCCCTCCGGAACCGAGCCGGAGGAGGGCGGACGGCCTTCCTTCGACAAGCAGCCCCCGTCGCCGGGCAGTCCGTACGACACCCCGCCCGGCTACGGCGGCCAGTACGGCGCCCCGGCCGGTTCGGGCTCCCCCTACGACACCCCGCCCCCCGGCTACGGGCCCCCGCCCGGGGGTCCGGGCGGTCCCGACGGCGGCCCGGGCGGCCCCGGCGGTCCGGTCGGTCCCGGTGACCCGTACGACTCGCCCTACGGTGCGCCCGGGCCCGGCCCCGTCCCCGGGATGCCCCCGCTCGGCGGCTGGGGGGCGCGGATCCTCGCCCGGCTGGTCGACTACCTGTTGGTGCAGGTGATCGCCATCGTGGTGCTGCTCCCGTTCCTCCACTTCAACGAGCGGAACGGCTGGGCCGGCTCCTTCTGGCTCGGCGGCGCGATCTACCTGGTGTATGACGGCCTGATGCTCAGTCGGGACGGGCAGACCCTCGGCAAGAAGCTGATGAAGGTCCGGGTCGCCATGCTCGCCGACGGCTCTTCCCCCACCCCCTCCGCCGCGTGGACCCGCGCCGCGGTCTTCATCTTCCCCGCGCTGATCTGCTGCGGCGGCCTCTGGTGGATCGTCGACGGCCTGTTCGGCGTCTTCGACAAGCCCTACCGCCAGTGCATCCACGACAAGGCGGCCAAGACCGTGGTGGTCTCCACCGCCTGACCCCTCCTCCACCCCCCTGGGCCCCGGGCGCGCGGCAGCCGTTGACCTGCCGCGGGCCCGGGAGTCTTCGCGTGTCTTCGCGTCGGCGGGCGCCCGGCCTCAGCGCCCCTGGTGCGCGTACACCCGCTCCCGGACGGCGGGCGGTGCGGGGTGCGCCCTCTCCCGCGGTGCGGTGGTGACCGCCCGCGGCGGCAGGCGGCGGGCCGCTACGGGGGACAGCAGGACGGCGGACAGCGTGCCGAGCGCGACGGCGAAGCCGACCAGCACCGCGATCCGCCACACCCCCGACTCCCCGGACACGGCCAGCAGCGCCACCGCGGCGACCGCCGCGACCAGCGTGCCGACGACCAACTGCACGACACTGAAACGACTTCCGGACACCAACGCGGAAGCCCGGGACGCGGCAACGGCACGGGACGGAACAACGGGGCGCGGCATGGCGGTCGACCCTTCGCGCGGAACGGGGAACAGGGAGCGGGGAACGGGGAGCAGGGAACGGGGGAGCGGGGAGCAGGCAGCGGTGCAGAACGGTAAGTACAGCCTAACCGCCGGGAGTTGCCCTACTCCGGGGCACGGGGGGCGCACGGACTCACTCCCGGCGGTCGCACTGCCGCACCCGGCGCGTGCGACCGCCCGCTAACGTGCGTGCGTACGGACAGTCGCGGAGCGCCACGGGCACCACCGTCCTCCGCCTGTTCCTTCCCGTTCCTGTTCCTGTCCCTGACCATCGGGAGCCGCCATGACCGTCCCCGCCGACTGGCCCACCACGGCCGAGGCCGCCCGTGCCGAACAGGAACGCCTGCGTCCCCTGGTCGTCCCCGAGGGTCCCGAACCCCCGCGCCGCCCCGGCACGTTGATCGCCGGGGTCGACGTCGCCTACGACGACGAGCGCGACGTCGTCGCCGCCGCGGCCGTCCTGCTCGACTACGCCACCCTCGACGTCGTCGAACAGGCCACCGCCGTCGGCCGGGTCGCCTTCCCCTACCTCCCCGGCCTCCTCGCCTTCCGCGAACTCCCCGCCGTCCTCGACGCCCTGTCCCGCCTCACCCGCACCCCCGACCTCGTCGTCTGCGACGGCTACGGCCTCGCCCACCCCCGCCGCCTCGGCCTCGCCAGCCACCTCGGCGTCCACACCGGCCTCCCCACCCTCGGCATCGCCAAGAACCCCTTCACCTTCACCCACCAGCCCCCCGCCGACCACCGCGGCGCCTGGTCCCCCCTCCTCGACGGCCCCACCCCCGTCGGCCGCGCCCTGCGCACCCGGCAGGGCGTCAAACCCGTCTTCCTCTCCATCGGCCACCGCATCGGCCTCGACGAAGCCACCGCCGTCACCCTCGCCCTCACCCCCTCCTACCGCCTCCCCGAAACCACCCGCCGCGCCGACGCCCTCTGCCGCCAGGCCCTCGCCGCCACGGCTCCCGCCCCCTGATCCCACCCGCACCCACCAGGGGGCATGTTGACAGTCCGTTCCATGTGTTAGACATAGAGATTGGAGCCAACTTTCTTACAGGCCCCAGGCGGTCGAGCAGGAGTCGCGCGGGGCAGCAGGTACGGGGGAGGTACGAGACACATGACTACGAGCGGCAACGGCTTCCAGGTGGAGGTCGACAACCTGCGGGCGTTCGCTGCCCAGGTGCGCGGGCTGCTGAGCGAGTTCGAGAGCGGTGCGGGCAAGTCCACGGTGTACG
This sequence comes from Kitasatospora sp. NPDC001540, assembly GCF_042894345.1. Classification (NCBI taxonomy): domain Bacteria; kingdom Bacillati; phylum Actinomycetota; class Actinomycetes; order Kitasatosporales; family Streptomycetaceae; genus Kitasatospora; species Kitasatospora sp. NPDC001540. The sequence continues at coordinate 40,290 of NZ_JBIAVO010000025.1, forward strand.
GGGCGAGTGGTGTCGGCTCGGGGGCTTTCGGGAGCTTCAGTGAGGCACAGGAGTTGAGTGCGTCGTACAACATGGTGCGTGCTCGGCTGAGCACCCTTCTGGACCAGATCCAGGAAACTATCGATGTGGCGCAGCAGAACGCAGATCACACCGCGGCGAACTACGAGCAACACGAGCAGGACACCAGCCAGCGTATGACGCTGGCACAAGACGGGTGGGCTACCACCTGGAGCCAGTCCGAGTTGAACGCGCAGCAGACAACTGCCACCGCACCGCAGAGTCAGCCGACGACCACGGCGAGGCCGCAGTGGTGACGTTGAGGAAGGCCGAGGCAACGGACGAAGGACGGGGGACTGCACAGTGAGGACGCTGGACCAAGGCGGCGACGGCGGCGCGTACACCGACTTCTCGGCCCACAGCCACGGTGAGTTGATCTCCATGGTGCATTCGCTGGACTCCGGCGCTGTCATGGCGGCAGCCGATCCCTGGCGGCGGGCGCACGAGACGTTGACCCGAATTCAGGCAGCGCTGACGACTGCCACCGTTGACGCCACCAGTACCTGGCAGGGGAGCACCAGTGATGCTTTCCACCAACACATGACTGAGCTGGCAAAAAATGTTGGCGTAGTGGCCGAGACCACGCACTACACCGCCACTGTGCTGCAGGAGTTGTCGTCGTCGATCGACCAGGCCAAGGCCGACATGCCCGAGGAACCCGGGTTCTGGGACAAGGTCGGCGATAGCGTCAGCGACGTTGCCAAGGAATCGGTCGGAGTCGACAATGAGGACACTCAGCACAGCATCGCCGAGACGCGCAAGCAAGAGGCTGTCGGTGTGATGCAGGTGTTGGCGGCCAAGTACAACGTCGCCAGTACTTCTCTGGGGAGAATTAGGGGTGTTGATGACGATCCCAATGCAGCGAAGCAACTGACGCCGCCGAGCGATGGCGCTGCGGGATTCATTGCGGCAATCGCTGGGATCAGCGCAGGAACCTTCCAAGGAAGCAGTCGAACGACTGGTTCCTCGGGTTCGCAGACTTCACTCAAAGGTACGTCGAGCACTCGAGCGCCTCAAACTCCGAAGATCCAGCCCACTGTGGTGCGTCCGACCGATGCGGGTATCTCTGGCGGGACGGCCAACGCGCTTCCCCAGCCGAAGGGGCCGGGCACCGGGATCGACGGTATCCAGGGCGGCGTCCGTGGCGGTACTACAACGGTCGGTGGCACCACTGGCGGCGTGCACGGGCCGGTTGCTGGTGGCAGCGGCGGCGGGCTGGGCGGTGGCGGCACTACCGGCGGCCTGATCGGCCAGGGTGGGGGAACCCTGGTGGGCGGCACCGGTCTTGGCGGTAGCCGTGCCGGGTTCAGCGGCAACAGCGTTTCCAAGGCCGGGACGTTCGGCGCCGGTGGTCTGAACGGCGGCGGTTCCGGTACGGGCAGCGCTGCGTCCGGTGGTGCCGCCGGCCGCGCTGGTGGCATGGGCGGCGGTATGGGCGGTGGTGCCGGTGCGGGTGGTGCCGGTGGCGGAGGCCTCAAGGGGCGTTCCGGTGGCGGTCTGACCGGCAAGGCCGGCGGTGTCGTCGGCGAAGCCGCGCAGGGCGGTGCCGGTGGGCGGTCCTTCTCGCAGGGTGGTTCCGGTATCGGCCGGAGCCGCTTCGGCCAGGGGGCCGCAGGTGGCGCCGGTCAGGCCGGTGGCGCGGGCCAGGGCGGTGCGGCCGGGCACGGCGGCATGGCCGGTCATGGGCAGGGCAGCAAGCGGGCCAAGAAGGGCACATCGGACCGCCCGGACTACCTGGTGGAGGACGAGGAGACCTGGGCCTCCGGCGAGAGGGCCAACCCGAACGTGGTCGAGTGACGTTCGGTCAGTAGAACAGTCGGACATGACCTGGCCGCCCTGCAGATCCGAGGGTCTGCGGGGCGGCCGCTCAACGAGGGGTGACGAGGCTTGACGACCAGCCGATCCGTGCGCGGTCTGGCCGCGCTTGCTGCGGGAGCCCTGTTGTGGGGCGTGAGTGCCGGGCCTGCTGCTGCGGACCAGGACCGCGATCAGCAGTGGGTGTTGAAGAACTACGACATGGCCACCAAGGTCTGGCCTATCAGCCAGGGCGAGGGAGTGATCGTCGCAGTTATTGATACCGGCGTCGATGCCAGTCACCCGGACTTGTCTGGACAGGTACTTCCTGGCCTTGACCTCACCAATTCAGGTGGCGATGGACGCACTGACAGCCAGGGGCATGGAACCGGCATGGCTTCCAACATTGCCGCGCATGGGCACGGTGACGGTGCAGGTGTGATGGGTCTTGCGCCCAAGGCGAAAATCCTTCCGATAAAGATTGACATTGACGCCGGGCTGAGTATCGGAACGGGGAAGGGGGTGGACTATCACAGCCTTGCCAAGGCGATCCGGTATGCGGCTGATCATAATGCAAAAGTGATCAATATGTCCTTTGCGGGACCCGGGGAGAAGCAGGGGGAATATAGGGATGCGATTAATTATGCGATCCAGAAGGACATTGTCCTTGTTGCCGGAGCTGGTAATGATGGCATCCCTGTGGTCTCCTATCCCGCAGGATTTCCTGGGGTGGTAGCGGTTTCGGCCGTCACGGAAACTGGAGGCATCTGGAAGAATTCTTCCACGGGTCCGCAGATTACGTTGGCTGCTCCGGGCGATAAAATCCACCATGCTGCTCCCGGCGGGGGGTATGGTAACCCCTCCGGGACCTCTGATTCTTCATCTTTTGTCTCGGCGATTGCTGCGCTCGTTCGCTCGAAGTATCCAAGCCTCTCTGCGGGCCAGGTCATCAATAGGATGACCAGTAGTGCTTACCAGCAGAAGGATCAGGGCCCGTTCCCCAACGACAAGTACGGGTACGGCATTGTGTCTCCGTCGGGCGCACTGGCCGCGAATCCCGCGGTGGACAACGGGCCGAAGGAGAACCCGCTGCTCAACCGGGCGGAGCCGGACTGGACCAACATCGACGGGCCTTCGGGCGCGCCGTCCGCAGGGGCCTCGAAGCCTGCGACGGGTGGGGCCAAGACGCCGTCGAACGGCGGTAGCTCGGCCGCTCCGCAGGCGAGTGGTGACTCGGACAGCAAGGGCAACACCGGGATGCTGATCGCGATCGGTGGCGGCGTCATCGCCGTGATCGTGGCCGTGGTGATCGTCGTTCTGGTGCGTCGCTCCAAGAACGGCAACGGCGGTGGTGGCCCGGGTGGTCCCGGTGGGCCGGGTGGGCCCGGGGCGCCCGGGTATGGGTATCAGCAGCCGCAGCAGGTGGCGGGGTACGGGTATCCGCAGGGGCAGCAGCCGGGGTACCCGCCGCAGCAGCAGGGTGGGCAGCCGGGGTATCCGGTGCAGCAGCCGCCGGCTGGGGGGAATCCGTACCAGGGCTGAGGTTTGGTGGTGGACGGCCCCTCGTGGGGTGGCCGGGCGGGGGCCCGGTTGCTCTGCGGGGGGCCGTTGGTGTGAGGGACACGCTGCGGATGGGGGAGGGTGTTCGGGCGGGGCGGGGGTGGTGGGGTAGGAGATGGCGGAAGTGTGGTCGTCCGATGCCCGGAGGTGGTTGCTGTGGTGCGGTGGAAGTGTGCGGTGGCGGGGTTGGTCGTGGTGGTGGCGGGTGTGGTGGGGGTGTCGGGGGTGGCGGTGGCCGAGGGGGTGCAGGACGAGCGGCAGCGGGAGGTGTGTTCGCGGTTGTTGGACGGGTTGTTGCCGGGGTTGGTGCCGACGTCCTCGGTGTGTGCGGTGAACGGGGTGGGGCAGGGCTGAGGGCGGCCGTAGGGTGGGGGGATGACGGGTGGGGAGTGTTACGCGTGCGCCCGGGAGGGCGAGTTCGAGCGGTTGCCGGCGTACCAGCGGATCGCGGTGGACGAGCACTGGCGGGTGGTGCACGCGGTGGATTGTGCGTTGCCGGGGTGGCTGGTGCTGCTGCCCCGGCGGCACCTGGAGTCGATGGCGGAGCTGAGTGACGCCGAGGCGGCTTCGCTGGGGGTGTGGCAGGTGCGGTTGGCGCGGGCGTTGGCGGTGGTGACGGGGTGCCGGAAGGCGTACGTAGCGCAGTTCGGGGAGGCGGAGGGGTTCGCGCACGTGCACTTCCACGTGGTGCCGCGGGGGGAGGAGTGGCCGGTGGAGTGGCGGGGGCCGCGGGTGTTCGGGTTGCTGGGGGCGGGGGAGCGGGCGGTGCCGGTGGAGCGGATGGACGAGTTGGCCGGGCGGTTGGCCGCCGCGCTGGGGGAGTGAGGGGCGGGGTGGCGGGATGTCGACGGCGGCTGGCGTTCTCGCTGCTGGTGGGGCGGGTACGGGGTCGGCCATGCTGGGGCCATGATCACTCCTGACACCAAGGACTGGACCTGGGTCCTCGAGCGTCCCTGTGCCGACTGCGGCCTGGACACCCCTGCGGTCGCCTTCGAAGCGGTGCCGGACATGGTGCGTGCGAACGCGGAGTTCTGGGTCGCCCTGCTGGGCGGCGACGGGGCGGCGCTGCGCGAGCGGCCGGAGCCGGGGGTGTGGTCGCCGCTCGAGTACGCCTGCCACGTCCGGGACGTGTTCCGGCTGTTCGACGTGCGGCTGCGGTTGATGCTGGACGAGGACGGCCCGCTGTTCGCGAACTGGGACCAGGACGCCACCGCCGTCGAGGAGCGCTACCACGAGCAGGACCCGGCCGTGGTCGCCGTCGAACTGGCGGCGGCGGGGGAGCAGTTGGCGCGTTCCTTCGAGTCGGTGGCGGTGGCCGACCGGCAGCGCACCGGGGACCGCAGCGACGGTGCCCGGTTCACCGTGGAGTCCTTCGCCCGCTACCTGATCCACGACCCGGTGCACCACCGCTACGACGTCACCGGGCTTCCGTACCAGGTGGGTTGACGACAGGTCAAAGGATGGGCAGGAGGGCGGGGTCGTCCTGCTCCAGGGTGCGGGCGGGCAGGCCGTGCGGCTTGGCCTCGGCGAGCGTCTGCTGCGGACCGGTGCCGAGTCGGGCGGTGAGCAGGAAGCGGTGGGCGGTGCCGACCCGGCGGGGTTCGAAGGCGAGGTGGAGGAACGGGGCGGCGGGGGTCGAGGCGGCCGCGAGCCGGGCCAACTCGTCCTCCACGGAACGCCATTCCTCGGCTGGGACGTACTGCCGCATGATCGAGTGCCAGACCACGGTGAGCGCGCCCTCGGCGGTCTCCACGTCGCGCAGGAAGGCGGCCGCGCCGAGCCGTTCGACCGGGGCGGGGGTCTCGGCGGCGAGGGCGAGGGCGCCGTTCAGCCGCTGCACGCGCGGGAGTTGGTCCGCCCACAGGTAGGCGCGCAGGGCCAGGGCGCCGTCGGCGGAGCGCGGGTCGATCGGGGCGGGGTCGCAGCCGCGGCGCTCCGTCACCCGTTGGAGCGGGGCGCCGGGCAGCCAGGCGGGCGGCTCGCCCTGCCAGGCGTCGGCGAGGACGACGGGGGAGTCCGGCGGGCCGTACGAGAAGCCCGGGGAGGTGCAGCGGAACCGGTCGGCGAGGAGGTTGAGGCCCGCGCTGGAGCCGAGTTCGTGCAGCCGCACCGGGAGGGGCGGGGCGGCTCGCTGCTGCTGGGCCCAGGCGAGGCCGGTGAGCAGCAGGTTGGCCCGGCCGACCTCGTTGGTCTGCGGCGGGCGGGTGAGCCACTCGCGGACGAACGGCAGGTGGGCGGCGACGGCGGCGCGGAAGGCGGGCCAGGGGGCGTCCGGGTCGGCGGGGTCGAAGTGTCCGCCGACGCTGGGGTAGTGCGCGGCGAGGTCGGGAGCCAGGTCGGACAGCACCAGGGCGTGGACGGCGCCGAGCAGGCGCAGGGCGACGGCGTCCGGGCCGGGGGCGTCCTCGTGCCCGGCGATCGCCTCCGCGCACGGTCCGCCCGCGGCGAGGTCCTCGGCGGCCCGGCGCAGCAGGGCGGCGGACAGCGGTGAGCCCAACTCGGCGCAGGAGTCCGCCTGGTGGCGGAACATGGCGGCGGCGTGGGCGAGCGGCATTCGGGTCTCCGTTCTGGGCGGTCGGGCCGACGGTGATCGGCCGCCCTCATCCTTCGCCTGCCGGGTGTGCGGGGGTAGGGCGCCGGGGGTGATCTCGATCACCGGCCCTTCGGGTGCGACCGGTCCGGGCGGGGGAGGGGCGGCGAGCGGCCCGGTGGCCGCGTTCCGCACCCGGAGCGCACCGTCGGCGGCCGAGGCGACCCGGGGGCGCGAACCTCGCGCCGCGCGCCTGCCGGGGGCGGGGGAGCGGGGCTGCGGGGTCACCAGTCGGTGGCGCGCCTGCGGTGGGTCTGGCGGAGCTGGCTGGTGATGCTGGCGGTGTCGCCGCCCACCACGTCCGCGATCTCGGGCGTGGCCAGGCCGACCACGTAGTGCAGGATCGCCAGGTCCTCGTCGCCGTCCACGTCGGGGCGCAGGCCGCTGGGTTCGGCGATCCCGTACTGCTCGGTGACGGTGTCGCGGAGGATCTGCCAGGCCTCGGCGGTCGGGTTCGGGCTCTCCAGGACGGTCGGCCACACCGAGGCGATCGCGTGCAGGGCGAGCCGGACCACCCGGTGGGCGGCGCCCGGTTCCGGGAACCAGACCCGGGCGTAGCTCTGGTACCTGGGCTCGTGGAGCTCGCAGAAGGCGGCGAACTCGACGGACACGTACGGAAGTTCGGCGGACCGATCAGCGAATGCCGAGTCTGCGGCCGGGACATGACGGTCAGTCACATCAGCTGCCTCTCGATCTGGGCCGGACGGGGAGCGTCAGCGCTCACTCTAGGCCCTCGGGCGGGTGCTGTGGGTGACAAGTCTGCTGAGATGCCCGGAGCCGGAGCGGATTCGGGCCGTTGTGTGACGGAGCGTCAGCAAATGCCGCCCGCCGGGCGCAGCTGCGAGAGCATCGCACCTGGTCAGGGGTGGTACATCGACAGTGGCTGCAGGGGAGCCGGTGTGCCACTGTAAGCCCCATGGGTGAACGCTGGAGCAGCGACGGGACTCACCTTCACGGGCGAATCCCGCGTCACGGGCATGACCACCATCACACATCGGACGACGGCCACGATCACGATCACGGCCACCACGGCCACGGCCACCACGATCACGGCCACCACGGCCACGGCCACCACGATCACGGCCACCACGGCCACGGCCACGGCCGTCCGGGCCTGCGGCACCGCCTGGCGCACCTGGTGCGCCCGCACTCGCACGACGCCGCCGACCGGGTCGACGCGGCGATGGAGTCCTCGGCCGAGGGCCTGCGCACGCTCTGGGTCTCGCTGCTGGTGCTGGGCGCGACGGCCGCCGCGCAGGCGGTGATCGCGGCGCTGTCGGGCTCGGTGGCGCTGCTCGGCGACACCGTGCACAACGTCGCGGACGCGCTGACCGCCGTCCCGCTGGCCGTGGCGTTCCTGCTGGGGCGGCGGGCGGCGAACCGCAGCTACACGTACGGGTACGGGCGCGCCGAGGACCTGGCGGGCGTCGCGGTGGTGCTGGCGGTGGCGGCGTCCTCGCTGGTGGCGGGGTGGACGGCGGCGCGGCGGCTGCTGGACCCGCAGCCGGTGGGGCACCTGTGGGCGGTGGCCGCCGCGGCCCTCGCGGGGTGCGTCGGCAACGAGTGGGTGGCCCGCTACCGGATCGCCACCGGCCGCCGGATCGGCTCCGCGGCCCTGGTCGCGGACGGCCTGCACGCCCGCACCGACGGGCTGACCTCGCTGGCGGTGCTGCTCGGCGCCGGGGGCAGCGCGCTGGGCTGGCGGTACGCGGACCCGGTGGTGGGGCTGCTGATCACGGTGGCGATCCTGGGCGTGCTGCGCGGCACGGTGCGCGAGGTGGGCCGACGGCTGATGGACGCCGTCGACCCGGCCCTGCTGGACGCCGCGGAACGCGAACTCGCGGCGGTGGACGGGGTGCGCGGGGTCGGCGCGGTGCGGATGCGCTGGATCGGCCACGCGCTGCGGGCCGAGGCGGACGTGGTGGTCGACGGCACGCTGACGGTGGTGGCCGGCCACCAGGTCGCGGAGGCCGCCGAACGGGCCCTGATCCGGGCCGTCCCCCGGCTGCTCGCCGCGACCGTGCACATCGACCACGCTCCGGCCGGGGCGACCTGACCGCGACGGAGGGGCGTCCGGCGAACTGACGCCGCGTCAGAAAGCCCGCCGACGGGGCCGGTGGGCCCCTGGGCGGGCTTCTGCGGCTCTCCCGGGGCCGGAGGGGCCTCGTGGGGCGGCTCCGGCGCGCCCGGGCCGTCGGCGGGCCGTCCAGCGCTTCGCGGTGCGGGCCCCCGTACCCGCTCCCCGTGTGCGCCGCTCGGTGCCCGTGCTCAGCGCTCGCGCGCCGCCTGCCCCGTTCGGTCGGCCCGTCCGGCCCGTCCGGCCCGTTCGGTCCGGCCCGCCTCCGCCGCCGCCCGGGCCTCCGCCGCCGCCCGGGCCGCCGCGCTCTCGGCCGCCCGGACGGCAGCCGCGACGCTGTCGGGTTCGCGGCGGGTCTGCTCGGGGATGCCGGCGGTGCGCGGGTCGGTGCGGGTGTCGGCGCCGGTGGTCGCCTCGGTGGCTTCGAGGCTCTCGCGGGCGGCCAGGTACGCCTGCACCGCGGCGATGCCGTAGACCGGCTGGATGAGCTGGTGGCCCTTGAAGAAGGGCCGGGCGGGGGCGAAGCCGGCGGCGGCCACGAGTTCGCGGATCTCGGTTATCTCCGCTTCGCTGCGCGCCGTGAAACGCACTTCCCAGCCCTTCTTGTACGTACGTCCGTCCTCCCCGCCGCGCCGGGCGGGATCCGGTTGGCGGACGTAGCCGGGCAGGCGGCCGAGGCGTAGTCGGGCGGCGCGCTGGGCTGATGTCTCGTCGCGGGGCATGTGCCCGATGGTAGGCAATTCGAGGCGGTGGACGACGCCGGGGTCGGTGACGTTGGGTGTGGAATCGTTCACGTGCGGTCAGATCGCCCAGGTCGGCACTGCGGACTCGAGGGGATCGCAATGCTGTGTCGATCCGATGAAAATCGGATACTAGAAAACAAGTCCGATCTATTACGGCACCGGAGTGAACGTCCGATACGCCGAATGGGTGAGGGTATGGGGACTTTAGTGCGGAGCAGTCCCGGTTTGACGACGGTTGCGTAACAGGTCGTCAGGTCGGGTGCCGGGTGTCAGCGGTGCGGGGGAACGTGGAGGGCATGAGCTACCGGATTCCGCAACAGCCCGCGTCCCTCGAAGAACTCGCCCGGCGCCAGCAGAACGTGGTGACCGCCAGCCAGCTCCGCGCCCGCGGCGTGCCCGCCCGCATGGTGAGCGAGCACTGCCGCAGCGGCGGGCCCTGGCAGCGGCTGCTGCCGCGGGTCTACCTGCTGCAGGAGGGCGCGCCGACGCCCGAGCAGCGGATGTGGGCCGCGCTGCTGTACGCGGCGCAGAACGGTCCGGCCGGGGACGGTGCCCGCGAGGGGGCGGTGATCACCGGGGCGGCTGCGCTGGCGCTGTACGGGTTCGTGTCGGTGCCGCGGCTGCCGGCCGTGCTCGGGGTGGAGGTGCTGGTGCCCCGGCAGCGCCGCCTGCGGGACGCCGGGCAGGTGCGGATCCGGCGCACCGGGCGGGAGCTGGAGGCCAGGTCGGTGCACGGGCTGGCGGTCGCCCCGGTGGCCCTGGCGGTGGCGGACGCGATCCGCGAGTGGAGCGAGCGGGGCGCGTTCGAGTCCGGCCGGATCGGTCCGGGCCTGCTGCGGGCGCTGCTGCGCGAGGCGCTGGCCGGCGGCCGCGGGGGCGGCTGCACGGCGGAGCAACTGCTGGCCGAGCTGGCCGAGGCGCGGCTGCTCGCGGAGCCCCGGGTGCGGGCGGCGGTGGACGAGCTGCTGGCGGCGCGCCGGGAGGCCGCGTTCGGCGAGCTGGTCGGGCTCGCGGTGGAGCTGGGCCTGCCGGTGCCGCTGTGCGGCCCGGAGCTGCGGATGCGCGGCGGCACCTACGTCGCGGTGCCGGACCTGTACTGGCCGGAGGCGGCGGTGGCGGTGGAGGTCGACTCCGGGCTGCGCTGCGTCAGCGAGGGCGAGGCGGCCTGGGTGCGCGGCGGCCAGCACCGGATGGAGTACCTGGGCGTGCGGGTGGTGTACGTCTCCTCCACCCGGCTCGCCGCCGAACGGGAGGCGTTCGGCGGCGAGTTGGCCGAGGCGTACGGGATCGGCGGGGAGGACGTGGTGGAGCTGGTGGTCACCGACCGGTGATGCAGGGCGAATTGGCCGGGCGTCAGCTGCGGACGATCGGCGTTCCGGTCAACTCCACGCCCGCGGCGCGCAGTTCGTCCAGCGCGGTGGCGGTGGTGGCGGGAGCGACGCCGGCCGTGAGGTCGAGCAGGACGCGGGTGGCGAAGCCCTCGCGGGCGGCGTCCAGGGCGGTGGCGCGGACGCAGTGGTCGGTGGCGATGCCGACCACGTCGACGTCGGTGACGCCGCGCTCGTTCAGCCAGTCGGTGAGGGTGCCGCCGTGCTCGTCGAAGCCCTCGAAGCCGCTGTAGGCGGCGGCGTGCGCGCCCTTGGAGAAGACCGCCTCGACCGCGCCGGAGGTCACCGAGGGGGCGAAGTTGGGGTGGAAGCCCACGCCCTCGGTGCCGGCCACGCAGTGCGCGGGCCAGGAGTGGACGTAGTCGGGCTCGGCGGCGAAGTGCGGTCCGGGGTCGATGTGGTGGTCGCGGGTGGCGACGATGTGGGCGTAGCCGGGGGCGGATTCGGCGATCAGGTCGGTGATCGCGGCCGCGACCTCGGCCCCGCCGGCGACGGGAAGGCTGCCGCCCTCGCAGAAGTCGTTCTGCACGTCGACGACGATCAGGGCCCGGTGCATGGCTGGCTCTTCTCTCGTGGGCTCGTTCGGATGGGTGCGGGCCGGGACCGGGGTCCCGGCCGCGGTGGTGTCGGGGAGCCCGGGCGGGCCCGGACGGTACGGCGGTTGGCACTCTAGGCAGTGCCGGGCGGGCGCGGAAGTCCGGCGGGCGGAGCCGGGCCGGGGCTCCGGCCCGGGGCGGGCTCAGCCGGCGTACCGCTCGGTGGTGATCACCGGCTCGCCGCGGGAGAGTTGGGTGGCCGACAGCGGCAGGGCGGCGAGGGCCCGGCGGTGGCGCTCGCGGGCGGCGTCCAGCGGTTCGCGGCCGACCACCTCGCCGTCGGTGATCAGCGGGACGTGCAGCAGGTGCGGCTCCAGCTCGGCGGGGACGGGGCCGGTGCCGACCACCTCGGCCTCGGCGACGCCGTCCCGGTCGGGGCGGCGGGCGGCCCACTTGCGGCCGCCGACGCTGGTCTTGCCGCCGGCCGAGCGCTTGGCGACCGGGACGAGCTCGCCGCCGGGCGCCGACTCGCGGGCGACCAGCTTGTAGACCATCGCGCAGGTCGGGTGGCCGCTGCCGGTGACCAGGCTGGTGCCGACGCCGTAGCCGTCGACCGGGGCGGCGGCGAGCGCGGCGATGGCGTACTCGTCCAGGTCGGAGGTGACGATGATCCTGGTGTCGGTGGCGCCGAGCTCGTCGAGCTGGCGGCGCACCCGGTGGGCGAGCAGGGTCAGGTCGCCGGAGTCGATCCGGACGGCGCCCAGCTGCGGGCCGGCCACCTCGACGGCGGTGCGGACGGCCTCGGCGAGGTCGTAGGTGTCCACCAGCAGGGTGGTGCCGCGGCCCATCGAGTCGACCTGCGCGGTGAAGGCGTCCCGCTCGCTGTCGTGCAGCAGGGTGAAGGCGTGCGCGGCGGTGCCGGTGGTGGGGATGCCGTGGGCGAACCCGGCCTCCAGGTCGGAGGTGGCGGCGAAGCCCGCCAGGTAGGCGGCCCGGGCGGCGGCCACCGCGGACCGCTCGTGGGTCCGCCGGGCGCCCATCTCGATCACCGGGCGCCCGCCCGCGGCGGCGGTCATCCGGGAGGCGGCGGCGGCGATCGCCGAGTCGTGGTTGAGGATCGACAGGATCACCGTCTCCAGGATCACCGCCTCGGCGAAGCTGCCCTCGACGGTGAGCAGCGGCGAGCCGGGGAAGTACGCCTCGCCCTCGGGGTAGCCGTGCACGCTGCCGGTGAAGCGGTAGTCGGCGAGGAAGCGCAGGGTGTCGTCGTCCACCACCTGCTGGTCGGCCAGCCAGTCGAGTTGCGGCGCGGTGAAGCGGAAGTCCTCGATGGCGTCCAGCACCCGGCCGGTCCCGGCCAGCACGCCGTAGCGGCGGCCGTCGGGCAGGCGGCGGGTGAAGACCTCGAAGACCGAGCGGCGGTGGGCGGCGCCGCTGCGCAGCGCGGCCTGCAGCATGGTGAGCTCGTAGCGGTCGGTGAGCAGCGCGGAGCTGCGGTGCGCGGTGATGGCGTCCATGGGAATGATGCTACTACCACTTAGCGTCAGTTTGACGATTTCTCTCGCGGGGTCCCGGGTCGTGCCGCGCCGGGCACCCTGATTCGCTCCTGCGTCCCTCGGATGGAAGCATGGGACGGGGGGAAGCCGAGGTCGACGAGGAGAGACGGACTGTGAGTGTCGCGCCGGTGGAGATCGAGCGCCCCGAGGTGGAGGGGGTTCCGGTCACGGAGCCGGACACGCCGTGGGTGACCATCGTCCACAACGACCCGGTCAACCTGATGAGTTACGTCCAGTACGTGTTCCAGAGCTACTTCGGCTACCCGAAGGACAAGGCGCACCGGCTGATGATGGACGTGCACCAGAAGGGTCGGGCCGTGGTCTCCAGTGGCACCCGCGAGGAGATGGAGCGCGACGTGCAGGCGATGCACGGCTACGGCCTGTGGGCCACCCTGCAGCACGACTGACGGACCGTCACCCACCATCCACGAGGGACTGATTCCAGACACATGGCCGGTTTGTTCGAGAGTGCGGGCGACGGCGGCGCGGCGATCGCGCTGGACGAGTTCGAGGCGTCCATCCTGCGCTCGCTGGAAGTGCAGATGCTGGAGCTGATCGGGCCGCCGCCCGGCGGGGGGAGCGACGACCCGCTGGCCGCGCTGTTCGCCGAGGGCCCGAGCGAGGCCCCCGAGGACCCGGCGCTGCTGCGGCTGTTCCCCGACGCGTACGGCGGGCCGGGCGCCCCGGAGGACCCGCGGACGGCCGAGATGGCGTCCGAGTTCCGCCGCTACACCGAGCTGGACCTGCGGGCCCGCAAGCGCGAGGACGCGCTGCTGGTGGTCCGCGAGCTGGACGGGCTGGGCGGGGAGGGCGGGGTGCTCGAGGTGGGGCCCGGCGACTTCCCGCACTGGCTGGGCGCGCTGAACGACCTGCGGCTGGCCCTGGGCAGCCGGCTGGAGGTCACCGAGGAGGACGAGGAGGGCCTGTACCGGCTGCCCGACTCCGACCCGCGCAAGCCGCTGGTGATGGCCTACCTGTGGCTGGGTGCGATGCAGGAGAGCCTGCTGGAGGCGATGGCGGGCTGACCCGGTCCGACCAGCCGTTTCCCTCGTATTGTCCGATTCCTCAGGTGACGCTCAGATATGAGGCGTTCCGGGCCCTTCGCGTGGTTCACTGCTGCCTCCCCGGGAAGACGGGGCCCGTCGGCCGACCGGCCGGCGCGGACCGGGAGGCGAGGTGGCGGATGACGCAGCAGGTGACGGACGGGACGGTCGAGCCCGTCCCCGAGGAGGAGGGCTACCAGCGCGGTCTGGGTAGCCGGCAGATCCAGATGATCGCGATCGGCGGCGCGATCGGCACCGGCCTGTTCCTCGGCGCGGGCACCGCCATCTCCAAGGCCGGCCCCAGTCTGATCCTCAGCTACGCGGTGGCCGGCGTGGTGATCTTCGTGATCATGCGGGCGCTCGGCGAACTGCTCACCTACCGCCCGGTGTCCGGCAGCTTCGCCGAGTACGCCCGCGAGTTCCTCGGCCCGTTCGCCGGGTTCGTCACCGGCTGGACGTACTGGCTGTTCTGGGTGGTCACCGGCATGGCCGAGACCACCGCCGCCGCCGTCTACGTCCGCTTCTGGGCGCCCGGCATCCCGCAGTGGACCACCGCGCTGGTCTTCCTGGTGCTGCTGTACGCGGCCAACCTGATCTCGGTGAAGCTGTTCGGCGAGATCGAGTTCTGGTTCTCCATGGTCAAGGTCACCGCGATCCTCGGGATGATCCTGATCGGTGTCGGCGTGCTCACCCTCGGCTTCTCGGACGCCGGGGACACCGCCTCGATCACCAACCTGTGGCAGGACGGCGGCTTCTTCCCCAAGGGCGTCGGCGCCACCGTGATGACCCTGCAGATCGTCATGTTCGCCTACGTGGGCGTGGAGCTGGTCGGCGTCACCGCCGGGGAGAGCGAGGACCCGGAGAAGACCCTGCCGCGGGCCATCAACACCCTGCCGCTGCGGATCGCGCTGTTCTACCTCGGCGCGCTGGTGGTCATCCTGTCGCTGGTGCCGTGGAGCGAGTTCCAGCCCGGCGTCAGCCCCTTCGTCGCCGCGTTCGGCAAGGTCGGCATCCCGGCGGCGGCCGGGATCGTCAACTTCGTGGTGCTCACCGCCGCGCTCTCCTCCTGCAACTCCGGGATGTACTCCACGGGCCGGATGCTGCGCGACCTGGCCCTGCGCGGACAGGCCCCCGGGCGGCTCACCCGGCTCAACGCCCGCCGCACCCCCGCCGCCGCGATCACCGTCTCCTGCCTGCTGATGGGCGTCGGCGTGGTGCTCAACTACTGCGTCCCGGAACGGGCCTTCCAGTACATCACCTCGGTCGCCACCGTCTGCGGCCTGTGGACCTGGGGCGCCATCCTGGCCAGCCAGATCCGCTACCGCGCCGCCTGGACGTCCGGGCGGCTGCCCGCCCCCAGCTTCCGCGCCCCCGGCGGCAACTGGAGCCGCGTCCTCGCGCTGGCCTTCCTCGCCCTGGTCGCCGTCCTGATCGGCGTCGACCCCGACACCCGGATCTCGCTGTACGTCTTCCCCGCCTGGGCGCTGTTCCTGGTGGTCGGCTACGCGGTGCTGCGCCGCCGCGACCCGGCCCTCGCACCCGTCGACAGCCGCCCCGAGGACGGCCGCTGACGCCTCGCTATCCTGGCCGCATGCTGACCATCACCCGAGAACTGCGCGACCGGATCGTCGCCCACGCCCGCGCCGACCACCCGGACGAAGCGTGCGGCGTGATCGCCGGACCGGCCGGCACCGGGCGTCCCGAGCGGTTCGTCCCGATGCTCAACGCGGCCCGCTCGCCCACCTTCTACGAGTTCGACTCCGGCGACCTGCTGAAGCTCTACCGCGAGATGGACGACCGTGACGAGGAGCCGGTGGTGATCTACCACTCGCACACCGCCACCGAGGCCTACCCCTCCCGCACCGACGTGAGCTACGCCTCCGAGCCGTTCGCCCACTACGTGCTGGTCTCCACCGCCGAGGGCACCGGCGAGGAGGACCCCTACCAGTTCCGCTCGTTCCGCATCGTGGACGGTGTGATCACGGAGGAAGACGTCGAGGTGGTCGAGGCCTACGCCGCCTGACCCCAGCCCGCCCGGCGACGGGCCGGTCCGACCTGCGTCCCGCGCGGCGGATCGGCCCGTTTTCTCATGCCTCGGAACGCCGTGGACCGGATGCCGAGACACGCATGTCAAAGCGGGGTCGGGAATCTATACGATGAGTCCATGCGTTCCGTCGATGTGAGCAATCAGGCCCCAGGCATCCGCCTCGTGGCGCGCCTGCACGTCGACCTGTGCCGGCTCGCCAGCGCGATCTGTCCCGGCACCGCCGCGCGCTGACCGCCGACCGGCAGAGCCGCCCGCCGCACCAGACCTCCCGCCCCGCCGCCCCGGGGCCCTTCCCCCTGCCGCGCCCCGCCCGGCCCGGCAGCCCGAACCCACTCCACAGGAGCGCAGCCATGGCCATCGAGGTCCGCATCCCGACCATCCTCCGTACCTACACCGACGGCGCCAAGGCCGTCGACGGCAACGGCGCCGACCTCGGGGAGCTCTTCACCGACCTCGACTCCCGCCACCCCGGCATCGCCGCCCGGCTGCTGGACGGCGGCGAGCTGCGCCGCTTCGTCAACGTCTACCTGAACGACGAGGACGTCCGCTTCCTGGACGGCGTCTCCACCGCCCTCTCCGACGGCGACAGCGTCACCATCCTCCCGGCCGTGGCCGGCGGTATGAAGTAATGCGCTACGACAGCCCGATCGAGGCCATCGGCAACACGCCCCTGGTGCGGTTGCCGAGGCTCTCGGCCGGCGTCCCCGGGAACGAGGACGGCCGGGTCACGCTCTGGGCCAAGCTGGAGGACCGCAACCCGACCGGCTCGATCAAGGACCGCCCGGCGCTGCGCATGATCGAGCGCGCCGAGGCGGAGGGGCGGCTCACCCCCGGCTGCACCGTCCTGGAGCCCACCAGCGGCAACACCGGCATCTCGCTCGCCATGGCGGCCAAGCTCAAGGGCTACCGGATGGTCTGCGTGATGCCGGAGAACACCAGCGAGGAGCGCCGCGAGCTGCTCCGGATGTGGGGCGCGGAGATCATCCCCTCGCCCGCCGCGGGCGGCTCCAACACCGCGGTCCGGATCGCCAAGGAGATCGCCGCCGAGCACCCCGACTGGGTGATGCTCTACCAGTACGGCAACCCGGACAACGCCGGCGCGCACTACGCCACCACCGGCCCGGAGATCCTCGCCGACCTGCCCACCGTCACCCACTTCGTGGCGGGCCTGGGCACCACCGGCACCCTGATGGGCATCGGCCGCTACCTGCGCGAGAAGGTCCCGGGCGTGCAGATCGTGGCCGCCGAGCCCCGCTACGACGACCTGGTCTACGGCCTGCGCAACCTGGACGAGGGCTTCGTCCCCGAGCTGTACGACGCCGAGGTGCTCACCACCCGCTTCTCGGTCGGCTCGGCCGACGCCGTCACCCGCACCCGCGAACTGCTGCAGCTGGAGGGCATCTTCGCGGGCGTCTCCACCGGCGCGGTCGCGCACGCCGCGATCGGCGTGGCCCGCAAGGCCGCCAAGGCCGGGGAGCGGGCGGACGTGGTGTTCGTGGTCGCCGACGGCGGCTGGAAGTACCTGTCCACCGGCATCTACACCGCCGAGACCACCGAGGCGGCGGTCGAGGCGCTGCAGGGCCAGCTCTGGGCCTGAGCGGGCGGCGGCAGCACGGCGGCACCCACGGCGCGGCACCCCTTCCCGGGGCCGCGCCGTCCGCTCGTCCGATCGTCGTTCCGCTGTGACAGTGCGGTATTTGTCCGTTCCGGGTGACCGGTTCGTCACGGAACCGCCACCGCGCCGGTCGCGCCCCGGCCGCCGCGGACCGTCCCGCCAGGCTGGCGGCGCACCACTGGTTCGCCGTCCTGGAGGTGGGCGCGATGCCCGGCCGAGAGCTCTGGTCCTACGTCGAGATCGGCCTGCACATCAACGTGCAGACCGAGACCGTGCGCAACTACAAGCGCCACGGGCTGCTGCCCGAACCCGACCTGGTGGACGCCGCGGGCCACCCCCGCTGGTACCCGGAGACCATCCGCGCCTGGGCGCTGACCCGCCCCGGCCGCCGTTCGTAGCGCGTTCGAACGCCCCCGCCCCGTCCTGGTGATTCCGCCCACAGCCCGGCACGGGAGAGGGGGCAAAGTGCCGCCCGGCCCTTACCCTCGACAGTCAAAGCACCGACGGAGTCGAAGAACCCCGCCCCGCCCGCCCGGCGGTGCGGACGGCCGCGGACGATGGCCCGACGGGGCGGGAAGGGCTCGGCATGAAACTGACCGTGGTGGGGTGCTCGGGGAGCTTCCCGTCCGTGGACTCCCCGTGCTCCAGCTACCTGGTGGAGCACGACGGCTACCGCCTGGTCCTCGACCTCGGCAACGGCGCGCTCGGCGCGCTGCAGAAGTACACCGGTCTGTACGAGGTGGACGCCGTCCTGATCAGCCACCTGCACGCCGACCACTGCGTCGACCTGTGCGCCTACTGGGTGGCCCGCAACTACCGGGTCGAGGGCTGCCCCGACCCGCTGCCCGTGCACGGGCCCGGCGGCACCGCCGAGCGCCTGGCCCGGGCCTACGACATGCCGGAGAAGCCCGGCATGACCGAGGTCTTCGACTTCCGCGACCTCAGCGACGGCGCCCGGCTGGAGCTCGGCCCGTTCACCGTCACCGCCGCCCGGGTCAACCACCTGGACTGCGAGGCGTACGGCTTCCGGATCGAGGCGGGCGGCCGCAGCCTGGTCTACTCCGGGGACACCGGCGTCTGCCCCGCGTTGGTCGAACTCGCCCGCGGCACCGACCTGTTCCTGTGCGAGGCGGCCTACACGGACGGCAAGGAGACCTTCGACTCCATCCATCTCAACGGCACCCAGGCCGGGGAGCACGCCACCGGGGCCGGGGCCGCCCGGCTGGTCCTCACCCACATCCCGCCGTGGACCGACGCCGAGCGCAACCGCGCGGACGCCGCCGCGGCCTTCGCCGGGCCGGTCGAACTCGCCCGGGCCGGGGCCGTCTACGAGCTGTGAACCGGCGTCAGCCAGTGCCGGTGGCGGGCGTCCGCGCCACTGACCGCGGCCCGGTAGGCCTCGGCCAGCTTCTTGGTCAACTCGCCCTCGGCGGACGGTAGTTCCCGGTTGTCCAGGGAGGCCACCGGGACCACCCCGGCCGCCGTCCCGGAGATGAACAGCTCGTCGGCCGCGTACAGGTCCGACCGCAGCAGGCTCTCCACCCGGACCTCCACGCCCAGCTCCCGGGCCAGCGTCAGCAGGGTGTCCTGGGTGATGCCCTCCAGGGCGCCCGCGCTGGCCGGGGTGGTGCGCAGCACGCCGCCGCGGACCGCGAACACGTTCTCCGAACTGCACTCGCTGACCGTGCCGTCCGGCGCCAGCAGCAGCGCCTCGTCGAAGCCCGCGTCGGTCGCCTCCCGCCGGGCCAGCGCCGAGTTGAGGTACGGGCCGGTGGCCTTCGCCGCCGGGGGGACGGAGTTGGGGTCGGTGCGCCGCCAACTGCTGGTCATCAGCCGCAGCCCGCGCCCCGCCTCCAGGTAGGCCGGCCACTCCCAGGAGGCGATCGACACGCTGGTGGGGGAGTGGCGCATGTCCAGCCCCATCGAGCCGTAGCCCAGGAACGCCAGGTGCCGCAGGTAGCACGAGCGGTGGCCGTTGGCCGCCACCAGCGCCACCGTCGCTTCCGCCAACTCCTCCTGGCTGTACGGGAGTTCGATGCGCAGCATCCGGGCGCTGCGCTCCAGCCGGGCCAGGTGCTCGTCCAGCCGGAACACCGCGGGCCCGTCCGCGGTCTCGAACACCCGGGTGCCCTCCAGCACCCCGGTGCCGTAGTGCAGCGCGTGCGTCAGCACGTGGACGCGGGCCTCCTGCCAGGGCACCAGCGCGCCGTCGAACCAGATCACGGAAGACTCGGGAATCGCCATGCCGCCCATCCTGGAGACCCCCGGCCGCTCGGCGAAGGCCCCCGGCCGCGCCGGATCAGGCCATGGCCGCCACCGGAGCGCCCGTCTCGGATGCCGGGCACCCGCCGCCGCTACCCGCCCCGGCCCCCCGTCCGCCGTCTCGCATGCTGAAAACCACGGTCCGTCCCCCGGCCGCGGCCCTAGGCTCCCGGAGGGTGGAGACCAGCACCGCCCTGTACGCCCGCCTGCTCGCCGACCCCGGCCTGCCGCTGGACTCCCTGCGCGAGGAACTCGGCTGCGCGGAAGGGGAGTTCGAGCAGGCACTGGGCGAACTGCGCGGCCTCGGCCTGCTCCGGCAGACCTCCGCCACCGGCAGCGGGGTCACCGCCGTCTCGATCGACACCGCCGTGCGCCGCCTGCTCGCCGACTCCGACCGCCGCTTCACCGAACTGCTCGGCGAGGCCCGCCGCACCCGCGAGCGGGTCGAGCACCTGCACGCCCGCTACCTGCCGCTGCAGACCGGCACCGCCCACGAACTCGTCCGCGGCGCCGACCGGGTCGCCGCCCTGCTGGAGGACGCCGCCCGCGCCGCCCGCACCGAGGCGCTCTCGCTGCGCCCCGGCCAGGACCAGTCCGAGAGCGGCCTGGCCGGGAAGCTCGCCCGCGAGCGGATCGCGCTGGCCCACGGGGTCACCCTGCGCACCATCTACCCCGCCGCCGCGCTGCACCAGGGCGCGGTGCTGGCCCACGTCCAGGCGCTGACCGCCGCCGGTGCGCACATCCGGGTCGCGCACACCCTGCCGCTGTGGCTGATCGTGGTCGACGCGGGCCTGGCGGTGCTGCCCGCGCCGGGGGAGCCGCCGGGCAGCGCGGCGGTGGTGGTCCGCGATCCGGCGGTGGTCGGCGTGGTCCGCGAACTGTTCGAGCACTTCTGGGCGGCCAGCTGGATCCCGCCGGAGCTGCTCGGCCGCACCACCCCCGACGACCGCCACCGCGAGGTGCTGCGGCTGCTCGCGGCCGGGCTCACCGACCAGGCGATCGGCCGCAAGCTGGAGATCTCCGACCGCACGGTGCGCCGCCTGGTCGCCGACCTGACCACGGCGCTGGGCGCCCAGTCGCGCTTCCAGGCGGGCGTGCACGCGGCCCGGCTGGGCTGGATCTAGGCCCTGCCCGGCCTACCCGTCCTCGAAGCCGTCGTCCTCCTCGCGACCCGGGGTCCTGAGGTCGAACCTGACGATGACGAAGCGGAAGAGCGTGTAGTAGACCGCCGCGAAGCACAGCCCGATCGGGATGATCAGCCAGGGTTTCGTGGCCAGGTTCCAGTTCAGGACGTAGTCGATGACGCCCGCGGAGAAGGTGAAGCCGTGGTGCACGCCCAGCGCCCAGGTGACGGCCATGGACAGGCCGGTGAGCACGGCGTGCAGGGCGTACAGGACGGGGGCGATGAACAGGAAGGCGAACTCGATCGGCTCGGTGATGCCGGTGGCGAAGGAGGTCAGGGCGAGCGAGAACATCATGCCCAGGACGGCGCGGCGGCGCTCCGGGCGCGCGCAGTGGGCGATGGCGAGGGCGGCGGCGGGCAGGCCGAACATCATGATCGGGAAGAAGCCGGACATGAACTGGCCGGCCGCGAGGTCGTGCTGGAAGAACCGGGTCTGGTCGCCGTGGAACTCCTGGCCGCCGACCCGGTACGTCCCGGCCTGCTGCCAGAAGAAGGTGTTGGCGAACTGGTGCAGGCCGAACGGCAGCAGGGCCCGGTTGATCAGCCCGAACAGGCCGGAGCCGAGCGCGCCGAGGCCGATCGTCCAACTGCTGAAGCGGTCGACCACGCTGCCGATCGGGCCCCAGCACAGGCCGAAGAAGACGCCGAGGGCGGTGCCGACGAAGGCCATCACGATCGGGACCAGCCGCCGCCCGTTGAAGAAGCCGAGCCAGTCGACCAGCCGGGTGCGGTGCAGCCGCTGCCACAGGACCGCGGAGAGCAGGCCGACCACCACGCCGCCGAGCACCCCCGGGTCCTGGTAGGTGGCCGCGACGTCCCGGCCGGGCAGCTCCTGGTAGCCGGTCTTCGGGAAGGCGGTCAGGACCTGGTGGTAGGTGAGGAAGCCGACCAGGGCGGCGAGCGCGGTGGAGCCGTCGGCCTTCCTGGCGTAGCCGATGGCGATGCCGACGCAGAACAGCAGCGGCATCCAGTCGAAGACGGCGTGGCCGGAGGCGGAGAACACCTCGGCGACCCTGGTCCAGCCCAGGCCCTGGTCGCCGAAGACGTCCTCCTTGCCGAGCCGCAGCAGGATGCCCGCGGCGGGCAGCACGGCGATCGGGAGCTGGAGGCTGCGGCCGATCTTCTGGAGGGACGCGAAGACCCGGGAGCGCAGCTCCCGTCCGCCGGGTGCCGCCGCGGGCCGGGAGTTCTGCGCGGTCGTACTCATAGCGGTGGTTCCTCACGGCAGCGCGATTCTGGTCTAGACCACTTAAGGCCTCGTTCAGCTTTCTAGCACGGGCCGAACGGGCTCCGGAACCCTCTTAAGGTTCGCGGGGGACAAGCGCTGCGGAATCGAAACCTGGGCCGGGTTGACGACGGATCAATTGACCGGGATCCCACTCCTTTTGGATCGACCGGAAACAAAAGCGCGCCCCCGGCGGGAATGCTTCCCGCCGGGGGTGCCGCGCTCGCCGACCTGGGGTCAGGCCTTGGTCACGTCCTCGACCTCGTCGTCGTCCTCGCGGCCCGGGGTCTTGAGGTCGAACTTGACGATGACGAACCGGAAGACCACGTAGTAGGCCACCGCGAAGCACAGGCCGATCGGGATGATCAGCCACGGTTTCGTGGCCAGGTTCCAGTTGAGCAGGTAGTCGATCAATCCGGCCGAGAAGCTGAAGCCGTCGTGGACGCCGAGCCCCCAGGTGACCGCCATCGAGACGCCGGTGAGCAGTGCGTGGATGCCGTACAGCAGCGGTGCCACGTAGGCGAAGGAGTACTCGATCGGCTCGGTGACGCCGGTGACGAAAGAGGTCAGCGCGACCGAGAACATCAGGCCGTAGATCTCCTTGCGGCGGTGCGGCTTGGCGCAGGCGGCGATGGCCATCGCGGCGGCGGGCAGCGCGAACATCATGATCGGGAAGAAGCCGGAGAGGAACTGGCCGGCCGAGGGGTCGCCCGCCAGGAAACGGCCGATGTCACCGGTGCCGGACTTGCCGGTCTCCGGGTTGGTGTAGGAGCCGAACTGGAACCAGACGAAGGTGTTCAGCAGCTGGTGCATGCCGATCAGCAGCAGGGCGCGGTTGGCGACGCCGAAGATGCCGGAGCCGGCGGCGCCCAGGTCGGAGAGCCACTTGGAGAAGTCCTCCAGTCCGGAGCCGATCGGCTGCCAGATCCACACCATCAGCGAGCCGAACAGCAGGCCGACCAGGGCGGTGATCATCGGGACCAGGCGGCGGCCGTTGAAGAAGCCGAGCCAGTCGACCAGCCTGACCCGGTGGTAGCGCACCCACAGCCAGGCCGAGAAGAGGCCCATCAGGATGCCGCCGAGCACGCCGGGGTTCTGGTAGGCGGCCTCCACCACGGTCTTGTCCGTGTAGTTCACGCAGATCGTGGCGTCCAGCGTCGAGCCGGCCGGGCAGTCCTTCGGGAACGCGTGCAGGACGGCGTAGTAGACCAGGAAGCCGGCCACCGCGGCGAGAGCCGTCGAGCCGTCCGCCTTCTTGGCCATGCCGATCGCCACGCCGATGCAGAACAGCAGCGGCAGGCCGAGCGCGGGGTTGAGCAGTGCGCCGCCGGCCGCGCCGATCGCCCTGGCGACCTTGTCCCAGCCGAGGCCGTCCTTGCCGAAGATGTCGTCCTGGCCGAGTCGGGTCAGCAGGCCCGCGGCGGGCAGGACGGCGACCGGCAGCTGGAGGCTGCGGCCCATCTTCTGCAGGCCGCCGTAGAAGGTGTGCCACCACGTGGACTGGTGCGCCGTGGCGCCTGGTGAACTCATCGTCGGCCCTCCGCTGCCGTTCCCGTTCCCCGGGGGGATCATCCGTGCGTGGGGCCAGGAACACCGGCGGACCGTCCTGCGTTGTCCCGAGTACACCTAGGATTGGTGTAGACCATTTTCAAGGCAGTGGCGGTCCGCGGGTTCGAGAGCCCGATGATCGCCATCCTCCGGCGGCCGCGGAGGCGGCCGCGCGCGGAGATAGCCCGAAAGTGGACTAACGTGGCATATCGGTCGAAACCGGGTGATGCTGGTCGCGCCGTCGGAAGACGCGGCAAACTGATTCCGGGTCACCTCCGGCCGGCACCACCGCACACGCAGTACGGCACCCGGCGACCGACCGCCGAAGCGCCGAGACAGAGGGAGAAAGACCATGGCCAGCAAGGCTGAGAAGATCGTCGCCGGTCTCGGCGGAATCGAGAACATCGACGAGGTCGAGGGCTGCATCACCCGGCTGCGCACCGAGGTCCTCGACGCCTCCAAGGTCGACGAGGCCGCGCTCAAGGCGGCCGGCGCCCACGGTGTGGTGAAGATGGGCACGGCCATCCAGGTCGTCATCGGTACCGACGCCGACCCGATCGCCGCCGAGATCGAGGACATGATGTGAGCTGAGCCCCCCGCAGGCCGCTCCACCCGCACGGCCCGCCCGCCGGAGACCACCGGCCGGCGGGCCGTCGCGCGTGCGCCCCCGCCGGGGGCCGGACGGGGACCCGATACGCTCGGGGGCATGTCTCGCATCGACGGCCGCACCCCCGACCAGCTCCGCCCCGTCACCATCGAACGGAACTGGAGCAAGCACGCCGAAGGCTCCGTCCTGGTCTCCTACGGCGACACCAAGGTGCTGTGCACCGCCAGCGTCACCGAGGGCGTCCCGCGCTGGCGCAAGGGCAGCGGCGAGGGCTGGGTCACCGCCGAGTACGCCATGCTGCCCCGGGCCACCAACACCCGCGGCGACCGCGAGTCCGTCCGCGGCAAGATCGGCGGCCGCACCCACGAGATCAGCCGGCTGATCGGCCGCTCGCTGCGCGCCGTGATCGACCACCGGGCGCTCGCCGAGAACACCATCGTGCTGGACTGCGACGTCCTCCAGGCCGACGGCGGCACCCGCACCGCGGCGATCACCGGCGCGTACGTGGCCCTGGTCGACGCGGTCTCCTGGGCGCGCGAGAAGAAGCTGCTGCGGGCCAAGGGCCAGCCGATCACCGGCGGCGTGAGCGCGGTCAGCGTCGGCATCATCGACGGCGTGCCGATGCTCGACCTCCGCTACGAGGAGGACGTCCGGGCCGAGACCGACATGAACGTCGTCTGCACCTCCGACGGCCGTTTCGTGGAGGTCCAGGGCACCGCCGAGGGCGCCCCCTTCGACCGCGCACTGCTCGACCAGCTGCTCGACCTGGGCAGCCTGGGCTGCGCCGAGCTCGACGAGATCCAGCGCAAGGCCCTGGAGCTGTAGGGAACCGCGGTGGGCTGAACGGCCGTCAGGGAGGGTGGACGGGCCGACGGGTGCTGTACAGGCGCGCGGGCCGGGCCTTAACGTTCGGGGTGAGCCCGCTCACCCTCCTGGAGGACTCGCCGATGCAGCAGCCGCTGAGCATCAACCGCACCACCGCGCTCGCCGTCGCCGCCCTGGCCCTGGTGCTGCCGCTGAGCGCGGTCAGCTGCTCCGCCGCGGAGAAGGCGCTCAGCTGCGCCAACACCGCGGTGCAGATCAGCACGCACGTCACCCAGCTCGGCGAGGCGGTCAACAACGTCGACCAGGACCCGAACGCCACCGGGCAGGCGCTGCAGAACCTCAAGGGCGACCTGGACAAGCTCGGGCGCAACTCCGGCGACGCGGACCTCTCCAAGGCGGTCACCGACCTGCAGAACCAGGTCGACAACGTGCAGAAGGCCGTCGACGCCAACCAGGCCCCCGATCTCGGGCCGCTGGTCAGCGCGGCGGGGCGGGTCAGCAAGGTGTGCACCGGCTGAGGCCCGGCGCGGCACCGGCGGCACTAGGCTGGGGCCCATGACCAAGCGACTCGTTCTCGCCACCCGCAACCAGCACAAGGTCGCCGAGCTGCGCGACATCCTCGGCGCGGCCGGACTGGACGTCGAACTGGTCGGCGCGGACGCCTTCCCCGAGGTGCCCGACGTGCCGGAGACCGGGGTCACCTTCGCCGAGAACGCGCTGCTTAAGGCGCACGCGCTGGCGCGGGCGACCGGGCTGCCGGCCGTCGCGGACGACTCCGGGCTGTGCGTGGACGTGCTGGGCGGGGCGCCCGGGATCTTCTCCGCGCGCTGGGCCGGGCGGCACGGCGACGACAAGGCCAACCTGGACCTGCTGCTGGCCCAGCTCGGCGACATCGCCCCCGAGCACCGGGCCGCCTCCTTCGCCTGCGCCGCCGCGCTCGCCCTGCCGGACGGCACCGAGCGGGTGGTCGAGGGCCGCCTGCACGGCACCCTGCGCACCGAGCCGGCCGGGACGAACGGCTTCGGCTACGACCCCGTCCTGCAGCCGCTCGGCGAGAGCCGCACGTGCGCCGAACTGAGCGCCGAGGAGAAGAACGCGATCAGCCACCGCGGGCAGGCGTTCCGCTCGCTCGCGCCGGTCGTCGCCGAACTGCTCGGCTGAGGAAGCCACGCATGCGCGAAGAGGCCCGCCCCGGGGAGCCGGGGCGGGCCTCTTCGCGTCCTGAACGCCGGTGCGGCCTGAGGGACTCGAACCCTCACGAGATCTCTCTCACGGGCACCTAAAACCCGGGCGTCTGCCAATTCCGCCAAGACCGCCGATGCGTGACTTCCGCCATGCTACTGGCCCGTTGCACGGGCGTGCACCACCCTTTCGGGCGGCGGTTCGGGGTGTCCTGGCTTGTTCAAGAATTGGTACAGACCTATTGACCGGTGTGGTCCAGACCACGTACGTTCGCGCCGATCCGCGGAAAACCGGGTCCCGGGCGGTGCGCAACGGCCGGGCCCGGGCACGTCTTCCTCCCCCACGGCGCCCGGCCCCCCACCCCGGGCGCGAGCATTGGAGCGACCCATGCCCGAACGCGCCACAGCCGCGCGCTCCGCCGCCCGCACCGGGCGGCGTCCGCTGAAGGCCGGCACCGCGCTGGCGACCGCGACCGCTCTGGTGGCCGGTGCCGCCGGACTGGTCACCGCGATCGGCGGCGCCTCCTCGGCCGCCACCGTCAACCTGCTCGCCAACGGCGACTTCGAGAGCGGCACGCTGAGCGGCTGGAACTGCTCGGCCGGGCTCGGCTCGATCACCTCCACCGCCCCGCACGGCGGCACCAGGGCGCTGCAGGCGGCGGCCTCCGCCTCGGACACCGCCCAGTGCTCGCAGACCGTCGCGGTCAGCCCGAACACCACGTACAGCCTGAGCGGCTGGCTGAAGGGCAACTACGCCTACCTGGGCGTCACCGGGACGGGCACCACCGACACCAGCGCCTGGGGCTCCAGCGCCGACTGGGCCAGCCGCAGCACCACCTTCACCACCGGCGCCTCGACCACCTCGGTGACGGTCTACACCCACGGCTGGTACGGCCAGGGCACCTACTACGCGGACGACCTGGTCCTGACCGGCCCGGGCGGGTCGGGCTCCAGCAGCCCCTCGGCGAGCGGGAGTTCGAGCCCGAGCGGGAGCGCGAGCGCCAGTGCGAGTGCCTCGGCGAGCGCGTCGGCCAGTCCGTCCTCGTCCACCTCGCCCTCGGCGAGCGCCTCGCAGAGCGGGACGCCGGGCGGGGACGGGGTGGTGACCACGCCGACCGGGCTGACCGCGAGCGTGTCGGGCACCTCGGTGACGCTGAAGTGGAACGCCTCGACCGACAACGCGCAGAACGGCAACAGCGCGGTCTACCGGATCTTCACCGGCGGCACCACGAACCAGACCGCGACCTCGATGGGCACCACGGTGACCGTCTCCTCGCTGCTGCCGAACACCTCGTACAGCTTCACCGTGCAGGGCTACGACAAGGACGGCCACAGCAGCGGGTTCACCGCGCCGGTGACCGTGACCACCGGGGCGGCCCCGGGCGGGGCGCTGAAGTCGGCGTACTTCGCGCAGTGGGGCATCTACGGGAACAAGTACTACCCGTCGACGATGGCCGCCACCGGCGCGGCGGGCGGGCTGAACACGATGACCTACGCGTTCGCCAACATCAACCCGTCCACGCTGAGCTGCTTCGAGACCATCAAGGCCGCGGACACCAACGACAACAACCCGAGCGCCGGTGACGGCGCGGGCGACGCGTTCGCGGACTACCAGAAGGGCTACACCGCGGACATCGCGGTGGACGGTACCACCGACGCCTGGACCCAGCCGCTGAAGGGCAACTTCAACCAGCTGCGCGAGCTCAAGGCGAAGTACCCGAACATGAAGATCACCATGTCGCTGGGCGGCTGGACGTACTCCAAGTACTTCTCCGACGCGGCGGCCACCGACGCCTCGCGCAAGAAGCTGGTCTCCTCCTGCATCGACATGTTCATCAAGGGCAACCTGCCCTCGATCCAGGGCGACGCCACCGGCGGCACCGCCGCGGCGATGGGCATCTTCGACGGCATCGACATCGACTGGGAGTACCCGGCCTCCGCGGGCGGCCACACCGGCAACCACTACTCGGCCGCCGACACCGCCAACTTCACCGCGCTGCTGGCCGAGTTCCGCAACCAGCTGGACGCGTACGGGCAGACCGTCGGCAAGAAGTACCTGCTGACCGCGGCGCTGCCGTCCGGCCAGGACAAGATCGCGCTGCTGCAGACCGACCAGATCGGCAAGTACCTGGACTACGGCAACGTGATGTCCTACGACATGCACGGCGCCTGGGACGCGACCGGCCCGACCAACCTGCAGGACCCGCTGTACGACAGCCCGAACGACCCGAGCAACCCGGTCGCCCCGGGCACCCAGAAGTACACCGTGGACAACGCGGTCAACGCCTACCTGAACGGCGCCCCGGCGTACGGGATCAAGGGCGGCTTCCCGGCGAAGAAGCTGGTGCTGGGCGTGCCGTTCTACTTCCGCGGGTGGACCGGCGTGCCGGCCGGGTCGAACTACGGCCTGTACCAGAGCGCGACCGGCCCGGCGGCGGCGCAGGGCACCAGCCAGACCGCGGGCGTGGCGTTCTGGAAGGAGCTGGTGGCGGCGGGCAAGAGCACCGGTTCCCCGGTGCACTGGGACCCGACCACGCAGAGCTCGTGGATCTACGACGGCACCAACCTGTGGACCGGTGACACCCCGCAGGCGATCGCGGCGCGCGGCTCGTACGCCACCGCCAAGGGCCTCGGCGGGATCTTCGCCTACTCGCTGGAGGCCGACGACCCGTCCGGAACCCTCGTCAACGCGATGACCGGAAGCATGAAGTAGCGTCAACTCGCCCTAGGGAGGGCCGGATCGTCCGGGTGCGGACGGTTCGGCCCTTCATATCAAGTTGGTACAGACCTGTTGACGCGGGTGGTCCAGACCTTTTAGGTTCGGCGGAACTTCCCCCACAGGCGCGCGGCTTCCCACGGCCGGGCGCCCGACACTCTCTCCAGGAGGACCGAGTGTTGATCCGAAACAAGGCGGAGCAGCGTCCCACCGCTGCGGGCCGCCACCTCAAGGGCCGCAAGGTGGCGTTCGGCGCCGCCGCGGCCGCGGGGCTGGCGGGCCTGCTGATGAGCACGCTCGGCGTGGCCCCGTCCGCCGCCGCCGTCGACAACCAGGCGTGCCGCCCCGACGGCATGTACACCACGCCCGGCGTCGACGTCCCGTACTGCAACGTCTACGACACCAGCGGCCGCGAGCAGATGGGCGCCGACCACCAGCGGCGCGTCATCGGCTACTTCACCAGCTGGCGCACCGGCAAGGACGGCACGCCCGCCTACCTGGTGAACAACATCCCCTGGGACAAGGTCACCCACCTCAACTACGCGTTCGCGCACGTGGCGTCCGACAACACGCTGTCGGTCGGCACGGACGGCCCGAACAACGCCTCCACCGGGATGACCTTCCCCGGCGTGGCGGGCGCGGAGATGGACCCGGCGTACTCGTACAAGGGCCACTTCAACCTGCTCAGCAAGTTCAAGAAGCAGTACCCGAACGTCAAGACCATGGTCTCGGTGGGCGGTTGGGCCGAGACCGGCGGCTACTTCGACGACTCGGGCAAGCGGGTCAACTCCGGCGGCTTCTACTCGATGACCGTCAACGCGGACGGGTCGGTCAACCAGGCCGGCATCAACACCTTCGCGGACTCGGCCGTCGCCTTCATCAAGAAGTACGGCTTCAACGGCGTCGACCTCGACTACGAGTACCCGACCTCGATGAAGGACGCGGGCAACCCGCTCGACTACTCCCTCTCCAACGCCAAGCGCGCCTCCCTGATGAAGGGTTACGCCGCGCTGCTGAAGACCGTGCGCGAGAAGCTCGACCGGGCCTCCGCCGCCGACGGCAAGTACTACCTGCTGTCGGTCGCCGCCCCCTCCTCGGGCTACCTGCTGCGCGGCATGGAGACCTTCCAGGTCACCCAGTACCTGGACTACGTCAACATCATGTCGTACGACCTGCACGGCGCCTGGAACAAGTACGTCGGCCCGAACGCCGCGCTGTACGACGACGGCAAGGACGCCGAGCTGGCGGCCGCCAACGTGTACGGCACCTCGCAGTACGGCGGCATCGGCTACCTGAACACCGACTGGGCCGTGCACTACTTCCGCGGCGCGATGCCGGCCGGCCGGATCAACCTCGGCGTGCCGTACTACACCCGCGGCTTCCAGAACGTCCAGGGCGGCACCAACGGCCTGTGGGGCACCTCCTCCACCACCACCTGTCCGGCCGGCTCCGGCCTGACCACCTGTGGTGACGGCGCCGTCGGCATCGACAACATCTGGCACGACCTGGACGACAACGGCAAGGAGTCGCCCGCCGGCTCCAACCCGATGTGGCACGCCAAGAACCTGGAAGCGGGCGTCCTGCCGGACTACCTGTCCAAGTACGGCGTCAGCGACACCGCGCTCAAGGGCAGCTACGCCCGCAACTACAGCTCGGCGCTGGTCGCGCCGTGGCTGTGGAACGCGGACAAGAAGGTCTTCCTGTCGACCGAGGACGACCAGTCGATCGGCGCCAAGGCCGACTACGTGGTCAACCAGGGCGTCGGCGGCGCGATGATCTGGGAGCTGGCCGGCGACTACAAGTGGGACGCCACCGCCAACGGCGGCAAGGGCGAGTACGTCCAGGGCAGCACCCTGACCTCGCTGCTGTACGACAAGTTCAAGTCGGCCCCGGCGTACGGCGCGACCCGCTCCACCATCGCGCTGCCGCAGCAGACCCTGCCGATCGACGTCTCCTTCACCGACTTCGCGCTGGGCGACAACAACTACCCGATCAACCCGAAGATCCACATCGTCAACAACTCGACGGTCACCCTGCCGGGCGGCACCGAGTTCCAGTTCGACTACTCGGTCTCCGCGCCCGCCAACGCCGCCGACCAGTCCGGCTTCGGCTCCAAGGTGATCCGGGCCGACCACACCGGCAGCAACGTCGGAGGTCTGAAGGGCACCTACAACCGGGTCTCGCTGAAGCTGCCGACCTGGCAGACGCTGGCGCCCGGTGCCTCGGTGGACGTCGCCTTCGTCTACTACCTGCCGGTCTCCACCCCCGCCAACTGGACGGTGAACGTCGGCGGCACGCTGTACGGCATCACCGGCGACTACACCCGCGGCACCACCGCGGGCACCGCCTCGCCGTCCGCGTCGGCCTCCGCCTCCGCCTCGGCCTCGCAGTCCGCGTCGCCGTCGGCCTCGGCCAGCGTCTCGGCCTCCCCCTCCCGGTCGGCGTCCCCGTCGGCCTCGGCCTCCGCCTCGCAGTCGGCCTCGCCGTCCGCGTCGGTCACCGCCGGTGCCTGCACGGGCGCCCCGAGCTGGAGCGCGAGCACCACGTACGCCACCACCACCAAGGTGTCCTGGAAGGGCCACTACTACCAGAACAAGTGGTGGACCGCGGGCGAGGACCCCTCGCTGAGCGGCGCCTGGGGCGTCTGGACGGACCTCGGGGCCTGCTGAGGCCGGTCCCGGGCCCATGAACGGCGGTGGCGGTCGACCCGGTCGGGGGGTCGGCCGCCACCGCTCCTTCGCGCTCCCGGCGCCTACTGGCCGACCTTCAGGTCCTTCAGCAGCTTGGCGACGTGACCGGTGGCCCGGACGTTGTAGAGCGCCCGCTCCACCGTGCCCCGCTCGTCCACCACGACCGTCGAGCGGATCACGCCCTGGTAGGTGCGGCCGTAGTTCACCTTCTCGCCGTACGCGCCGTACGCCTCCAGCACCCGGTGCTCCGGGTCGGACAGCAGGGTCACCCTCAGGTTCTCGGTCTCGCGGAACTTCCCGAGCTTCTCCGGCTTGTCCGGCGAGATGCCGATCACGTCGTAGCCCGCGCCCGCGAACACCTCCAGGTTGTCGGTGAAGTCGCACGCCTGCTTGGTGCAGCCGGGGGTCAGCGCCGCCGGGTAGAAGTAGACGATCACCTTGCGGCCGAGGTGGTCGGCCAGCGACACCTGCCGGCCGTCGGCGTCGGACAGGGTGAAGGCGGGGGCGGTGTCGCCGGGCTGCAGGCGCTCGCTCACGATCGGGGCTCTCCTCGGGAGGGGACGGGTGGTCGTGCTGCGGGCCAACCTACCCCCGTTGGTGGGTGGCGCTGCGCGCGTGCGGCGGTGAGCTGACAGACTGTCGGTGGAGAAGAAGTACCTAGCGGTAACAGAGATGGGGTGGCCCCAGTGGCAGCGAGCAAGGACACGTCGGCACCGCGCACGACGGCCCAGATCGAGGCGGACATCGCCGGGACCAGGGACCGGCTCGCCGCGACCCTCGACGAGCTCGCCATGCGCGTCCACCCGGCCACCGTCGCCGCCCAGGCCAAGGCCAAGGTCCGCGCCTCGGTCGAGCAGAAGGCCGGGCAGGCGTACGTCGCCGCGAGCGGGGCCGTCGAGCAGGTCAGGGCGAAGTTCGTGGACGAGGAGGGCCGGCTGCGGACCGAGCGGGTCGTGCCGGCCGCGCTGGTCGGCGTCGGCGTGGTGCTGCTGATCGCCTCGGCGCGGCGGCGGCGCAAGGGCTGACGGCGCACGGCGGCGGGGCCGCGGGCACCTGCCCGGGGCCCCGCCGCCGCGTGCCGGTCCGGTACGGTCGGGGCGTGAGCGAGAACGACACCCAGAACACGGCCGCAGCCGGTGAGGACGCCCCGCACGGGCGGCACGACCGGCTCGGGGAGAAGCTGCCGATCCGGATGCTGCACGACCGGGTGCTGGTGCGGACCGAGACCGGCGAGGGCGAGCGGCGCTCCACCGGCGGCATCCTGATCCCGGCCACCGCCGAGCTGTCGCGGCGCTGCGCGTGGGCCGAGGCGGTGGCCGTCGGCCAGAGCGTCCGCTCGGTCGAGCCGGGCGACCGGGTGCTGTACGACCCGGAGGACAAGCTGGAGGTCGAGGTCCGCGGCGCCACCTACGTGCTGCTGCGCGAACGCGACCTGCACGCGGTGGCGGCGGGCCGGTTCGGCGACCTGGAGGGCTCGACGGGGCTGTACCTGTAGCACCCGGAGGAGGAGCGGAGGGCGCCCGCGGCGGGGCTGGTTCACGCCGCGGGCGCCCTCCGCCGTGCCGCGGGCGCCCTCTGTCGTGCCGCGGGCGCTCTCCGCCGTGCCGCGGGCGTCGTCGAAAACCGGATGCGGGCGGCCGGGGGGCGGGCATAGCTTGGTGGGTCGCGTCCGCGTGCGGGTGATTGTCGACAAGGGGACAAGTATGTTCGACGGGGTCTACTTATCGGTCGCCCGCAGGGCCTTCCGGCGGTACTCGACCTACCGGGCCGCGACGGTGGCCGGGTCGGTCACCAACACCGTGTTCGGGGTGATCCTGGCCTCCACCATGCTCGCCCTGTGGCGGGCCAGACCGGGCCTCGGCGGCTACGACGCCGCGCAGGCGGTCACGTACATCTGGATCAGCCAGGGGCTGCTGGTGACCGTCGCGGTGTGGGGCGGCGGCTTCCAGGACGACCTGCAGGCGCGCTTCCGCAGCGGGGACATCGCCGTCGACCTGTACCGGCCGGTGGACTTCCAGGGCTGGTGGCTGGCCACCGACCTGGGCCGGGCCGGGTACCAGCTGCTGACCAGGGGCGCGCTGCCGATGCTGGCGGGCGCGGCGCTGTTCGACCTGGTGCTGCCGGACGACCCGCTGGTGTGGGCCGAGTTCCTGCTCTCGGTGGCGCTGGCGGTGCTGGTCAGCTTCGGGCTGCGCTTCCTGGCCACGCTCACCGGCTTCTGGCTGCACGAGTCCGAGGGGGTGCGGGCCGTGATGACCGTGGTGTCGATGTTCTTCTCCGGAATGCTCCTCCCGCTGGCCCTCTTCCCCGGCGCGCTGGGCGAACTGGCCCGGGCGCTGCCCTTCTCGGCGATGGTGCAGCTGCCCACCGACGTGCTGCTGCGGCGCCGCACCGGCACCGCCCTGCTCGGCCTGTACGGGTTCCAACTGGCCTGGGGCGCCGCCCTGCTGGCGCTCGGCCGGGTCGGACAGGCGCTCGCGGTGCGCCGGGTGGTGATCCAGGGTGGCTGAACCGGCCGGACCCGGCCGCGGAGCGGCGGCGCGCGCGGGCTGGGCGGTGCGCTCCTGGTGGCTGATCACCGGGATGTGGATCCGCTCCACGATGGCCTACCGGGCCTCGTTCGCGCTCTCGTTGGCCGCCAACACGCTCATCACCTTCCTCGACTTCGCGGTGCTGCTGCTGATGTTCGCCCACACCCGGCAGCTGGCCGGGTGGACGCTCGCCGAGACCGGCTTCCTGTACGCCACCTCCTCGATCGCGCTGGGCGCCGCCAACGTCCTGGTCGGATCGGTCGGCGGGCTGGGGGAGCGGGTGCGCTCCGGCAGCCTGGACACCATGCTGATCCGGCCCGCCCCCGCCCTGGCCCAGCTCGCCGCCGAACGCTTCTCGCTGCGCCGCCTCGGCCGGCTGCTCCAGGCCTTCGCGGTGCTCGGCTGGTCGCTCACCGCCCTGGACGTGCACTGGACCTGGGACCGGGTGCTGATGGTGCCCGCCCTGCTGCTGTGCGGCACCGTCATCTTCTGCGCGCTGTTCGTCGGCTGCTCCTGCGTGCAGTTCTGGTGGGGCGAGGCCGCCGAACTGCAGAACGCCGTCACCTACGGCGGCGCGACCGTCCTGCAGTACCCGCCGACCGTGTTCGCCAAGGAGCTCGTCGCCGGGACGGTCTTCGGCGTGCCGCTGGCGTTCGTCAACTGGCTGCCCGCGCTGCACGTACTGGGCCGCACCGATCCGCTCGGGCTGCCCGCCGCCTTCCGGTTCGCCTCGCCGCTGGCCGCCGCGCTGTGCGTGCTGGCCGCCGGACTCGCCTGGCGGGCCGGGCTGCGCGCCTACCGCTCCACCGGAAGCTGAGGGAAGGGGAACCATGGCCGTGATCGAGGTCGAGGACGTCCGGCGGAGCTTCACCGTCCGGACCAGGGAAGGGCGTTGGCGCCGTGCGAAGCGCGAGGTGCGGGCCGTCGACGGGCTGAGCTTCACCGTCGCGGAGGGCGAGTGCGTCGGCTACATCGGGCCCAACGGCGCCGGGAAGTCCACCACCGTCAAGATGCTCACCGGCATCCTGGTGCCCAGCGGCGGACGGCTGCGGGTGGCCGGGGTCGACCCGGCCGCCCGGCGGGCCGAACTCGCCCGCCGGATCGGCGTGGTGTTCGGCCAGCGCACCACCCTGTGGTGGGACCTGCCGCTGCGCGACAGCTACGAACTGGCCCGGCGGATCTACCGGATCCCCGACGCCAGGTACCGGGCCAACCTCGACCGCTGCGTCGAACTCCTCGACCTGGCCGCGCTGTTGGACACCCCCGTGCGCCAGCTCTCGCTCGGCCAGCGGATGCGCGGCGACCTGGCCGCCGCCCTGCTGCACGACCCCAGCGTGCTGTACCTGGACGAGCCCACCATCGGGCTCGACACCGTCAGCAAGGCCAAGGTCCGCGCGTTCCTCCGCGAGACCAACCGGGAGCGCCGCACCACCGTGCTGCTCACCACCCACGACCTCACCGACATCGAGCAGCTGTGCGGCCGGGTCATGGTGATCGACCACGGCCGCCTCGTCCTGGACGGCCCGCTGGAGCGGCTGCACGAGATCGGCGGCAGCGAACGCACCCTGGTCGTCGACCTCGCCGAGGCGCGCCCGCCGATCGACCTGCCCGGCGTCCGGGTCGCCCGCACCGAGGGCCCCCGCCAGTGGCTGGCCTTCCCGGCCCGGCAGAGCGCCGCGCCGATCGTCGCCGCCGTCGCCGAGCGCTACCCCCTGGTCGACCTGTCGGTGCGGGAGCCCGCCATCGAGGACGTGATCGCCCGGATCTACGCGGGCGGCCCCGCCGCCGCCGTGCCCGCGCCCTGAGCCGCCGCCCGTGCCCCGGGCGGCCCGCCCTCACTCGTTCGAGTGGCGGAGGTGACCAGACGGCCGGTACGGGAGTTGACACCTCGTGACCGAGCAAGGACCGGACGTCAGCGTGGTGATCGCCGTCCACGACACCATGCCCTACCTGACCGCCTGCCTGGACTCGCTGGTGGGCCAGAGCATCGGACCGCGGCGGATGGAGGTCGTCGCCGTCGACGACGGCTCCACCGACGGCAGCACCGAGGAGCTCGCCCGCTACGCCGCCGCCCACCCCGGCCTGTTCTGCACCGAGCGGCAGCCCGCGTCCGGCGGCCCCGCCCGGCCCACCAACCGCGGCACCGAACTCGCCCGCGGCCGCTACCTGCTGTACCTCGGGGCCGACGACTGGCTCGGCCCCGAGGCGCTGGAGCGGATGGTCGAGGCCGCCGACCGCTGGGAGTCCGACGTGCTGATCCCCAAGCAGGTCGGCGAGCACGGCCGGATCGTCCCGCAGGGCATCTTCGACCGGACCGCCGAACGCGTCGGCTTCACCGACTCCGCGCTCGCCTGGGCGCTCGGCGACACCAAGCTGTTCCGCCGCGACCTGGTCGTCCGGCACGGGCTGCGCCGCCGCGAGGACCTGGTCATCCACTCCGACCAGCCCTTCACCCTCGGCGCGCTGCTGCACGCCCGCAAGGTCTCCGTCCTCGCCGACTACGACTACTACCACCTGGTGCTGCGCCGGGACCGCTCCAACGTCACCCACCGGGCCGGGCCGATGGACCGGCTGCGCGGCTTCACCGCCGCCCACGAGGTGCTCGACCGGTCCACCCTGCCCGGCCCCGCCCGGGACGCCGTCCGCGCCCGCTACTTCAGCTGGGACGTCCCGCAGCTGCTCCAGGCGCCCTTCCTGGACGAGCCGCCCGCCATGCAGCGGCGGATCGTCCAGGAGATCGGCCGGTTCACCGAACGGCACTGCTCGCCCGCCGTGTTCCGCACCCTGCCCGTCCCCGCCCGGCTGCGCCTGGCCCTCGCCCGGCGCGGCGAGCTGCACGCCCTGTGCGACCTGATCGCCTGGGAGCGGGACCACGGCGAAGCCGCCCCCGTCCGCCGCGGCTCCAAGCTCTACGCCCACTACCCGATGTTCCGCGACCGGCGCCACGGCCTGCCCGACGCCCTGTTCGAGCTCGGCCCGGCCCCCGGCCCGGACGGTTGGCGTCGCCTCGTCCCCGCCCCGCTGCGCCGCGCCCGGTGGGCCGCCAAGCGCGCGCTGCGCCGGGCCCGGCGGGACGGCCTGGCCGCGGCGCTGCGGGGGGCGGCCCGGTGAGCACCCTCGAACAGCAGGACGCCCTGGACGTCTGCGTGGTGGGCCTCGGCAAGATCGGCCTGCCGCTGGCCGTCCAGTACGCCGCCAAGGGCCACCGGGTCACCGGCGCCGACGTCGCCCCCGCCGTGGTCGCCGCCGTCACCGCCGGACGGCCGCCCTTCCCGCGCGAGGCCCACCTCGCCGAACGCCTCGCCGGGGCCGTCGCCGCCGGACGGCTGCGCGCCACCACCGACACCACCGCCGCGACCGCCGGGGCCGACGCCGTGGTGATCGTCGTCCCGCTCGTCACCGACCCCGACGGCAGCCCCGACTTCGCGCTGCTGGACGCCGCCACCGACGCCGTCGCCGCCGGACTGCGCCCCGGCACCCTGGTCAGCTACGAGACCACCCTGCCGGTCGGCACCGTCCGCGGCCGCTTCGCCCGGCGGCTGGAGGCGGGCTCCGGCCTGGCCGCCGGGCGGGACTTCGCGCTGGTGTTCAGCCCCGAACGCGTCCGCACCGGGCGGGTCTTCGCCGACCTGCGGCGCTACCCCAAGCTGGTCGGCGGCGTCGACGAGGACTCCACCCGGCGCGGCGTCGACTTCTACCGGGCCGTCCTCGACTTCGACCCGCGCCCCGACCTGCCGCGCGGCAACGGCGTCTGGGCGCTGTCCAGCGCCGAGGCCGCCGAGTTCGCCAAGCTCGCCGAGACCACCTACCGGGACGTCAACATCGCGCTGGTCAACCAGTTCGCCCGGTACGCGGACCGGGTCGGCGTCGACCTCGCCGAGGTCATCGACGCCTGCAACTCGCAGCCCTACAGCCACCTGCACCGCCCCGGCATCGCGGTCGGCGGCCACTGCATCCCGGTCTACCCC
This sequence comes from Kitasatospora sp. NPDC001540, assembly GCF_042894345.1. Taxonomy (NCBI): domain Bacteria; kingdom Bacillati; phylum Actinomycetota; class Actinomycetes; order Kitasatosporales; family Streptomycetaceae; genus Kitasatospora; species Kitasatospora sp. NPDC001540. Next base: position 78,032 of record NZ_JBIAVO010000025.1, read on the forward strand.
CGGCTGTACCTGTGGAACGACCCCGGCGCCACCGTGGTGCGCACCGCCCGCGAGGCCAACGAGCAGGTCCCGGCGTACGCGGTCGGCCTGCTGGAGGGCGCGCTCGGCCCGCTGGAGGGCGTCGCCGTGACCGTGCTCGGCGCGTCCTACCGGGGCGGGGTCAAGGAGAGCGCGTACTCCGGCGTCTTCCCGCTGGTCGCGGCGCTGCGGGCGGCCGGGGCCGAGGTCGGCGTCAGCGACCCGCTGTACGAGCCGGAGGAACTGGCCGCGCTCGGCCTGCCGCCGGACGAGGGCAAGCCCGCCGCCGCGCTGGTCGTCCAGGCCGACCACCCCGAGTACCGGGACCTCGGCGCGGTCGACTTCCCCGGCGTCCGGGTGCTGCTCGACGGCCGCCGGGTCACCGACCCGGCCCGCTGGGCGGGCGTGCGGCGGATCGTGCTGGGCGGGGGCGGCTGAGGGGTCGCGGCAGTCGCGGGGCGAGGCACGGGGGGCGCGGATTTCGCGGGGTGGCGGCCGTTTCGCGCGGTCCGTGTGCCAGGCTGGCGGGGTGAGCGCGGACGAGACGGCCCCCGGAGTCAGGTTCACCGCTGCCGACGAGGAGAAGCGGCGCGGCGTACGGCGGATGAAGACCATCGCGACCGGCCTGCTCGGCCTGGCCACGCTGGTGTTCGCGCTCGCCACCTGGGCCGAGGCGTCCGGCGCGGGCGCCTGGGCCGGGTACGTCGCGGCCGCCGCCGAGGCCGGCATGGTCGGCGCGCTCGCCGACTGGTTCGCCGTCACCGCGCTGTTCCGCCGCCCGTTCGGGCTGCCGATCCCGCACACCGCGATCATCCCGACCAAGAAGGACGCCTTCGGCCGCTCGCTCGGCGACTTTGTCGGCGACAACTTCCTCTCCGCGCCGGTCGTCCGGGCCCGGCTCGGCAAGATCGGCGCGGCCCGGCGACTCGGCGAGTGGCTGTCCGCGCCCGGCAGCGCCGAACGCGTCACCCGGGAGGCCGCCGCCGCGCTGCGCGGACTGCTCGCGGTGCTCCGCGACGACGACGTGCAGGCCGTGGTGGCCGAGGCGGTCACCCGGCGGGCCGCCGCCACCTCGGTCGCCGAACCCGCCGGACGGCTGCTGGGCAAGGTCGTCGCCGACGGCGGGCACAAGGGCCTGGTCGACCTGGTCGCGGTGCGCGCCCACGACTGGCTGGTCGAGCACCACGGCGAGGTGGTCGCCCGGGTCACCGCCAAGACCCCCGGCTGGACGCCCAAGTTCCTCGACCAGCAGGTCGGCGAGCGCGTCTACAAGGAGCTGCTGCGCTTCGTCGGCGACGTCCGCGACGACCCGGTCCACCCCGCCCGCGGCGCCCTCGACAACTTCCTCGCCGACTTCGCCCAGGAGCTCCAGCACGACCCCGCGACCATCGCCCGGGTCGAACGCGCCAAGGCCGACCTGCTGGCCCGCCCCGAGGTGCAGGAGCTGATCGCCTCCTCCTGGGCGGCCGTCCGCACCCTCGTCCTGAACGCCGCCGAGGACGAGGACAGCGAGCTACGCCGCCGCCTCACCGGGGCGCTGCGCACGCTCGGTCGCCGACTCGCCACCGACGGCAAACTTCAGGCAAAAACTGACGGCTGGCTGCTGGACGCCGCCGAGTACGTGGTCTCCACCTACCGGGAGGAGATCACCTCGCTGATCTCCGAGACCGTGGCCGGGTGGGACGCCGCCGACGCCTCCCGCAAGATCGAGGCCAACGTGGGCCGTGACCTGCAGTTCATCCGGATCAACGGCACCGTGGTCGGCGCCCTGGCCGGACTGCTCATCCACACCGTCAGCACCGCCCTCGGCGGCTGACGGCGCACCGGCCCGGCCCGCCGCCCGGGCGGGCGGTGCGTGTCCGACCGCTCGGTGCCGTGGGCTAGGGTGAGCGACCGATCGGCGCGGCCAGGGGGGTCGAGCGCCTGTTCTGCATGGGGGAGTTGACGGACATGACGGTGCGTACGCGAAAGCTCGGGCTGCGGGTCGCGGCCCTGGCGGCCACCGCGCTGGTGCTGACCGCCTGCAACGACGACGGGTCCTCCGACCAGGCGGCCGCCGGCGCCTCGTCGCCCGCGGCGGCCGCGCCGAGCGCGAGCGCGAGCGCGACCGGCAAGGCCAAGGCCAGGCCGACGAGCAGCGGCAAGCCGAGCAGCGCCCCGGCCGCCGGGGACAAGGCGGCGCAGGCCAGGACGGACAAGCTGGCGCTGACCGTGGACGAGTGGGACAACTACAGCGTCAGCGACGGCGACGACGACACCAGCCGGAACAACTACGCGATGAGCCAGTCCTGCGTGTTCGCGCCGGACGGGAACCAGGTCAAGGGCCTGCTCGCCACGACCTCGCGCCCCGTACGGCAGGACCACGAGAGCGACGCGACCTACGCGAACACGGAAGCCGACCAGTTCACCGCCGCCGACGAGGCGCACCGGGAGATCCAGGAGATCCGGGACAACGACAAGCGCTGCCCGAACTACCAGGACACCGACGGGAGCGGCGGGCCCGGCACCCAGTACAGCGGCGTGCACGCGGGCACGGCGCCCGCGGTGCCCGGGGCCGACGAGGTGTACGCCGAGGAGGGCAAGGCCGTCTACACCACCGATCAGGGCCGGACCAAGCCGCGGGACTTCATCTACCTCATGGCGCGCAAGGGCACCGTCGTGGTGAAGGTGTACATGGACATCGACCCGAACTTCAACGCCGCCTCCGGCAAGGACGACGCGCGCGCGGCGATGGCGAAGCTGGCCGCCAAGTGGTGACGGCCCGGCGGCGGCCCGCAGGCTAGCATGCGAGGTCTGTCCGGGTCCGGGTGAGAGTAGACGGGAGCGTGCCGTGGCCGAGGGTGTCCAGGGGATCGAGGCGTTCATCGCCGGAATGCCGAAGGCGGAACTGCACGTGCACCACGTGGGTTCGGCCTCGCCGCGGGTGGTGGCCGAGCTGGCGGCGCGGCACGCCGGGCGCAGCAAGGTCCCGGTGGACCCGCAGGCGCTCGCCGAGTACTTCACCTTCACCGACTTCGCGCACTTCATCGAGGTGTACCTGAGCGTCGTCGACCTGATCCGGGACGCCGAGGACGTCCGCGCGCTGACGTACGGCGTCGCGCAGGACATGGCCCGGCAGAACATCCGCTACGCCGAGCTGACCGTCACCCCGTACTCGTCGGTCAGCCGCGGCATCCCCGACGTCGCCTTCATGGAGGCGATCGAGGACGCCCGGCTGTCCGCCGAGAAGGACCTCGGCATCGTGCTGCGCTGGTGCTTCGACATCCCCGGCGAGGCCGGGCTCGCCTCCGCCGAGGAGACCGCCCGGCTCGCCCTCGACCTGGCGCCCGACGGGCTGGTCTCCTTCGGGCTCGGCGGCCCCGAGATCGGCGTGCCGCGGCCGCAGTTCAAGCCGTACTTCGACCGGGCCCGGGCGGCCGGGCTGCACAGCGTGCCGCACGCGGGCGAGTCGACCGGCCCCGAGACGGTGTGGGACGCGATCCGGGTGCTGGGCGCGGAGCGGATCGGGCACGGCACCCAGTCGGTCAAGGACCCGGCCCTGGTCGACCACCTCGGCGAGCACCGGATCCCGTTGGAGGTCTGCCCGACCTCCAACCTGGCGACCCGGGTGGTCGAGCGGATCGAGGACCACCCGATCCGGCAGATGGTCGACGCCGGGCTGGTCGTCACCGTCAACAGCGACGACCCGCCGATGTTCGGCACCGACCTGAACACCGAGTACGCCGTCGCCGCGAAGCTGCTCGGCCTGGACGAGGCCGGGATCGCGGCGCTCGCCCGCAACGCCGTCGAGGCGTCCTTCCTGGACGCGGCGGGCAAGCGCCGGCTGACCGGCGAGATCGACGCCTACCTGGCGGCCTGGCCCACCGCCTGAGGGGCGGGCACGTCAACGGCGGGGCAGGGGAGGGGAGTTCCCGTCCGGGCGCCGGGGCGGGACGGCGGTGGCCCGCCCCGGCGGCGGGTCAGGGGAGGCGGACCACGGAGGCCGTCGCCGCGGAGGCGCGGGCGGCCTCCAGGACGGCGAGGGTGGCGACCGCGTCGCGCGGGTCGACGGGGGGCGGGGTGCGGTCGGCGAGCGAGGCGGCGATGCCCGCGTAGTAGGCCGGGTAGTCGCCGGGGTCGGTGGTGACGGGCTCGGCGTCGCCGTCGCTGCCGAGCAGCCCGTACGCGGCGGGGTCGTCGTCGCCCCAGCGGCCGTCCGCCCCGCCGGGGCGGCGCCCGGCCCGGAGGGCGGCCTCCTGCGGGTCCGTGCCGAACTTGACGTAGCCCGCGCTGTCGCCGAGGACCCGCAGGCGCGGCCCGGCGAGCGGGGCGAGGGCGCTGGTCCACAGCTGGGAGCGGACGCCGCCGGTGTGGGTGAGGGCGAGGAAGGCGTCGTCGTCGACCACCGCGCCGTCGCGGCGCACGTCGATCTCCGCGTACACCGTCTCGACCGGGCCGAACAGGGTCAGCGCCTGGTCGACCAGGTGGCTGCCCAGGTCGTACAGGGTGCCGCCGACCTCGGCCGGGTCGGCGAGCTCGCGCCAGCCCGGCTTGGGCTTGGGGCGGAAGCGCTCGAACCGGGACTCGAAGCGGTGCACCCGGCCGAGCCGGCCCTCCTCGACCAGGCGGCGGGCGGTCAGGAAGTCGCCGTCCCAGCGGCGGTTCTGGAACACCGACAGCAGCAGACCCGACTTCTCGGCGAACTCGCACAGGTCGCGGGCCTCGGCGCTGGTCGCGGCGAGCGGCTTGTCGACCACGGTGGCCAGGCCCGCCAGCAGGGCGGTGCGGGCCAGCGGGACGTGGGTGCGGTTGGGGGAGGCGATCACCACCAGGTCGAACCGGTCGGCGTCCTCGAACAGCTGCTCGGGGGTGTCGAGGGCGCGGACGCCCGGGTGGTCGCGGTGCAACTGGGCGCGGCGGTCGGGGTTGGCGGTGACCACCGCGTCCAACTGCAGGCCGGGAGTGGTGGCGATCAGCGGGGCGTGGAAGGCGGAACCTGCCAGGCCGTAGCCGATCAGGCCGACGCGGAACGGGGCGGGGGGCGTGCTGCTCATGCCCTCAACTCAACCACCCCGGCCCCCCGGACGGTGGGATCAGCGGCCGTTGCGGGGGCGGCGCCGACACAGCGCCGCGAACGCCGCGCCGGTCAGCAGCAGCACCGACCCCAGGGACAGCAGGGCCCCGTCGGCCGTCCGGTCGCCGCCGGTCCGGGCGAGCTGCCGGTGGGTGGGGGAGGGGCTGGGCGAGAGCGAGGGCGACGCGGAGACGGAGGCGGAGAGGGCGGGAGCGGGACCCGGGCCCGGGTCGGCGGCCCGGGCGGCCGGGGTGCCGAGCAGGGCGGCGGCGGCCAGCAGCGCGGCGGCGGCCCAGGCGGCCCACCGGGCGGCGGTGGTGCGGCGGACGGAGGCCATCGGGGGCTCCCTTGCGTCGTGCGGAGAGGGTGTGACCGGGACGCTAGCCAGCCCGAGGGGCCGATCTGACGGTACGTCAGGGTAGTTACGGGCGGCTTAAGGCCGCGTTGAGGCGCCCCGGACCGCGGGCGACGGCCCGGGGCCGGACGGTCACTCGCCGTTCGCGAACAGGACGGTCGCCGCGCGGTGGGTGTCGGTGTACTCGCGGACGGCGGCGATCCGGCCGTCGCGGACGGTGAAGACGCCCAGGTTGCGGTTCTCGTAGAGCGCGCCGCGCACGGTGGTGCAGCGCGAGGTCCACTCGGCGACCACCCGGTCGCCCTGCACGACCGGCTCGTCGACCAGGGCGACCTCGATGGCGGTGCCCGGGGCGACCAGGCCGCCGATCGAGCCGAGGAAGCCCTTGACGACGGCCTCCCGGCCGCGCCACTCGCCGCTCAGCGGCAGGTCGCCCGGGTAGGTCCAGACGACGTCCTCGGTGAAGGCCTGGTGGATGGCGTCCGCGTCGCCGCGGGCCACGGCGGCCACGTAGTCGGCGACGACGGTGCGGGGGTCGGTGCTCATGGCGGATCTCCTTCTGGGAAAGGTCAGTCGAGGGTCAGGACGGTGTTGCCGCGGACGCGCCGACCGCGCAGGGCGGCGACCGCGTCGGCGGTGCGCCGCCAGTCGTCGACCAGGCCGAGCTCGGGGTGCAGCCGGCCCTCGGCGGTCAGCCGGACCAGGGTCTGCAGGTCCGGGCCGTCCGGGTGGTCGACGTCCGCGTAGCTGAAGTGCTCGACGGTGGCCGAGACCGGGCCGTGCAGCAGGGCGAAGAAGTCCAGCCGGACCGGCTCGCGGGAGGCCTGGCCGAACCAGATCAGCCGACCGCGCGGCGCCAACCGGCCCAGCGCCAGCGGGAGTTCGGCGCCACCGGTGGACTCCAGCACCAGGTCGTACGGGCCGGGCGCGTCCGCCACCGCGTGCACCACCTCGGCGCCCAGCTCCCGCAGCCGCTCGCCGCGTTCGGCGTTCGCGGTGACGGCCGTCAGCCGTGCCCCGGCGGCGACGGCCAGCTCGGTCAGGTAGTGGCCGACGCCGCCGGAGGCACCGGTCAGCAGCAGCCGCCGCCCGGTCACCGCGCCCGCCCGGCGCAGCAGCCGCAGCGCGGTCAGGCCCGCCAGCGGCAGCGCGGCGGCGGTGGGCGCGTCCAGCCGCTCGGGCAGCACCGCCAGCGCGTCCGTGCGCACCGCCGCGTACTCGGCCCAGCCCGCGCCCGGCGGGTGCGCCACCACCCGCTGCCCGACCGCCGGACCGGTGCCGTCCGCGGCGGCCTGCACGACCAGCCCGGCGACGTCCTTGCCGGGCCGCCAGCCGGGTGGCGGATCCTCCAGCAGGAAGGTCTCGCCGCGGTTCACCGAGAACGCGTCGACCTTCACCAGCGCCTCGTCGGGGCGCGGTTCGGGCTGCGGGACCTCGGCGAACTCGACCGTGCCGCGGGCCGGGACCAGGGCCTTCATCGGTGACTCCTCTGCTCGTACCGGTCGTTCGGTGACGCACCCAGTCAACGGCCCGGGCCGGGAGGGGGTCCAACAACCGGAACGGCCGCACGACAACCGGCGGTTGTCGGCGATGATGGCCCGATGGACGACCCCGACCTGCGGCAGTTGCGTGCCTTCGTCACCGTGGCCGAGCAGCGCCACTTCGGGCGCGCCGCCGAGCGGTTGGCGATCACCCAGCAGGCCGCCTCGAAGCGGATCGCCGCCCTGGAGCGGGAGTTGGGCGTCCGGCTGCTGGAACGCGGCCCCGCATCCGTGCAACTGACCGAAGCGGGACGACAGTTGCTGGCCCCGGCGCGGGCCGCCCTGGCCGCCGGGCAGGCCGCCGTCGCCGCCGTCCGGCAGCAGGCCGCACCCGCCCGGCTGGACGTCTGGGGCCACCTGTACGAGCCGCTGCGCACCGTGCGCGAAGCGCTCGCCGCGTCACCCGGGCTGAGCGTCGAGGTCGGCCCGGCCCGGGACTTCGCCGCCGTCGCCGCCACCCTCGCCCGGGGCGAGGGCGCCGCCGGTTTCGGCCGCCACCAGCCGGGCGTCGAACGGGAGTTGACGCACCGCCTGGTCCGACTGGAGCCGCTCGACGCGGTGCTCCCCGCCGACCACCCGCTGGCCCGCGCCGAGCGGCTGCGCCCCGCCGACCTGGCCGCGCTGCGGCTGGTGCTGCCCGCCGACCCCGCCCGGCTGGACTACCTGGCCCGGTTCGGCGAGCGCTTCGGCGTCCCGCTGCTGCCCGGCGAGGCCAACCTCGGCCTGGCCCACCTGCTCGACCGGGTCCGCGCCGTCCCCGACGGCTGCACCCTGCTGCCCGCCGAACTCCCGCTCGCCGTCCCGCCCGGGCTGGCCGTCCGCCCGCTCGTCGACCCCGTCCCGCTGTACGCCTGGTCGCTGGTCTGGCACCGCGAACGCCCGCACCCCGCTGTCCCCGCCCTGCTGCGGGCCTTCGCCGACCGCGGCCGCGACCGCCGCTGGCTGGAGTACCGCCCCGACCGCGACTGGCTGCCCGGCACGGACGCCCGCGACCTGGCATGACGCAGGCCCCCGGCGCGGTGCGCGCCGGGGGCCTGCGGGGAGCGGGGTCAGACCAGTTCGACCAGGTCGGCGATCGAGTTGACCACCTGGGTCGGCCGGTACGGGAAGCGGTCGACCTCGGACGCCTGGGTCAGACCGGTCAGCACCAGGAAGGTCGACATGCCCGCCTCCATGCCGGAGACGATGTCGGTGTCCATCCGGTCGCCGATCATCGCGCTGTTCTCCGAGTGCGCGCCGATCGCGTTCAGGCCCGCGCGCATCATCAGCGGGTTCGGCTTGCCGACGAAGTACGGCTCCACGCCGGTCGCCTTGGTGATCAGCGCGGCCACCGCACCGGTCGCGGGCAGCGCGCCCTCGGCGGACGGGCCGGTCTCGTCCGGGTTGGTGGCGATGAACCGGGCGCCGTCGTTGATCAGGCGGACGGCCTTGGTCATCGCCTCGAAGGAGTACGTGCGGGTCTCGCCCAGCACGACGAAGTCCGGGGCGGAGTCGGTCAGCACGTAGCCGATGTCGTGCATCGCGGTGGTCAGACCGGCCTCGCCGATCACGTACGCGGTGCCGCCCGGGCGCTGGTCGTCCAGGAACTTCGCGGTCGCCAGCGCGGACGTCCAGATGTGCTCGGCGGGCACGTCCAGGCCCATCCGGGAGAGGCGGGCGTGCAGGTCGCGCTGGGTGTAGATCGAGTTGTTGGTGAGCACCAGGAAGGGCTTCCCGGAGTCACGCAGCCGCTTGATGAAGGCATCGGCCCCTGGGATCGGCACGCCCTCGTGGATGAGGACTCCGTCCATGTCGGTCAGCCAGGTCTCGATGGGCTTGCGGTCTGCCACGTGGGTGTCTCCTTGGTCTTGCACAGGTCGAACGATCTGCGTGATCGCTCCGACCGGACACCGCTGGCCGGTCGGGCGCCACAGGCTGCCCCAACGCCGATCAGCCTAGTCGTCCGGGCCGGTCGGCCACAGGGGCGTCCGCGCCCGTGGACAGCCGCCGACGTCCCGCGGACGCCGACGGCGGGCGGCCCGGGACACCCCGCGCCGCCCGCCGTCCGCACCGGCCCGCCGTCAGCCCGCGTACGGGTTCCCGCCCGAGGGCGGCTGCTGCCCGTAGGCGGGCGGCGCGGGCTGCTGCTGCCCGTACGCCGGGGGCGCGGGCGGGGCGCCGTAGGGCTGCGGTGCGGGCGGCTGCTGGCCGTACCCGGGCGCGACGGGCGGTGCGGCGGGCGGCTGCTGGCCGTACGGCTGCTGCGGCGGGGCGCCGTAGGGCGCGACGGGCGGCAGCGGGCCGGGGCCGGAGCCCGCGGAGCGGTTGCGCCGGACGACCAGCACCACCACGAGCACCAGCACCAGGACGCCCGCCACGGCGCCGCCGACGATCAGCGGGAGCTTGCCCGACCCGGACGACCCCTTCCCCTCGGCCACCGGCGCCGCAGAGGGCGCCGCGGACGCCGCCGGGGGCGCCCCGGCGCCGCCGCTCGCGGCCCCGCTCGGCCGGGCCCCCGCACCGTTCGACGGCGCGGGCGAGGCGGCCCCGCCGCCGCTGCCGGCCGCGGCGGGCAGCGGGCTGACGTCCGCCGGGCCCGGGTCGCCGGGGGTGGTCAGGGCGATCCGGGGGCGGATGACGCCGTAGCCGAGGAAGTCGCTGCGCTGGCCCTGGCCGCTCGCGGTGTTGATCAGCACCCGCAGCACCTGGTTCGCGGTCCAGTCGGGGTGCGCGGACCAGATCAGCGCGGCGGAGGCGGAGACGAAGGCGGCGGAGTCGGAGGTGCCGTCACCCTTGCAGTAGCCGGACGCGCCGGTGCACGCGCCGTAGATCTCCACGGCCGGGGCGGCCAGCGCCACCTGCGGACCGGTCTGGGACTTCGCCCACGCCTTCCCGTCGCGGTCGGCGCCGGCCACGCCGACAACGCCGGGCAGGGCGGCCGGATAGTCGACGGGCTTCCCGGCGTCGCCCTCGTTGCCGGTGGCGGCGACCACGAGCGCGCCGCGGGAGTTGGCGTGGTCGACGGCGGCCTGGAGCTTGCTGCGGTTGGCGGCGCTGAGTCCGCCGATGCCGCCGGAGATGTTGATGACCTTGGCGCCGTGGTCGGCCGCGTAGCCGATCCCCTGGGACAGCTGGTCCACGTACCGGTCGTCGTTCTGGACGGTGCCGCCGGCCGTGTCGTTGAGCTTGACGGGGAGGATCTTCGCGCCGGGGGCCAGACCGTACGCGCCCTGGCCGTTCAGGCCCTTCCCGGTACCGGCGATGTCGCTGGCCATGTGGGTGCCGTGACCCACCGGGTCGGAGAGCACCCCGCCGGACAGGCCGCTGAGGTCGGTGCCCGGGACGAGCTGGCCGGCCAGGTCGGGGGCGTCGCCCTGCACGCCGGTGTCGATCACGGCCACGACGACGCCCTTGCCGGTGCTGGTCCGCCACATCTCGTCGGCGTGCATGGCGTCCAGGTGCCACTCCTGGGCGCGGATCGAGTCCGCCGCCGACGCGGGACCGGCCGACCACCCCCACAGGACGGCGCCGACCGCCGCCGCTGCGGCGAACCGCCGCCCCCGTCCTGCCCTGTCCGTTCGCCGCATCACACTCTCCCTCGTGCTCCGTCGTGTGCACCGGGAGCGCCCCGCCGCACGGTTCGGCCCGGTCGCGGGAGCCGCAGCCCCCGCGACCGGGCCGTCGAAACCGGTCGCTACTCGATCACGTTCGGGTTGACCGGGCCCATCCCGGACGTCCAGGTGTTCTCGTCCTCGGTCAGGTAGTCCGGGCGGTTGCCCTGGGCCTTGCCCTTGCGGTTGGCGCTGCCGCCGCCCTGGCCGCCGCCGAACGCGCCCCCGGCCCGGCCGTCCGCGCCCCGCTCGGCCCGGCCGCGCAGACCGGTGCCGCCCGGGGTGAACTCGCCGCGCCCGCCCGCGCCGCGGCTGCCGCCGACGGTGCCGCCCGCGCGGCTGACCATCCCGCTGCCGCGCGAGCCGCCCGCACCGCCGCGTGCACCGCCCGCGCCGCCGCCGCCGCCGTGCATGCCGCCGCCCGCGCCGCCCGCGCCCGCGCGGCCGCTCTGGCCCGCGGCGCCCGCAGCGCCCGCGGAGGCGGAGGAGGTGCCGCCGCCGGGACGGGCGCCCGTTCCGGAGGTGCCGGCCGAGCCGCCGCTGCCGGTGCGGCCACCGCCGCCGGCCCCGCCGCCGAGGGTGCTCCCGCCGACGCCGCCCAGGCCGCCGGGGATCCCGCCGCCGCCCACGTAGCCGCCACCGCCGTAGCCGCCGCCACCCGAGCCGCCCAGGCCGCCACCGCCACCGGTGTACCCGCCGCCACCGCCACCGCCGCCGAGGGGCGGGGTGACGACCGGCGGGTCGGTGTGGGCGATCTGCAGCGGCGGGGGCGTGGGCACCGGGCCGGTGGTCGGCGGCGAGGTCCAGGGCGGGGTCGGGTGCGGACCCGGGGTCGGCGTCGGGGTCGGCACCGGACCGGTGGTCGGCGGCGACCAGGACGGCGGCCGGTACGTCGAACCGCCGCCACCACCTCCGCCGCCGGTGCCGCCGCCCCCGCCGGTGTACCCGCCACCGCCACCACCGCCGGTGTACCCGCCACCGCCACCGGTGCCGCCACCGCCGCCGATCGGCACGTCCTGCAGTTCGTCGCTCTGCCATCCTCCCGGCGGAGCCGGGAACACCGGCACCTGAGCCGAGTTGAGCTGCGTGGTGGCGTGCTCGTACGACTGGCTGAGGCGCTCCATCTGCGCGATGGCCTCCTGGTGCGCCTCGAAGATGCGGTCGGACGCGGCGCGGGCCTGGTCCTCGCTGACCCAGTCGGAGTCGAACATCCCGGCGACCTTGCTGCCGACGAAGCCGCCCACGACGGTGCCGACGCCCGGCATCAGGACGCTGCCGACCACGGCGCCGCCGACGGTCGCGGCGGTGTTGTCCTGGGCCCGGTAGCGGCGCACCGTCTCGATGTCCTCGTGCGGGACCGGCGGCAGGCCGTACTTGACGGTGCTGAGGGTGTCGGCCGCGGAGGTCATGTAGGTGCCCGCGGTGCGCGAGTACGAGGCCAGGTCCATGGTGGAGCGGGAGACCTGGCCGCCCCAGGCCTTGAAGCTGTCGGCCGCGGTGCCCTCCCAGTCGAGGCCGCTGATGTGGGCGTGCAGCTCCTCGCTGATCTGGTCCAACTGCGCGGCGGCGTCGGACAGTTGCTGCCCGACGGAGGACACCGCGAACGGGTTCGCGTCCTGCACCATGGCCAGCAGTTCCTCGTGGCTGGCGTGGCCGATCTCGCCCGGCTGGAGGCGGACCAGCCTCTTCTCTTCGAGTTCCATCGCGTTTCTTCCCCCTGAGGTGTGGACGGTCCGACCAGCGGTCAGTACGAGCCCTGCTGGGTGCCGGTGAGCGGGGCCTGCGGGGCCTGGGCGCCTCCGGCGCCGTACCCGCCGGAGGCCCCGTACCCGCCGGCCGGCGGGCGGTTCGCCTGGGCGCCCGCCTGGTTGAGGATCGAGTGGAACTGCTGCTGCTGTTCGGCGTCGGCGTTGTCGTAGCCGCGGGCGGCCATGTCGATGCTGGCGCTCATCGCCTCGATCTGGAGGGACAGCGTCCGGGAGAGCTGCTCCAGGTTGGCGTGCACGGTGCTGTAGGCGCTCATCAGGTCGCCGGCCTGGCCGAAGTTCTGGCCGAGCTGGCCGGGCGTCAACTGCTGCTGGGAGATCGTGCCCTGGGCGGCGGGCGAGCTGTTGAGCGTGCTGAGGATGCCGTCCACCCGGGACTTGAAGGTCTGCAGGCTCTCGATCTCGACCTTGACCGCGCCCGCGCCGACCTGACTGGCCAGCGCCTGGGTGGCCGCGAACACGGCGGCGCCGACGGCGGTGCCCACGATGCCGGCGGCGGCGGTCGTGCCGCCGCCACCGCCGTCGGTGGATGCCTCGAGCATGGTGGTTCCCCTTCCCCCGTGGGCGCGGACTGCGCGCCCCTCCCTGCTTCCACGGTCGGCGCCCGCTCCCCAGGGGCCCGGCGGGTCCGTTCCCGCGGTGGGTGCACGGAGCGCCAGGGCAAAGATAGCGGTCCGGGGGGACGGCCGGGCAGGGACCCTGCGCGCACGTCCGGGCGGCGCGGGGCGGGCGGGGCCGGTAGCCTGGGCCGGTCGCGCGCCCGGCCGGTGCCGCAGTGGCGCCGGGGCGGCCCGGGCGGGGCGTCAAGGGGCGTGCCGTTCGGGGGAGTTGGCGATGGAGGAGAAGCGCGTCACCTGGGCCGAGCTCTACTTCGACCTGGTGTTCGTGTTCGCGGTGACGCAGGTGTCGGCGCTGCTGCACCACCACCACGACTGGGCGGGCTGCGGGCGCGCCCTGGTCGCGTTCGTTCCGGTGTACTGGTGCTGGGTCGGCACCACCGTGCAGGCCAACATCCGGGACGTGGACAACCCGCGCGACCGGATCGGCATCTTCGCGGTCGGCCTCTGCGGCCTGTTCACCGCGCTGGCGCTGCCCGGCGCGTACGGCTCCCGCGGGGTGCTGTTCGGCGCCGCGTACTGGGCGGCCCGGCTGGTGCTGGTGGCCCTGCTGGCCGGACGGATCCGGCGGATCTGGTTCGGCCCGTACGGGGTGGCCGCGTTCGTCTCCGGACCGCTGCTGCTGGTCGGCGGGCTGCTCGACGGGCCGGGGCGCGAACTGCTGTGGGCCGTCGCCGCGGTCACCGACCTGGCGGCTCCGCTGGTGTTCCGGCGCCACCTGGCCAAGGTCGAGTACCACCCGGGCCACCTGCCCGAGCGCTTCGGCCTGTTCCTGCTGGTGGCGCTCGGCGAGTCGATCGTCGGGATCGGCGCCCCGGTGGCGGCCGCGCCGCTGCACCCGGGCCAACTCGCCTCGGTGGCAACGGCGTTCGTGATCTCCTGCGCGCTGTGGTGGCAGTACTTCGGGTACGCCTCCGACGCGATGCGGCACGCGATGGAGACCGCCGCCTCGCGCCGCGACCTGATGCGGCAGGTCTTCTCGTACGGGCACCTGGCGCTGATCGCCGGGGTGATCACCGTCGCGGTGGGCTTCGCCGAGACGGTGGCCCGGCCCGGGCAGTCGCTCGGCGGCGGCACCCTCGGGCTGCTGTACGGCGGCAGCGCGCTGTACCTGGTGACCTTCGCCTACACCCGCCGGATGATGTTCGGCCTGCTCTCGCCGACCCGGCTGGCCGCCGCGGCCGTCGTCCTGGTCCTGCTGGCCCTGCTGCTGCTGACCCCGCTGCACCGGCTGCCCGCGCTGGCGGTGCTGGCCCTGCTGGCGGCCGTCCTGGTCGGCCTGAACGGCTGGGAGGCCCTGCGGGTGCGCGCGGCGCGACGGGCCGAGCGGACTGTCGGCGCGACTGTGTAGCGTTCACCGCAGCGGGCCCGGGGACGGGTCCGCGCAACGGTAGGTACGAACGAGAGCGGTCGCCGTGCGGCGCGGCCGGTGGGAGGTACAACGTGACGGAGCTGGCCGAGGCGTCCACGAGCGGCGCGCCGGAACTGCCCGCGTCCTGGCAGGCGGTGCTCGCCGAGGAGACCGGCAAGCCCTACTACGCGCAGCTGAACGCGTTCCTGGCCGCCGAGCGCGCCGAGCACGAGGTGTTCCCGCCCGCCGGGCAGGAGTTCGCGGCGCTGGAGGCGACGCCGTACCAGGACGTCAAGGTGCTGATCCTCGGTCAGGACCCGTACCACGACAACGGCCAGGCGCACGGCATGAGCTTCTCCGTGCTGCCCGGCGTGAGGACCCCGCCGTCGCTGCGCAACATCTACAAGGAGCTCAGCACCGACCTCGGCCTGTTCAAGGACCCGGAGACCGGCGCCTTCCTGCCGCCCGACAACGGGTACCTGATGCCGTGGGCCGAGCAGGGCGTGCTGCTGCTCAACGCGGTGCTCACGGTGCGGGCGCACGAGGCCAACTCGCACAAGAACAAGGGCTGGGAGAAGTTCACCGACGCGGTGATCAAGGCGGTCAGCGCCCGCGAGGAGCCCTGCGTGTTCGTGCTCTGGGGCGGCTACGCGAAGAAGAAGCTCCCGCTGATCGACACCTCGCGGCACGTGGTGGTGCAGGGCGCGCACCCCTCGCCGCTGTCCGCGAAGCTCTTCCTCGGCAGCGAGCCGTTCTCGCAGATCAACGCGGCGCTGGAGGGCTTCGGCCAGAAGCCGATCGACTGGCGGATCCCGAACCTCAAGGGCTGACCGCACGGCCGAGGGGCCCGGGGGCGCACCGCTCCCGGGCCCCTCGGCGTTCAGTCGGCCAGCACCGGGGGTTCGGTGGCGGCGCGCACCCGCTCCAGGGTGGCGCCCTCGGCGAGGGAGACCAGGCGCAGGCCCTTGGGGGTGACGTCCAGGGTGGCCAGGTCGGTGACGATCCGGTGGACGACGGCCCGGCCGGTGGCGGGCAGGGTCAGCTCGTCGACGATCTTGGGGGTGCCGTCCTTGGCGGTGTGCTCCATGACGACGATCAGGCGGCGGGCGCCGTGGACGAGGTCCATCGCGCCGCCCATGCCCTTGACCGTCCTGCCGGGGATCATCCAGTTGGCCAGGTCGCCGCGGGCGGAGACCTGCATCGCGCCGAGCACCGAGACGTCGATCCGGCCGGAGCGGACCATGCCGAAGGAGGCCGCCGAGTCGAAGAACGCGGCGCCGGGCAGCACGGTGACGGTCTCCTTGCCCGCGTTGACCAGGTCGGGGTCGACGTCCTGCTCGGCGGGGTAGGGGCCGGTGCCCAGGATGCCGTTCTCGGAGTGCAGGACGACGTGCACGCCGGGCGGCAGGTGGCCGGGGACCAGGGTGGGCAGGCCGATGCCGAGGTTGACGTACTGGCCGTCGCGCAGTTCGCGGGCGGCCCGCGCGGCGAGCGCCTCGCGGGGGTCGAGGGCGGCGGTCATCAGGACTCCTCCAGGGCGGGACGGCTGACGGTGCGCCGCTCGATCCGGCGGTCGGCGGGGTCGGCGGCCACCACCCGGTCGACGTGGATGCCGGGCAGGTGGACGGCGTCCGGCGGGAGCTCGCCCGCCTCGACGATCCGGTCCGCCTCGACGAGGGTGACCCTCCCCGCGGCGGCGCACAGCGGGTTGAAGTTGCGGGCGGCGGCGTGGAAGGCGCAGTTGCCGTGCCGGTCGGCGACGGCGGCGCGCACCAGGGCGAAGTCCGCGACGATCGCCTCCTCCAGCAGGTGGCGGCGCCCGCCGAACTCGCGGACCTCCTTGGGCGGGGAGGCCACCGCCACGGCCCCGCCGCCGGGGGCGTAGCGCCAGGGCAGCCCGCCCTCCTCGACCTGCGTCCCGACCCCGGCGGGCGTGTAGAAGGCGGGGATGCCCGCGCCGCCCGCCCGCAGCCGCTCGGCCAGGGTGCCCTGCGGGGTGAGCTCGACCTCCAGCTCGCCGCCGAGGTACTGGCGGGCGAACTCCTTGTTCTCGCCGACGTAGCTGGAGGTCATCCGGGCGATCCGGCCGGCCCGCAGCAGCAGGCCCAGCCCCCCGTCGTCCACGCCGCAGTTGTTGGAGACCACCCGCAGGCCGGTGGTGCCCGCGTCGACCAGGGCGCCGATCAGGGTGGACGGGATGCCGCACAGGCCGAAACCGCCGACCGCGAGCAGAGCGCCGTCGGGAATGTCCGCGACCGCACGGGCCGGGGAGTCCAGGACCTTGTCCAAGGGGGCCGCCTTTGTCCGAGGGGAGGGGCTGACTGCCGCACCACCCTTCCCGCGGGCCCCGCGGCTTTCCATGGCGGGCGCCGCCATGGGGCGCGCCCGGGCCATGTGCCCGCCGCACACACCGAGCGGTCGGGCGCCGCGACATGGCGGTGGGGCACACAGTGCGGGCGCCCGATGCGTGGGCCCGTCACATGTCGTCCCCGGGGGCGCGCCCCTACGGTTCCGGCATCCCACCAGCACCGGTACGTCAGGAGCCCCCACCATGTCAGTCACGGACGTTATCCCCAGACGCCCCGTCCGGAAGCTCGCCGCGCTGGCGGCCTGCGTGCTGCTCGCCGCGGGCTGCGCGAAGGCGGGCACCGCCGGGGGCTCCACCGACGCCGGCGACAGGAGCCCGGTGAAGGTCGGCCTGGTGTACTCGAGGACCGGCCCGCTGGCCGCGTACGGCAAGCAGTACCTGGAGGGCTTCAAGGCGGGCCTGGCGTACGCCACCAAGGGCACCGGCGCGGTGGACGGGCACCCGGTGGAGGTCACCGAGCAGGACGACGCGGGGGACCCGGCGAAGGCGGTCTCCGCGGCCAAGGACCTGATCGGCAAGAACGTGCGGATCCTGGCGGGCTCGACCGCGTCCGGGGTGGCGCTGCAGGTCGGGCCGATCGCGGCGCAGAACAAGGTGCTGTTCATCTCCGGCCCGGCGGCGGCCGACAAGGTCACCGGCCTGAACAGGTACACCTTCCGCTCGGGCCGCCAGTCCTACCAGGACACCAGGGCGGCGGCGTCGTTCATCGGCGACGCCAAGGGCCGCAAGGTCACGGTGCTGGCCCAGGACAACGCGTTCGGGCAGGCCAACGTGGCCGCGGTCAAGGAGGTGCTGGGCGGGGAGGGCGCCACCGTGGACGCGGTGCTGGCGCCGCCGTCGGCCACCGACCTGACGCCGTTCGCGACCCAGGCGAAGGCCGCGAAGCCGGACCTGCTGTACGTGGCGTGGGCGGGCGACACCGCCTCGGCGCTGTGGACCTCGCTCACCCAGCAGGACGTGTTCTCCGCGACCAAGGTGGTCACCGGCCTGGACGTGGCCGCCTCGTACCCGCTGTTCGGCCCCGCCGCCGAGAAGATCGACTTCCTGAACCACTACTTCGCGGGCGCGGCGGGCGGCACCGACGCCGAACTGGCGATGACCGAGGCGGTCACCAAGGCCGGTTCCACGCCGGACCTGTTCACCCCGGACGGCTTCACGGCCGCGCAGATGGTGGTGCACGCGCTGGAGGCCAACAAGGGCTCCGACGCCGACACCGACGCGCTGGTGAAGGCGCTGGAGGGCTGGAGCTTCGACGGCGTCAAGGGCAGGTTGACCGTCCGGGCCGAGGACCACGCGCTGCTGCAGCCGATGTTCCAGGTCAAGCTGGTCGGCACCGGCGCCGCGGCCAGGCCCACCGCCGAGAAGACCCTGACCGCGGAGCAGGTCGCCCCGCCGGTCGTGAAGATGGCGGGCTGAGCGGCATGGGCGGCTCCGCCCCGGTCCTGCGGCTGGACGGGCTCGGCTGGTCCGTGCGCGGCGTCCCGATCGTGCAGGACGTGAGTTTCGAGGTGGCCGAGGGCGAGTTCGTGGCGTTCATCGGCCCGAACGGGGCGGGCAAGACCTCCCTGTTCAACCTGGTCTCCGGCATCCACCCCGCCTCGCAGGGCGCGTTGTACCTGGACGGGGCGGACATCACCGCGCTGTCGGTGCCCGCCCGGGCCCGGCGGGGCCTGGGCCGGACCTTCCAGACCTCCTCGCTGTGGCCGGGCCTCACCGTCGCCGAGCACGTCCGGCTGGCCGCGCAGGCGGCGGCCGGGCCGGGCGCCTCGTACCGGATCTGGCGCCGCGCGGGCCGCTACCGGCAGCAGGTGGAGCAGACGCTGGAGCGCACCGGCCTGGCCGACCGGGCCGACGACCCGGCCGCCTCGCTGTCGCACGGCGGCAAGCGGAAGCTGGAGCTGGCGGTGCTGCTGGTGGGCGACCCGCGGCTGATCCTGCTGGACGAGCCGATGGCCGGGGTCAGCGCCGAGGAGGTGCCCGCGCTGGTGGAGCTGATCCGCTCGGTCCACCAGGAGCAGGGCCGCACCGTGCTGATGGTCGAGCACCACATGGACGTCCTCCTCGGCCTGGCCGACCGGCTCGCCGTGATGCACCACGGCACCCTGCTCGCACTCGACTCCCCGGACGCGGTGATGGCCGACGCCACCGTGCAGGGGGCCTACCTGGGGGAGGCGCTGTGAGCCTGCTGACGGTCCGTGACCTGCGGGTGGTGATCGACGGCCTGCACATCCTGCACGGGGTGGAGCTGGACGTCGCCGCCACCGGCGTCACCGCCCTGCTGGGGCGCAACGGCGCGGGCAAGACCACCACCGTCAAGGCGGTGATGGGCCTCGTCCCGCGCAGCGGCACGATCACCTTCGACGGCGCCGACATCACCGGCCTGCCCACCCACCGGGTGGTCCGGCGCGGCATCGGCTACGCCCCCGAGGACCGCGGCGTCTTCGCGCACCTGAGCGTCGCGGAGAACCTGCGCCTGGCCGAACGCGACCCGCAGCCCGCCTACGACCTGGTCTTCGAGCTGTTCCCCGAGCTGAAGCAGCGCCACCAACAGGCCGCCGGGACGCTCTCGGGCGGGCAGCAGCAGATGGTCGCCATCGCCCGCACCCTGCTCAACCACAACCGGCTGGTCATCGCCGACGAGCCGACCAAGGGCCTGGCCCCGAAGATCGTCACCGAGGTCGCCGACGTGCTGGCCCGGGCCGCCGAGTCCGTCCCCGTCCTGCTGGTCGAGCAGAACCTCGCCCTGGTGCGCCGGATCGCCGGGCGCTGCGCCGTCCTCGCCGACGGGCGCACCGCCCACCAGGGCGACGCCCGCGCGCTGCTGGCCGACGAGGACGCCGCCCGCCGCCTGCTCGGCGTCGGCAGCCACCAGCCCAGGACCGTTTCCCCGGAGGGGAGTTCACGTTGAGCACCGTCGTCCTGCTCGCCTGCACCGGACTGGGGCTGGGGGCGCTGTACTTCCTGGTCGCCTCCGGCCTGTCACTGATCTTCGGCCTGATGGACGTCCTCAACTTCGCCCACGGCGCGCTGCTCTCGATCGGCGCGTACGCGGCCTGGTGGGGCGCCACCGACGGGGCCATGGGCTTCTGGCTCGCGGTCGGCTTCGGCACGGTGGTGGGCACCGCGGCCTCGGTGCTGCTCGAACTCGCCCTGATCCGCCCGCTGTACGCCCGCCCCCGCGACCAGATCCTGGCCACCGTCGGCGTCGGGCTGGCCCTGCCCGCCCTGCTGATGGGCGTCTGGGGCTCCGACGCCCGCCCCTTCCCGCAGCCCGCCGCGCTGTCCGGCACCGTCGGCCTGCTGGGGGCGACCGTCCCGGTCAACCGCTTCGTGCTGATGGCCGCCGCACTGGCCGTCCTGGTCGCCCTGCGGCTGTTCCTGGCCCGCACCCGCTACGGCCTGATCGTCCGGGCCGGGGTCGAGGACCGGGCGATGGTCACCGCGCTGGGCATCGACGTCCGCCGGGCCTTCACCCTGGTCTTCGCCATCGGCGGCGCCGCCGCCTCGCTCGGCGGGGCGCTGGCCGGGCTGTACTTCGGCTCGGTCAACCCCTCCCAGGGCACCGGCCTGCTGATCTTCGCCTTCGTGGTGGTCGTGATGGGCGGCATGGGCTCGGTCACCGGCGCCGCGGTCGCCTCGGTCGGCGTCGGACTCGTCCAGCAGTTCGCCAACTACTACACGGCCGCCGGACTCGGAGACCTCTCGGTGGTCGTCCTGCTCGCCGTCCTGCTGCTCGTCAAGCCCCGAGGACTCACCGGGAGACTCGCGTGACCGCCCACCTCAAGCGCTGGTGGCCGCTGGCCCTGCTGCTGGTCCTGGCCGCCGCGCCGTACAGCGCCCTGCCGCTGCCCGGCCTGCTCGACGGCCCGCTCGGCAGCCCCGGCAGCCTGCAACTGATCGCCCTGTGCCTGCTCTACGGCGGCCTCGCCACCGGCTACGACCTGCTGCTGGGCCGCACCGGACTGCTCTCCTTCGGCCACGCCCTGTACTTCGCCACCGGCCTGTACGCCACCGACCTGGCCATGCTGGAGCTCGACCTCGACTTCCTGCCCGCCGCCCTGTTCGGCACCGCCTGCTCGGTCGCCCTGGCGCTGGCCCTGGGCGCGGTCGCGCTGCGGGTGACCGGCATCGGCTTCTCCATGGTCACCCTCGCCTTCGCCCAGGCCGGGGCGATCCTGGTGCAGCGCAACCCCGGCGGGTACACCGGCGGCGAGGAGGGCCGCTCCGCCCCCGCCCCGCGCCTGCCCGACGCGCTCCTCGGCATCCAGAACACCGCCAACCTGTACTGGATCGCCCTGGCCTACCTCGTGCTGACCCTCGCCGTCGTGCACTGGACCACCTCCTCGCCCACCGGCCGCGTCTGGGCCGGCATCCGCGAGAACGAGCGCCGGGTCGAGGTCCTGGGCCTGCGCCCCTACGGCTTCAAGCTCCTCGCCTTCACCGTCTCCGGCGCGCTGGCCGGGGCGGGCGGCGTGGTCTACCTGCTGCTCACCGGCGGCGCCACCCCGCAGGCCGCGAGCTCGGACGCCACGCTCGCCCTGCTGGTGATGGTCGTCCTCGGCGGCTCCGGCACCCGCTGGGGCCCGCTGCTCGGCGGCGTCCTCTACACCTGGGCCGCGCACCGCCTCGGCGACCTCGCCAACTCCGCCGCCGTCGCCGACCTCCCCGCCGTCCTGCGGGTCCCGCTCTCCCAGCCGCTCTTCCTGCTCGGTACCCTCTTCGTCGCCGTCGTCTCCCTGCTGCCCGGCGGCCTCGCCGAACTCCCCGCCCGGCTGCGCACCGGCCGCACCCCCACCGCCGCGGCCCCCGCCGCCGCCCTCCCGGAAGGCGCCGCATGACCGACCCCCGGCCCGAAGCCCTGACCGTCCCCGTCGAGGGCGGCGACCTCGCCGTCCTGCACTGGCCCGCGACCGTGCCCGACGCGCCCGTGCTGGTCGCCGTGCACGGCATCACCGCGAACGCCCTCGCCTGGGCCGGGCTGGCCCGGCTGCTCGACGGCCGCGCCGCGCTGTACGCCCCCGACCTGCGAGGCCGGGCCGCCAGCCGCGACCTGCCCGGCCCGTGGGGCCTGGCCCGGCACGCCGAGGACGTCGCCGCACTGGTCACCGCCCTGGACGCGGGCCCGGTCCGGCTGGTCGGCCACTCGATGGGCGCCTGGGTGGGCGCCCTCACCGCGACCCGGCACCCGGCCCTGGTCGCCGACCTGACCCTGGTCGACGGCGCCGTCACCTTCCCGCTGCCGCCCGGCGTCGACGAGCGGGACGCCCTCGCCGCCGTCCTCGGCCCGGCGCTGGCCCGGCTCTCGATGACCTTCGCCAGCCGCGAGGCGTACCGGGAGTTCTGGCGGGCCCACCCGGCGTTCGACCCGTGGACCGCCGAACTCGACGCCTACACCCAGCGCGACCTGGTCGGCGAGGCCCCCGCGCTGGTCTCCTCCTGCGTCCACGAGGCGATCACCACCGACGGCGCCCAGGTCCTGCTCGACCCGGAGGCCGCCGGGGCGGTCCACCGGCTGACCGTCCCCGCCCGGCTGCTCTACGCGCAGCGCGGCCTGCTGGACGAGCCCCGGGCCCTCTACGACCCCGAGCGGCTGGCGGCGGCGCGGGTCACCGTCCCCGCCGCGCTGGTGCCGGACACCAACCACTACTCGATCATCTGGTCCGAGCACCTGGCGGCGGAGCTCCTGCGCGTGCGTTAGCCGCCCAGGAACGCCTGCCAGCCGCCCGCCGGGGCCTGGCCGACGTTGAGGGTGCGCAGCTTGCGCAGGGTGGACTGGTCCTGGGCCTCCAGCCAGGCCACCAGCTGCTTGAAGGAGACCAGGCGGACGTCCGGCTTGTCGGCGATCTGCTTGATGGTCTCCTCGACGGCGTCCATGTAGATGCCGCCGTTCCACTGCTCGAAGTGGTTGCCGACGAAGAACGGCGCCCGGTTGGTGGTGTAGGCCCGGTTGAAGCCCGCCAGGTACGCGTCGCGGGCCTGGTCGCGCCACTGGCCGTACTTGCCCGGGTCGCCCTTGGTGGAGCCGCCGGACTGGTTGGCCAGGATGTTGTAGTCCATCGACAGCACCTGGAAGTTGTGGCCGGGGAACGGGATGCCCTGCAGCGGGAAGTCCCAGATCTTGCCGTCCTGGACCTTCTGCGGCCACATCTGCAGGCCGCCGGGCGAGCTGGCGTCGTACTTCCAGCCGAGCTTGGCGGCGGTCGGCAGCAGCGCCTTCTGGCCCTCCAGGCAGGGGGTGCGGCCGCCGATCAGCTCCTTCCTGTAGTCGAAGGGGAGCGGGTCGACGTCGGTGAAGCCGGTGTTGGTGCGCCACTGGGTGACGAAGGACACCGCCTGCTGGATCTCGCTCTCCCAGTCCTCCGGGCTCCACTTGTTGACGCCGTTGTGGTCGGCGCGGGAGGAGCAGAAGTGCCCGTTGAAGTGGGTGCCGATCTCGTGGCCGGCCAGCCAGGCCTGACTGATCAGCTTGACGGTGTTGCGCACCGCGTTGTCGGACAGGAAGGGGATGTCCGAGGCGCCGACCGGGTGCTGCGGCGGGTGGTAGAGGGAGGACTTCTCCTTCGGCAGGGTGTAGATGCCGGAGAGGAAGAAGGTCATGCTCGCCCGGTGCTCCTCGGCGATCTTGAGGAAGCGGGCGAACTGGCCGTCGTCGGTGGCGCCCGCGCCGTCCCAGGAGAAGACCACGAACTGGGGCGGGGCCTCGCCGGGCTTGAGCTTCTCTGCGGTGGGCTGGTGGGGCTGGGCGCCGGTGTCGGCGGTGGAGCCGTCGCCGATCGGGGTGCCCTTGACCGGGGACTGGCTCGCCCCGGGGGTGCCGGTCGCGGGGCCGCCGTCGGAGCCGGGGCGGGTGGTGGTGGCACCGCCGCCGCTGGAGCAGGCGGAGACGGCCCCGAGGGCCGCCGTGGCCGCCGTGGCGGTCAGCACTGTCCTGCGCGAGATGGTGCTCATGATCGTCTCCCCTGCCCCATGGGCCCGTGCAGAAGAAAACCGGAGGCCGACACGCGGCTCCGGGGTCAACTTCTGGCAAAATCGGACAATTTGACGGTAACGCCACCCAAGGATGGCATGGCCGGGATGGCCGGTCCAACGCCGCCCACCCTCATCGGGTCATCACGCGGCAAAGCTTCGTCCGGCTCCCGGGCCGACCGCCTTATTACCGTCCTGAGACAGGGAACGCCGAGGTCGCGGGCAGGGCGGCCGACGGCTCGCCCTCGACCAGCACCGCCAGGCGGCGCCGCCGCCGGACGAGCTGCACCACGGCCGAACTGATCACGGTCGCGGCCAGGCAGGAGATCGCGAAGCTCAGCCACGCGGTGTCGAACCAGTGCTGGTTGAGCCAGCCCAGGGTGACGATGTACGCCGCCCACACCACCCCGGCCACCGCCGACCAGCGCAGGAAGGTCCACGGCCGGTGGGCGGTGGAGTGGCCGACCGCCACGTCCAGCACCGTCCGCCCGGCCGGGACGAAGCGCGCGATGATCACGATCGCCGCGGCGGCCCGGCTGGTGGTGCGGCCGGTCAGCGCCCGCTGCACCCGCTCCACGCTCTCCGCCAGCCGCGGCCGGCGGGCCAGCCCCCGGTGCACCGCGGGGGCGCCGCGCCGGGCCAGGTTGAGCAGCAGCAGGTCGCCCAGGAAGGACGCGACGGCCACCCCGGCGCCCAGCAGCAGCGGCGAGCCGCCGACCTGCCCGGTCTTCAGCACGGCCAGGATCACCAGCGTTCCGCTGGGCAGGAACGGCAGGAAGGCGTCGCCGAGGACGGCGACCAGTGCCAGTGCGCAGTACCAGGCCGGTCCGACGAAGGCGTTCAGGTCCACGGTCTCTCTCCCTCCAGCACGCCCGGGGGGAGCAGCTGCAACGGGGGACAACGCTAGCGCGGGCAAATTTCATGGCATGAAGCACCCCCGTGTGGCATACCGCACACGCGCCCGGGCACGCGAGAGCCCCCGGGGCGGGGTGCCGCTCCGGGGGCTCGTGAGGATCGAACGGCGCTGGTCCAGCCCGCCGATCTGTCGCTGGTGCGCGGAGCCGGTACGTGTTCCGCGCCGGTACCAGCCTGCCCCATCCGGCAGCCCGCTTCGAGCCCCGGACCTGGCGACTTCTCGCTGTGGCGTGAAGTCGCCACGCAGCGTGGCCTGTTGGCGGGCCGTCAGCGCCGCCCCGGCGCGTCGCGGCGCACCGACCTGGCGCGTCGCGGCGCACCGGGACGGCGCACCGCGGCCACCGGGCGCCCCCGCGGGCGGGAACAGGCCGGGCGGCGGGCGGGTTGTGCTCCGACGAACGCCCGGGCACCCGGCCGGGGCACCAGGAGGACGCACCGCATGAGCACCGCACCGGAGCCGACCGCCCCCGAGAGCGCCGCCGGACCCGCCCCGGCCCCCACCGCCGACCGGATCCGCGGCCGGGCCGCGGGCCGCGCCCCCGCCCCGCTGTCCATCCTGGACCTCGCCACCGTCGGCTCCGGCCACACCGCGGGCGAGGCGCTCGCCGCGACCACCGAACTGGCCCGGGCCGCCGAGGGCTGGGGCTACCACCGCTTCTGGGTCGCCGAGCACCACGGCATGCCCGGCGTCGCCTCCTCGGTCCCCGCCGTCCTGCTCGCCCACCTCGGCGCGCACACCAGCACGCTGCGCCTGGGCTCCGGCGGCGTGATGCTGCCCAACCACGCCCCGCTGGCGATCGCCGAGCAGTTCGGCCTGCTGGAGGCCCTGCACCCCGGCCGGATCGACCTCGGCCTCGGCCGCGCCCCCGGCACCGACCAGGCCACCGCCCGGGCGCTGCGCCGCGGCCTGGCCGACGGCGCGGAGGACTTCCCGCGCCAGCTCGCCGAACTGCGGCACTTCCTGGACGGCGACTTCCCGCCCGGCCACCCGTACGCCCGGCTGGAGGCGGTGCCGCGCTCGGCCTCCCGCCCGCCGCTGTGGCTGCTCGGCTCCTCCGGGTTCAGCGCCCAGCTCGCCGCCCGCCTCGGCCACCCGTTCGCCTTCGCGCACCACTTCAGCGCGGCCAACACCGTCCCCGCCCTCGACCTGTACCGGGAGGGCTTCACCCCGTCCGAGGTGCTGGAGGAGCCGTACGCCCTGATCGGGGTCAGCGCGGTCGCCGCGGAGAGCCGGGAGCGGGCGCTGTGGCTGGCCCGGTCGGCGGGCCTGGGCATGCTGCGGCTGCGGCAGGGCCGGCCGGGGCCGATCCCGACGCCGGAGGAGGCCGCCGCGCACCCCTACACCCCCGCCGAGGAGGACTTCCTCGACTCCTGGCTGGCGAACGTGGTGCTCGGCACCCCGGCGGAGGTCGCCGAGGGCCTGGAGGCGCTGCGGCGGCGCACCGGGGCGGACGAGCTGATGGTCACCTCGCACATCCACGGGCACGAGAACCGGCTGGCGTCCTACGGGATGATCGCCGAGGCATACGGGCTCACCGGCTGAGGGCCGCCAGCACCGCCAACTGCTCGGTCACCCGCTCCGCGGACCAGCTCCGCACCCAGTCCGCGAAGTCGCCGGTGTACGCCCGGGGCACGGCTTCGACGCGCATGATCAGTGCCAGGTAGATCCGGTACAGCGCGAGCCGGGCCCGCCCGGCGTCGTCCACCGCGAAGGCCGGGTCGACCGAGTGGTAGCCGGCGAGGAAGTCGTCGTCCAGCTCGGCGGCGCCCAGCGGGTCCAGGCCGACCAGTTCGGCCAGGGGGTCGCCGAAGAACGCCCGCTCGCCGTCGATCACGCCGGTCAGCTCCCAGCCGCCGCCCGCGCCGGGGGTGAGCAGCAGGTTGCCCTCCCAGGCGTCGAAGTGCACCAGGGCGGGGCGGCGGACCTCGGCCAGGGCCGGGCCGAAGCGCTCCGGCAGGGCCAGCAACTCCTCGACGGGGGCGGGCAGTTCGACGCCGTAGCGGTCGGCGTCGGCGAGCAGCGCGCCGAACATCGCGGCGAACGCGGCCGGCCAGCTGTCGGCGGACAGGCCCGGCCCGGGCTGCGGGTAGCCGTAGCGCTCCCCGGTGGCCCGGGCCACCCCGGCGGCCCAGGCGCCCAGGGTGCGGCGCAGCCCGGCCCGGTCGGCGGCGGAGAGCCGCTCGCGCAGGCTGTCCCAGGTGGTGCCCTCCACGTAGCTGAGCAGCAGCCACTCGCGGGTGTCGGCGTCCCCGTCCGGGTCGTGGTGCAGCACCTGCGGGACGGCCAGCCCGGCGTCCGCGGCCAGCGCGTGGAACAGCCGCTCGGTGCCCAGCAGCCCGCGCTCGTGCGCCAGCCCGGGCGTGCCGGGCGGCGGCGCGCACTTGAGCACCAGGCGCCGCCCGTCGGTCAGTTCGAGCAGCCGGGCCGCGTTGTACAGGCCCCCCGACATCGGCGTCCCGGACACCACGCGCGCCCCGTCGAGCACCGCGTCCACGCGTTCCATCGCCCCGCCCCTCCGCACCGGAAATCCGCGCCGCTACCGCCGCGGTCGGTCACGCAGTATCCCGGCGATCAGCTCGGGACCGCCAGGGCGGGCGTAGTACCAGCCCTGCGCGGTGTCGCAGCCGGTCTGGCGCAGCCGCTCGGCCTGGGCGGCGTTCTCGATGCCCTCGGCGGTGACGGTCAGGCCCAGGGCGTGCGCCAACTGCACCATCGCGCCGACGATCTGCTCGTCGGCGGCCCGCCGCCGGCCGTCCGCGCCGGGCGCGGACTCGCGGAACGCCTCGATGAAGGTGGCGTCCAGCTTGAGCGCGTGCACCGGCAGCCGGGACAGGTAGGCGAGGTTGGAGTAGCCGGTGCCGAAGTCGTCGATGGCGATCCGCACGCCCGTGTCGGCGAGCGCCTGCAGGGCCTGCAGCGGGCGGCCGCTGGGCCCCAGCAGTGCGCTCTCGGTGATCTCCAGCTGGAGCAGCCGGGCGGGCAGCCCGGTGCGCTCCAGCACCTCGGCGACGTCGGCGACCACGTCGGAGTCCCAGATCTGGCGGGGTGCCAGGTTGACGCTCACCAGCACCGGCTGCTCCGGGAACCCATCCAGCCACTGCCGGGCCTGGCGGCAGGACTCCTCCAGCACCCATTTGCCCAGCGGCACGATCGCCCCGGACTCCTCGGCGAGCGGGATGAACCGGCCCGGCGGCAGCAGCCCGTACCGGGGATGGTTCCAGCGCACCAGCGCCTCCGCGCCGCGCACCGCGCCGTCGGCCAGGCCCACCAGCGGCTGGTACTCGACGGTGAACTCGCCGCGCTCCACGGCCGGGCGCAGCGCGGTGGCCAGCTCGTGCCGGGTCAGCTGGTCGGCGCCCCGGTCGCGGTCGTACAGCGTCCAGCGGGCGCGGCCGTCGGACTTCGACCAGTACAGCGTGGAGTCGGCGTCGCGGACCAGGTCGGTGGGGGTGGAGCCGCGCACCGGGCGCTCCACCACGCCGACCGAGGCGGTGACGGTCAGCCGGTGCCCGGCCACCTCGAAGGGCTGCTCCAGGGCGGCCATCAGGGCGGCGGCCAGCCTGGTCAGCTGCTGGGGCCCGGTGCTGCCGGTCACCAGCACGGCGAACTCGTCGCCGCCCAGCCGGGCCACCAACTGCCGCCCCTCCCGGGCGAACCCGTGCTCCAGCCGGGCCGCGACGGCCACCAGCAGCTGGTCGCCGACGTGGTGGCCGAGCGTCTCGTTGACGGCCGCGAAGCCGTCCAGGTCGACGTAGCACAGTCCGATCCGGCGCTCGCCGCCCGCCGCGGCCGGGCCGTCCGACCCGTCCGGCTTGAACGCGGCCTCCAGCCGCTCGTAGAACAGCGTCCGGTTCGGCAGCCGGGTCAGCGGGTCGTGCAGCGCCTGGTAGGCGAGCCGGTCGCCGAGCTGCCGCCGCTCGGTGACGTCCTCGACCATGACCAGCGTGTAGTACGGCTCGCCCGCGCCGTCGCGGATCAGCGAGACGGTGACCCGGCCCCAGACCTCCCGGCCGCCGCGGTGCTTGAGCCGCTTCTCGGCCCGCATCCGGTCGCGCTCGCCGCGCACCAGCGCGCGGTAGCGGCTGCGGGACGGCTCCTCCGGGTCGATGATCTGGTGGATGTGCATGCCCGGGAGCTCGGCCACCTCGCGGCCCAGCATCGCGGCGAACACCGGGTTGCCCTCGATCACCAGGTCGTCGCGGTCGATCAGCGCCATGCCGATCCCGGCGTCGGAGAACGCGGCCCGGAACCGCGACTCGCTGGCCCGCAGGGCGGCGGCCAGCCGCTCGGCCTCGGTGTCCGGCGGGACGCCGCAGGCGGCGCACGGAGCGGACCGGTCGGTTCCGGCTCCCGGGCGCGGCGTTTCGGACCACCCACCCCGATGGTGTGCGTCGGCCCCGACGTTCCGGCCCGGCACGGCACGCTCCCGTCCGCTGCTGCCACTGGTCGCGCCGGAGGCTCCGTGCGGGCGGCGACCGGCCAGGCGGCCCGCGCCCGCCCGGCGGCCCCGGCCGGTGGCAGGGGAACGGACGGCGGCCTCGGGCCACGCCCGCCGATCATAGGCCGCCGGTGTAACTGTCCGCGACCGCCGCCAGAGTGATTGGTGAGGAAGATCCCGAAATGCCCGTTACGTTCTGTGCGAAGCCGACCGGAACCGGACACCGCGTCCCGGAAGTCGGGCACCCACCGCGAAGCCCCCGGCGGCCGCCGGGAGGGCGGGCGCCGGGGGAGTGCGCCGCCGCTCACGCGCCGTGACGGAGCGTGAGCGGTCGGGGAGTTGACGGCCGGAGGACCGGACGGGCGGGAAGTTGACGGCCGGGCGGGTCGTCAGGCCGGACGGGTCGTCAGGCCAGGCTGGCGGAGAGCGTGATGGTGGTGCCGGACAGCGCCTGGCTGACCGGGCAGTTCGCCTTCGCGTCCTCGGCGGCCTTCACGAAGCCCGCCTCGTCCAGGCCCGGGACGGTGCCGACCACGGTCAGGTGGATGCCGGTGATGCCGGTGCCCGGCTGGAAGGTCACGTCCGCCTTGGTCTCCAGCTTGGTGGGCGGGGTGCCGGCGCCGGTCAGGCCGTGCGAGAGCGCCATCGAGAAGCAGGACGAGTGCGCGGCCGCGATCAGCTCCTCCGGGCTGGTCCTGCCGTTCGCGGCCTCGGCCCGGGAGGGCCAGGACACCGGGAACTCGCCGACGCCCGAGGAGTCGAGGGTCACCAGGCCCTTGCCGTCGAGCAGGTTGCCCTCCCACTCGGTGTGCGCGGTGCGGGTCGTCGCCACGATCAGGTACCTCCACATGAGAACGGACAGCGGACGAACTGCTGTACCGGCGGCCGGACTTCCGGCCGCGGCCCGCCCAGCCTACGGCCCGCACCGCACCCCGGTGGGCGAACGCCGCGCGGAGCGCCGGACTCCGCCCCGGGCGCCCGTCCGGACACCTGCCCGCACGCCGTCCGCACCCGGCCCGCCGGCCGTTCCGGCACCCGTCCCACCGGCCGTCCCACATGCCGGAACAGGCCGGTCATCAGGGCGAACGCGGCCTGCCCGCCCTGTTAGATTGGCCGTTCGCCACGCCCGAGCGACCACCCGTAATCCCGCATCGGAGCCACCCCACATGACGGACCAGCCCACCCCCTCCCCGGCGGGGATCGACGACGCCGTGCTGGCCGAGCTGACCCGCCTGCGCGAGTCCATCGACAACATCGACGCCGCCGTCGTGCACATGCTCGCCGAGCGCTTCAAGGCCACCCAGCAGGTGGGCCGCCTCAAGGCCGAGCACCAGCTGCCCCCCGCCGACCCGGCCCGCGAGCGCCGCCAGATCGACCGCCTGCGCGCACTCGCCCTCAGCGCCAACCTCGACCCGGTCTTCGCCGAGAAGTTCCTCAACTTCATCATCGCCGAAGTCATCCGCCACCACGAGGCCATCGCCAAGGAGGCCTGAGGGCCCGCCCACCGGGGTTGTCTGCTCCGGGTAAGAACCCGATTTCGCGCTGCCCCCGGCACGGGTTAGCGTGCAGTCCTTGCCAAGGAGGCGGTGTCGGTGTCGGTGGCGGTGGCCGAGGAACCCAGCCAGGAGCAGCGTCCGCGCAGGCGGCGGCCCTGGTACGTGGAACTGCCCGTGATGATCGCGATCGGCCTGGTCGTCGCCGTGCTGATCAAGACCTGCCTGTTCCAGATGTTCTCCATCCCGTCCGGCTCGATGGAGAACACCCTGCAGGTCGGCGACCGGGTCGCCGTCAACAAGTTCGCCACCCTCACCGGTTGGACGCCCGAGCCCGGCGAGCCCGTGGTGTTCAAGGACCCGGGCGGCTGGCTGCCGCCCGCCCCCGACAGCGGCAACGTCCTCACCCGCGCCGTCCACTCCGGCCTCAGCACCGTCGGCCTGCTGCCGCCCGGGGACGACTACCTGGTCAAGCGGGTCATCGCCACCGGCGGCCAGACCGTCGCCTGCCAGGGCAGCACCCTCACCGTCGACGGCCGGGCCGTCGCCGAGCCCTACCTGCACCCCGGCGACGACTCCTGCGCGGGCATCGACTTCGGCCCGGTCACCGTCCCCGCCGACCACGTCTGGGTCGAGGGCGACCACCGCAGCGACTCCGCCGACTCCCGCTACCACCGCGACGGACCGGACGGCGGGGCCGTCCCCGTCTCCGACCTGGTCGGACCGACCACCGCCGTCGTCTGGCCGCTCAACCACTTCACCTGGTTCGGCTGGAGCGGGCGCTGAGCCACCGGGCCGGGCGCCGTCAGGCCGTGACGCCGCGCCGCAGCCGCACCGCCGAGCCCGCCGCCAGCGCACCCGACAGCAGCGCCAGCGCCCCCGCCTCGGCCCACTGGAACGGCCAGTAGCGGCGGGCCGGCTGGTACTCGACGCGCTGCGTCAGTCCCAGCCCGTTGATCGTCTCCAGGCACCGCCCGATCGACCCCGCCTCCGGGCGGCACACCCCCGGCACCGGCCCGGTGAAGGTCCGCCCGGCCGGGTCCACCGACTCCACCGACAGCACCCACGCCCCCGGCAGCGACACCGGCGTCGACGCGTACAGCCGGTCGCCGTCGATCCGGACCACGCCCCGCCCCTCCTCCAGCACCAGCGGGGCCTCCGCCCGGACCGGCGCCGCCAGGTGCGGGCGCGCCAGCAGCGGCACCAGCACCTGCGCCGCCGCCAGCACCCCCAGCACCACCGCCGTCGCCGCCATCTGACGGCGCAGCAGCAGCCCCGCTGCCACCCCCGCCGCGAACCCGAACAGCGCCCAGCCCACCGGGGCCGCGCCGCGCGCCGCGAACACCAGCGGCCCGAACCGCCCCGGCAGCCCCGCGTCACCGGCACCCGGCAGCGCCTCGGCCCGGTCCAGCGGCGCCGCCCACCAGGACACCGCCAGCGACAGCAGCCCCGCCAGCACCGCCACCGCCGAACCGACCAGCGCCAGGCGCACCAGCAGCCAGCGCGTCCGGGACACCCCCTGCGTCCACGTCAGCCGGAACGCCCCCGACTCCAGGTCGCGGGCCACCAGCGGCACCCCCGCGAACATCCCGACCCCGGCGGGCAGTGCCAGCAGCAGCACCAGCCCCAGGTAGAACAGCCCGGTCAGCAGGCCGTCCGCGCCCACCGCCGCCGCGAACGCCGCCTGCGCCCGCTCGCAGCCCGCCCCCGTCCGCGCGCAGTCCGGCAGGCCGCTCGCGTCGTACCGGCCCGCCAGCCGGGGCCCGGTCACGCCGTACAGCACCGCGACAACCGCCAGCAGGGCCAGCGCGCACCACGCCTGCGCCCGGTACTGGCGCCAGGTCAACCAGCTCACGACCGCCCCTCCGCCCGCTCGTCGCGCTCCTGCTGGAGGTGCTCCAGGACGACCTCCTCCAGGTCGCGGACCCGCCCGTCCGGGCCGGTCAGCAGCTCGGCCAGCGGACCGGCGGCCCGCACCCGGCCGCGGCCCAGCACGATCAGGTGGTCGCAGTCCCGGGCCAGGTCGCCGATCAGGTGCGAGGACAGCAGCACGCTCGGGCCGTGCTCGGCCCGGGCCGCCGCCAACTGGTCCAGGAACTCGCGCCGGGCCAGCGGGTCCAGCGCCGCCACCGGCTCGTCCAGCACCAGCAGGTCCGGCCGCTTCGCCAGCGCCAGGGTCAGCGCGAGCTGCGCCCGCTGCCCGCCGGAGAGGCGCCCCGCCCGCTGCCCCGGGTCCAGCCCCAGGTCGGCCACCCGCCGCCGGGCCCACCCGTCGTCCCAGCGGCGGTTCGTCCGGCGGCCGAGCACCAGGTGCTCCCCGACCGTCAACGCCCGGTGCACCGGCGCGTCCTGCCCCACGAAGGCGATCCGCGCCAGCCACCGCGCACGCGAACCCGGCCGCTCGCCCCACACCCGCAACTCGCCCGCGCTGGGCGGCAGCAGCCCCGTCAGCAGGTGCAGCAGCGTGCTCTTCCCGGCCCCGTTCGGCCCGACCAGCCCCACCGTCCGCCCCGCCGGCACCTCCAGCGTGCACTCCCGCAGCGCCCACCGTCTCCGGTAGCGCCGTCCCACACCCCGAGCCTCGATCACGTTCCCTCCTCCGTCCCGTTCCCGAACGCCCCCACCCTGGCCCGGGGCCCCGCGACGCCGCGTCGGACCTGGGACCACGCCCGGAGTGGTACTTCGAGGGGACGGGAGAGCACCTTCAGGGGCTCGGGGAACGGCGAGTCCGTGCTGCTGGTGGCCGGAGCCCGTCGAAGGTCCGTGCTGCTGCGCGTCCTTGACGGAACCGGAAGCCGGTGCGCGCTTCGGCAGCGAACCTCTCGCAGACCGGGCCTCGCCGTTCCCCGAGCCCCCGGTTTCGCCCTCGTGAGCCCACTGGAAGCGAGCCTCCCACCCCCAGGTACGACCTTCGTCGTCGTCCCCAGGTCCGATCCGCGCCCGCCCGTCCGGCGGCTACCGTGGCGGGCATGGACCTGCACCGGCCGCTCGGCCCCCGTGCGCGGGCCGCCGTGGACGCGGTGGCGGCCGCCGTGCTGACCGCGCTGCCGCTGCTCCCGCTCTGGGACGCGATGCCGCAGGTGCCGCGGCAGGCGGACGTCACGCCGCTGGCACCGGTCGGGTTCGGTCCGGGCTCGCGCCCGGCGGACGCGGTGATGGTGGTGGTGGCCGCGCTGGCCGCGCCGCTGGCCCGCCGCAGGCCCGTCGCGGTGCTGTCGGCGGTGCTGGGCCTGGCGGCGCTGAGCGTGGGGGCGGCGGGGTCGCCCGCGCCGTGGGTGGCGGTCGCGGTGGTGCTGTACCGGGTGCCGGGCGCGCTGCCGCGGCGCCGGGCGGGGCAACTGCTGGCGTTCTCGCTGCTGGTCGCGGCGCTGTGCCTGTCCGGGACGCTGGGGTGGGTGTGGCCGCACCCCGGCTTCGGCGGGCCGGGGGCGGTCGTGATGGCCTGCCTGTTCCTGGCGACGGGCTGGACGGCGGGCTGGGCGGTGGACGAGCGCCGCCGCCGCCGGATCGAGCACGAGGCGTCCCGGCAGCGCGAGGAGCGGCTGCTGATCGCCCGCGAGCTGCACGACGTGGTCGCGCACAGCCTGGGCGTGATCGCGGTGCAGGCGGGCGTCGCCAACCACGTCGCGGCCGAGCGGCCCGAGCAGGCCCGGCTGGCGCTGGCGTCGATCGAGGAGACCAGCCGCACCGCGCTGAACGAGATGCGGGCCCTGCTGGGCGTGCTGCGCACCGGCGGGGACGACGGGGAGCGGCTGCCCGCGCCGCGGCTCGCCGACCTGGACGGGGTGGTGCGCCGGGCGGCCGCGGCGGGCGTCCGGGTGGAGGTCCAACTGGTCGGCGAACGGGCCGAGTTGCCGCCGGGGCTGGAGCTGGCGGGCTACCGGGTGGTGCAGGAGGCGGTCACCAACGTGGTGCGGCACGCGGGTACCGACCGCTGCCGGGTGCGGCTCGACTACCGCCCCGACGCGCTGGAGCTGACCGTCACCGACGAGGGCCGCGGCGGCCCCCCGTCCGGCCCGGGCGGCGGCCACGGCCTGGCCGGGATGCGCGAGCGGGTCGCCGTGCACGGCGGGGAGTTCCGGGCCGGGCGGCGGCGGACGGGGCGGGGCTTCGAGGTGTCCGCGGTGTTCCCGCTGGCGGTGGCCGGGTGATCCGGGTGCTGGTCGCCGACGACCAGGCGCTGGTGCGCGGCAGCTTCCGGCTGCTGGTGGACTCCGCGCCCGACCTGACCGCGGTCGGCGAGGCCGCGGACGGCGCCGAGGCGCTCGAACTCGCCCGCGCGCAGCGGCCGGACGTGGTGCTGATGGACGTCCGGATGCCCCGGCTGGACGGCATCGAGGCGACCCGGGCGATCACCGCGGACCCGGAGCTGGCGGGCGTCCGGGTGCTGGTGCTGACCACCTTCGACCTGGACGACTACGCCTTCGCGGCGCTGCGCGCGGGCGCCGCCGGGTTCCTGCTCAAGGACACCCGCCCGGCCGAACTGCTGGACGCGGTGCGGGTGGTGGCCGCGGGCGAGGCGCTGCTCGCGCCCCGGGTGACGCGTCGGCTGATCGAGGAGTACACCCGCCGCCCGGAGCCGTCCGCGCTGCCCGACCCGGCGGGGCTGGCGGCGGCGACCGAGCGGGAGCGCGAGGTGCTGGCGCTGGTCGGGCTGGGCTTCTCCAACGAGGAGATCGCCGCCGAGCTGCACGTCAGCCTGTCCACCGCGAAGACCCACATCGGCCGGCTGCTGCAGAAGCTCGCCGCCCGCGACCGGGCCCAACTGGTCATCGCGGCCTACGAGTCCGGCCTGGTCCGGCCCGGCGCCCGGTGACCCCCCGGCGTACGATGACCGGATGTTCATCCTCGAACTGACCTACACCGCCCCGCTGGAGCGCGTCGACGCCCTGCTGCCCGCCCACATCGCCTGGCTGGAGCAGCACTACGCGGCCGGCACCTTCCTCGCCTCCGGCCGCAAGGTCCCCCGCGACGGCGGGATCATCCTCGCGGTGGCCCCCGACCGCCCCACCGTCGAGGCCCTCGCCGCCACCGACCCCTTCGTCCCCGCGGGCGTCGCCGACTACCGGATCACCGAGTTCCTCGCCACCACCGTCGCCCCCGCCCTCGCCGCCCACCGCGAGACCCTGCCCTCCTGAGGCCGGGTCCCGGGCGGTCGGCGCCGTCCGGCTACTCCGGCTGCACCACCTGCAGGGCCCATCCGAGCGGGGCGCCGCCGGCGTCCACGTACACGGAGAAGGAGCCCTGGACCACGCCCGGCGCCATGGTCGCGGACCCCACGCCGGTGGTGCCCACCGGGCAGTCCACGGTGAACGCGGCGACCTCGACCTGCTGCGACTCCATCGTCACCCGCACCGTGCCGCCGCCCTCGCAGGCCACCGTCAGCACGGTCGGCAGGCTTCCCCACGCCCCGCCCGACACCAGACCGCCGTCCCCGACCCGGTCGTTCACCCAGACCAGGCCGTCCGGTCCGGGGTAGGGCAGCGCGACACCGTCGGCCGCCGCGGCCGGCCCCGCACCGAGGCCGGTCACCGCGCACACGGCCAGGGCCGCCGCCCCCAGGGTCCTCGCACGCCTCATGGCTGTTCCCTAAGAATGTGAGGCGGTCCGGGAGGACCGGGTGTGGCTGATGGCTGGTTGCCGTTGATGGCTCGGAAGGAATGGCCGCCCGGTCCTTCGGG
>NZ_JBIAVO010000026.1:0-111172 GCF_042894345.1 Kitasatospora sp. NPDC001540
CGGTTACATTCCGAACCCGGAAGCTAAGCCTCACAGCGCCGATGGTACTGCAGGGGGGACCCTGTGGGAGAGTAGGACGCCGCCGAACAATCTTTCAGAGAAAGCCCCCTGACGGGAAGTCAGGGGGCTTTCTCGCGTTTCCGGGGTAGTGCGGGTAACCTGCGCGAATGCAGAACCTGACGTTGACGTGGCAAACCTCGGCCGGTGCCTCCGCGGTGCTGTACACTGCGGCGTTCGCCGTCAGGAGGGGGGTGGCGCGGCGGGCCGAGGGGGAGGTGCGGCGGCGTCGGGCGGGGACGGCGGCGGACGTGCTGCGGGAGGCGGGGACGCTGCTGGCGTTGTTCGCGCTGTGGCAGGTGGTGGGGCACCTGTCGTTGATGGGGACGGACCACGCGCTGGAGCGGGCGGAGTGGATCCACCGGACGGAGGGGGATCTCGGGCTGCCGGACGAGGCGTCCTGGCAGCGGGCGGTGGTGGGGCATCCGTGGCTGGTGCAGGGGGCGAACTACTACTACGCGACGATGCACTTCGGCGTGATGCTGGTGGTGCTGATGTGGTTGTTCCTGCGGCACCGGGCGCGCTACGCGTGGGTGCGGACGACGGTGGTGGCGACGACGGCGGTGTGCCTGCTGATCCAGTTCGTTCCGGTGGCGCCGCCGCGGATGCTGCCGGGGAGCGGGTTCGTGGACCTGGCGGAGCAGTACGGGCAGTCGGTGTACGGCAACGCGGTGGCGGGGGTGGTGGCGGACCAGTTGTCGGCGATGCCCTCGGTGCACGTGGCGTGGTGCGTGATCACGGCGATGGCGGTGGTCTCGGTGGCGCGCGGGCCGTGGCGGTGGCTGATGGTGGTGCACCCGGTGGTGACGGTGTGGGTGGTGGTGGTGACGGCGAACCACTTCTGGGCGGACGGCCTGGTGGCGGTGGTGATCCTGCTGACGGTCTACCTGGTGCAGGCGGCGGTGTCGGGGTGGCGGCAGCGGGAAGGCCGGCCGGACGGGGAGCCGCGGGACGTGGCGCGGGAGCGCGAGCACAGCGCGGTGCGACCGGGCTGAGGGCGGCGGCGCGGGGAGGTGGCCGGTCAGCCGGGTTGGGCGGAGAGCAGGGCTTCGGTGAGGGCGGTGCGGTAGTAGCGGCCCGGGGTGCTGGTGGCGGCGACCAGGCGGGCGTCGAGCAGGACGGTGAGGTGGTCGTCGACGGCGGCGGGGCTGAGGCCGGTGCGGGCGGCGAGTTGGGTGGTGTCGCGCGGGCGGTCGAGAGCGGCCAGGAGTTCGGCGCGGGCGCTGCCGAGCAGGCGGCCCAGGCTGGCTGGCGGGGTGCACGGGCCGGGGACGGGGGCGGCGGAGGCGGGGTAGACGACGGCGAGGCGGGCGTGCGACGCGTCCGGGAGGAGCCAGCCGTGGCGGGCGCTGGTGGGGACGAGGAGCAGTTCGGTTATCGGGTGCGGGGGAAGGTCGGGAGCGGTGAGGCGGAGGCGGCCGTCGGGGAGCCAGCGGTGCTGCGGGCCGAGGTGGGGGAGGGCGGCGGGCCAGCCGTGGTGGGCGGCGCGTTCGCGGCGGGCGGTGAGGTCGGCGCGCAGCGCGTGCAGGCGGGCGGGCCATTCGGGGCGGACGACGTGCTGCCACGTCCAGTCGAGGAGTTCGGTGAGGGCGGGTGGCAGGTCGAGGGCGGTGAGGTCGAGCAGGCGGGGGTCGGCGTCCGGGTCGGGGACGGGCAGGCGCAGGACGGTGGGCCAGTCGGACGGGCGGCGGTCGGCGAGCCAGGCGGCGGAGTGCGGGGCGGCCGCGAGGTGGGCCCGGAAGGCGGGCTGGTGGGTGGCGAGCCAGTGGCGGCGCCAGGGCTCGGGGCGGATCTCGGCGAGGATGCCGACCGCGGCGACCGTCTCGACCAGGGGGGAGAGGGCGAAACGGCACGCGGCGAGACACTCCGTACCGACCAGCCAGTGACCCATCCGTCCCCCTCCGCACGCAGACAGTAGCAACCGGAGGTGAACGGGGCAGGGGAATGCGGGAGGTGGGGGGGGGGGGGGGGGGGGGGGGGGCGCCCCCCCCCCCCCCCCCCCCCGCGGTCAGCCGAGGCGGCGGCGCAGGCCCCAGGAGGTGAGCGCGGCGAGGGCGGCGGCGAGGACCAAGTAGAGGCCGGTCTCCGCGAGTTGGAAGGTCCAGTAGCGGTCGGCGGGCTGGTAGTCGACGGCGACGTACAGGTCGACCCGGGCCACGCAGGAGCCGTCCGGGGGGAGGGGGCCGGAGCTCGGGCAGGGCAGGGAGGCGAGGGTGAGGACGCGGCCGGTGGCGTCGCGCGCGGGCTGCGGGGTGCGGCCGGAGAGCACCCAGCCGTCGGGGACGTCGAGGACGGCGATCAGGCGGGAGTCCGGGCCGAGGCGGCCGTCCGGGGTGTCGAAGCCGGCGAACG
This sequence comes from Kitasatospora sp. NPDC001540, assembly GCF_042894345.1. Lineage (NCBI taxonomy): Bacteria > Bacillati > Actinomycetota > Actinomycetes > Kitasatosporales > Streptomycetaceae > Kitasatospora > Kitasatospora sp. NPDC001540. Next base: position 2,410 of record NZ_JBIAVO010000026.1, read on the forward strand.
AGCCGTGGCGGGTCGACCCCTCGCCCAGGGCGACCAGTTCGTGGACGGGCTGCTGCAGGTGCGGGCGGACGGCCAGCGGCACCAGGACCTGGACGGCGGTGAAGACGGCCAGCGTGACGGCCATCGCGGCGAGGGTGCGGCGCAGGAACAGGCCGGTGCAGGCGCCGAGCGCGACCGCGAAGGCGGCGTAGCCGAGCGGGACGAGGCCACGGAGGTCGAACAGCAGCGGCTGGAAGCGGTCGTGGTCGAAGCGGTCGAACGGGGCGGCGTACCAGGTCACCAGCAGGCTGAGCAGACCGGTGGCGAGGACCGCGGCGGCGGTGGTGAGCAGCAGCTTGGCGGCCAGCCAGCGGCCGCGGGGGACGCTCTGGTTCCAGACCGTCCGGTGGGTGCCGGTCTCCAGTTCGCGGGCGATCAGCGGGGCGCCCCAGAACGCGCCGATCAGTGCGGGGGCCAGCAGCACGAGCGCACCGGCGGCGAGGTAGGCGTTGCGTCTGCCCTGGATCACCTGCTCCAGGTCGAAGCACTGGTTGAGGCCGCAGTCGGTGGGCAGGCCGTGCAGTTCGTGGCGCAGCCGGATGCCGTCCACCAGCAGGTAGGCGGCGGCGAGGACGAGCAGGGCGGCGGCGGTGAGGAACTGGGTGCGGTGCTGGCGCCAGGTCAGCCAGGTCATCGTTGCGGCTCCGGGGCGTGGCGGGGGTCGGCGGGCGCGGACTCGGACGGGTCGGACATGTAGTGCAGGACCAGGTCCTCCAGGCCGAGCGGCTCCATCACCCAGGACGGGTCGTCGACGGGGGCCGCGGCGCGGACGGTGAAGGTGCTCTGGCGTCCGGTGTGCTCGGCGCGCAGGACGTGCAGGGCGGCGGGCAGCGAGGTGGCGTCGCGGCGGGCGGTGGTGAGCCGGAAGTGGGTGGCGAGCAGGTCGTCGATGTCGCCTTCGGTGCGGACCCGGGCGTCGGCCAGCACGACCAGGTGGTCGCAGACCCGCTCCAGGTCGGAGAGCAGGTGGGAGGAGAGCACCACGGTGGGCTGCGGTTCGGACTCGGCGACGAACTCCATCAGGCCCTGCAGGAAGGTGCGCCGGGCCAGCGGGTCGAGGGCGGCCACCGGCTCGTCCAGCAGCAGGAGTTCGGGTCGCTTGGCGACGGCGAGGGCGAGGGCGAGCTGGGCGCGCTGGCCGCCGGAGAGCCGGCCGGCCTTCTGGGCGGGGTCGAGTCCGGCCTGCCGGACGCGGCGCTCGGCGAGGGCGGCGTCCCAGCGGGGGTTGAGCCGGGCGCCCATCCGCAGGTGGTCGGCGACGGTGAACGTCGGGTAGAGGGGGGTGTCCTGGGCGACGAAGCCGACCCGGGCGAGTTGGCCGGGCGGGGCGCCGAACACCTCGATGGTGCCGCTGGTCGGGGTGAGCAGGCCGCAGGCGAGTTGCAGCAGGGTGGACTTCCCGGCGCCGTTCGGGCCGACCAGGCCGACGACGCTCCCGGCCGGGACGCTCAGCGTGCAGTCGGTGAGGGCCGGGCGGCGGCCGTAGCGCTTGTGCAGCGCCCGGGCTTCGACGATCGCGGTCATCGCTCCTCTTCGGTGGGACTTCGGACGGTCTGGCGGAACAGCGCCTCGATGGACTCCTCGTCCAGCCCGGCGGCCCGGGCGGCGGCCAGCCAGCGGGCCAACTCCTGTCGCAGCGGCTCGTGTTCGGCCACCGCGGGGGCGCCGAGGGTGCCGCTGACGAAGGTGCCGACGCCGGGCTTGGGGGAGACGAGCCCCTCGTTCTCCAGCTGGCGGTACGCCTTGAGCACGGTGTTGGGGTTGATCGCGACCTTCGCCGCGACCTCCTTGACCTTGGGCAGCCGGTCCCCCTCGGAGAGCAGGCCCAGGCGCAGTGCCTGCCGCACCTGGTGGACCAGTTGCAGGTAGGGGGCGACGCCGGACCGGGGCTCGATGTGGAACTCGATCACCGCAACCTCATTTATCTAGGTTCCTAGCACTATAGAACTGACGGACCGTCGGCCTTGTCAAGTAAATGATCGCAAGCGGGAGTTGACCTGCGGACATGCCGGAGCCCGGGCGCCGTGGGGGTGGCGTCCGGGCTCCGGGACGAGCGGTGGTGCGGCGGTGCGGCGGTCCGACTACCTGACCGGCAGGGCGACCCGGCCCCAGCGGCCGCCGGTCAGCTCGGCGGTGGCCGAGTACCAGGCGACCAGGCCGGAGACGGCGGCGACCCAGCCGCCGACCTTGCCCCAGCCGGAGGCGTCGCCGAACGCCCCGATGGCGCTGAGCACCAGGGAGACGGTCAGCAGGCCGTAGACCGCGCGGGTCAGCAGACCGGCGCCCCAGGAGGCGGCGGTCAGGGTGAGCGCCAGCAGCGCCCACAGCAGCAGGAACAGGCCCGCGGTGTTCTTGCCGGCCGGGCCGGCCGCGGCCCAGGTCGCCCAGAAGGCGCCCAGGGTGGTGAACGCGGTGCCGCTGAAGCGGTCGCCGCCGCGGAACTGCCAGAGGCCGGCGACGAACAGCGTCACGCCGCCGACCAGGTGCGCCAGCGAGGAGGCGCCGCCGGCCGAGGTGCCGCTGAGGACACCGGTGCCGAGCAGGCCGTACGCCAGCAGAGTCAGACCGAGGGCCAGGTAACCGAGCGGACCCGCGTCAGCGGATCGGGCGTTCGCCCCGGAGGCTTCGTTGCTCACCGGAGGCTCCTTTCACTCTGCGCCAGGGCATGGCGAGATCACGGTGAAGGGTGGGTGCGTGCGAGGTGGTGCCGGGTGCCGGGTCGTGGGCGCACCGATGGGAGGGTGCGGCGGCTGCGGCGGATGAGAGAACCGACGGCGCGGCCGTCGGTCATGCCCTCCGGGGTGGAAGCCCCCGGTGCTTACGGTGTACCCGGCGACCCGGTCTTGTACCCTTGTGAATCACGCAGAATGAGCAAGTGTGAGCAAACCGTGACCAGTTCGAGTGGTCGCCCCGGTCAGTTCCGGCGCTGGGTCGGAATGCGCAGCGTCAGGATCGCCATGTCGTCGGACGGCGGCTCGGGCGCGAAGCGCTCCACCGCCCGGTGCACCCGGGCCGCGACCGCGCCCGCGGTCAGGCCCGCGCAGCCGGTCAGCACCTCGACCAGGCCCTCGTCGCCGAGCATCCGGCGGCCCTCCCGGCGCTCGGTCACGCCGTCCGTCACGCAGAGCAGCACCTCGCCCGGGGAGAGCACCAACTCCTCGGCGGTCAGGTCGAGTTCGTCCATCACACCGAGCAGCGGCTGCGGCGAGGCGGCCTGGTCGACCTGCCCGTCGGTGCGCAGCCGCAGCGGCAGCGGGTGGCCGGCGCAGACCAGCGACAGCGCGGTCGAGCCGTCCTCGCGGGGCGTCAGCTCGCCGTACAGCAGGGTCAGGAAGCGGGCCCGGCTGCCCTCCTCCAGGATCGCCGCGTTCAGCCGGGTCAGGACCTGCGGGGCGCTCAGGCCCTCGCGGGCCAGCAGGCGCAGCGAGTTGCGGGCCAGGCCGGTGACCGAGGCGGCCTCCGGGCCGGTGCCGCAGACGTCGCCGATCGCGAAGCCGTAGGTGCCCTCGCGGATCGGGAACAGGTCGTAGAAGTCGCCGCCGACCTCGTTGCCCTCGCCCGCGGCCTGGTAGAACACCTCCACCTCGACGCCCGGGATCTTCGGCAGCTCCGGCGGCAGCAGGGCGCGCTGGAAGGCCTGGCTGGTGGCGGTGCGCTCGGAGTACAGGCGGGAGTTGTCCAGGGCCAGGGCGGCCCGGCGGGAGAGGTCCTCGCCGAGCTCCAGGATCTCCTGGCGGAACCGGACGCCGCGCCGGGTGCCCAGCACCAGCAGGCCGATCACCCGGTTGCGGGCGGACAGCGGCAGCACCACCGTCTCGCCGAGGTCCGGGCCGACCGGGTGCCCGAGCGCCCGGGCGGTCTCGGCGAGCGCCGTCCACGGGCGGGCGCCGGGACTGGGCACCGCCTCCGGGGCGGGGGACTTGTCGAGCAGGGCGCGCAGCGCGTCGATCCGGTCCTCGTCCTCGTGCAGCACGAAGGCGAGTTCGGCGCCCGCCGCCACGTCCGGCGTGGTGTAGACGGCGCACCAGGAGGAGAGCGTGGGAACGGCCATCTGCGCCATCAGGGCCAGCGTCTGCTCGTGCTCCAGGGTGCCGGCCAGCAGGTCGGAGGCCTCCACCAGGAAGGACAGCGAGCCGCGCCGCAGCCGCTCCAACTCGCTCAGCCGGGCGCTCTCCAGGGCCAGCGCGATCCGGTCGGCGGCGAACTGCAGCCGCAGCGCGTCCTCGTTGTCGTAGCGGCCGGGGGCGGCCGCGGCCACCCCGAGCGAACCGGTCAGGCGGCCCTCGACCTTGAGCGGGACGGTGATCAGCGAGCGCAGCTCGGTGCCGTCGAGCAGCGGGGCGGCGCCGGTCGGGCGGACCGCCAGGTCCTCGTGGACGGCGGGCAGCCGGGCCGAGTCGAAGCGGCCCGCACCGGCGTCGATCGGCATCCGGGAGAAGCGCCGGGACGGCCCGGCCAGGCCGGTGGCGGCGCGCAGTTCGAACTCGGTCTCGTCCTCGCTGGTGAGCAGCAGGTAGGAGGCGTCCGCGTCCAGCAGGTCGCGGGCGCGCTCGACGATCCGCTGCAGCAGGCTGGACAGGTCGTCGGGGGAGACCGGGCCGACCAGCAGGTCCAGCGGCTCGACGGCGGTGGTGGCGCCCTCCGCGGCGCCGGGCGTGCCGGGGGTGCGCAGCACCGCGCGGTCGGCCTCCCGCACCAGCACGCACAGCACGGTCGGGGTGCCGCCGCTGTCGCGCAGCCGCACGTGGGTGCCGTACACCTCCTGCACCGCGCCGTCGCCGCCGCGCACCGCGTACGAGCCCTCCCAGCGGGCCAGGCGCAGGGTGTCGCCGAGGCCGAGGCCGGGGGTCTGCGGCCAGACGGCCAGCTCGGCCCAGGGGCGGCCGAACACGGCGTCCGCGGGCCGGTGGAAGAGCGACTCGGCGTCGGCGTTCCAGTGCCGGACCCGCCCGTGGTCGTCGAGCTGCACCACGGCGACCCGCACCGGCCCGTCCGCGGCCGGGAGCTCGCCGCCGGGCAGGCTGGGCAGCGCGTACCGGGTGCCGGGCTGCTGCTCGGGCAGGGCGAGGCGGAACCAGACGGTCTTGCGGCCCGCCGCGTACTCCACGCCCCAGCTGCTGGACAGCGCCGAGCACATCAGCAGGCCGCGGCCGCCCTCGCCGTCCGGGTCGGCGTACCGCTCGGAGTTCATCGTCACGTTGGCGAAGGAGGGCAGGCCGCGCTCCGGGTGCCGGTCGCTGACCTCGATCCGGACGGTCTCCTCCTCCTGGAGGCAGACCACCTCGGCGGCCGTCCCGGCGTGCACCACCGCGTTGGTGACCAGTTCGCTGACCAGTACCACGGCGTCGTCCACCACCTCGGGCACGCCCCACCCGAGCAGGGCGTCCCGGACGAAGCCGCGGGCCGCGGCGGCCGACCGGTCGACCGGTTCGAAGGTGGCGGCTGCGCGCGCGGTGACCACGGCCACGTCTCCTCTGCTGCTGGTCCGACGGAAGATGGGGAAGCTTACGGGCGGTGCGGCGGGCGCGGTGCGGCCCCGCCCCGGCCCGGTGCGGCCCTCCACCCTACTTTCCGGTTGGTACCCAGTGGGGCCGGGGCGCCGAAACAGGCCCCTGGGGGTGATTTCGTCCACCACTTTCCCTGCTCGCCGACAAAACCCTCCGCAACCGGTCCGACACCGGGGAGCAGTGCTGCCACACTGGGGGGTCCGCGTGCCGTCACCGCCGCAGTACGGTCGAGGGGGACGGCGCGGGAGCGACGGCGGACGCCTTCTCCTCCCGCGGCGGTGAACCGAGTCAGGACCTGGGAGGGCCCCGTTGAGTTCGGCGACCAAGGACGTGTCCGGTACGACGACCGCCGCTGCGCGAGGCGCCCGCCCGGTGCCGCCGTCGCGGGCCGGCGGCGGGCGGCGCCCTGGCCCGGGGCGCGGCGCGGAGCCCGCGGAGCTTCGCAAGCTGCTGACCGCGCTGACCGCGATGCGGGACGGCAACTTCCGCCGTCGGCTGACCTTCCCCGGCGACGGCCTGCTGGCCGAGATCGCCGCGGTGTTCAACGAGGTCGCCGACCGCAACCAGCACCTGACCGGCGAACTGGCCCGGGTGCGCCGGGCGGTGGGCCGCGAGGGCCGGCTCTCCGAGCGGCTGGAGAGCGGCGTCGGCGAGGGCGCCTGGATGGCGGCCGTCGACAACTGCAACGCGCTGATCGACGACCTGGCCCGGCCGATGGCCGAGGTCGGCCGGGTGCTGTCCTCGATCGCCGAGGGCGACCTGACCCAGACCATGGAGCTGCGCTCGCTGCACACCACCGGGGCCAGCTACCCGCTGCGCGGCGAGTTCCTGAAGGTCGGCCGGACGGTCAACGGCCTGGTCGACCAGCTGTCGGAGTTCACCGACGAGGTGACCCGGGTGGCGATCGAGGTCGGCACCGAGGGCAAGCTCGGCGGCCAGGCCCGGGTGCGCAGCGTCTCCGGCTCCTGGAAGGACCTGTCGGACTCGGTCAACACCATGGCCGGGCGGCTGACCGCGCAGGTGCGCAACATCGCCGAGGTGACCACCGCGGTGGCCCGCGGCGACCTGTCGCGCAAGGTCACGGTGGACGTCGACGGCGAGATGCTGGAGCTGAAGAACACCGTCAACACCATGGTGGACCAGCTCAACTCCTTCGCCGCGCAGGTCACCACGGTGGCCCGCGACGTGGGCACCGAGGGCCGCCTCGGCGGCCAGGCGCAGGTGTCGGGCGTGGCCGGCGTGTGGCGCGACCTGACCGACTCGGTGAACTTCATGGCGGCCAACCTGACCGCGCAGGTCCGCAACATCGCCGAGGTGACCACCGCGGTCGCCAAGGGCGACCTGTCGCGCAAGATCGAGGTCGACGCCCGCGGCGAGATCCTGGAGCTGAAGAACACCATCAACACCATGGTCGACCAGCTGTCCGGCTTCGCCGAGCAGGTCACCCGGGTCTCCCGCGAGGTGGGCACCGACGGCATCCTCGGCGGGCAGGCCCAGGTGCCCGGCGTGGCCGGGGTCTGGAAGGACCTGACCGAGAACGTCAACTCGATGGCGAACAACCTGACCAGCCAGGTCCGCGGCATCGCGCAGGTCACCACCGCGGTCGCCAAGGGCGACCTGTCGCAGAAGATCCAGGTCGATGCCCGGGGCGAGATCCTGGAGCTGAAGAACACCATCAACACCATGGTCGACCAGCTCTCGGCGTTCGCGGACGAGGTCACCCGGGTCGCCCGGGACGTCGGCACCGAGGGCATCCTCGGCGGCCAGGCCAGCGTGCCCGGGGTCTCCGGCACCTGGAAGGACCTCACCAACTCGGTGAACCTGATGGCCAACAACCTGACCAGCCAGGTGCGTTCGATCGCCGAGGTGACCACCGCGGTGGCCCGCGGCGACGTCTCCAAGAAGATCACCGTCGACGCGAAGGGCGAGATCCGCGAACTCGTCACCACCGTCAACACCATGGTCGAGCAGCTGTCCGCGTTCGCCGACGAGGTGACCCGCGTCGCGCGCGAGGTGGGCACCGACGGCATCCTGGGCGGCCAGGCCCGGGTCTCCGGCGTCTCCGGCATCTGGCGCGACCTGACCGACAACGTCAACCTGATGGCGTCCAACCTGACCAACCAGGTCCGCAACATCGCCGAGGTCGCCTCCGCGGTGGCCCGCGGCGACCTGTCCAAGAAGATCGCCATCGACGCGGCGGGCGAGGTCGCCGCGCTCGCCGACACCCTGAACACCATGGTCGACCAGCTGTCGGCCTTCGCCGTCGAAGTCACCCGCGTCGCGCGCGAGGTGGGCACCGACGGCATCCTGGGCGGCCAGGCCAGCGTCCCCGGCGTCGCCGGGATCTGGAAGGACCTGACCGAGAACGTCAACCTGATGGCCAACAACCTCACCGGCCAGGTCCGCAACATCGCGCTCGTGATCACCGCCGTCGCCCGCGGCGACCTCTCGCAGAAGATCGACGTGGACGCCCGCGGCGAGATCCTGGAGCTCAAGACCAGCATCAACACCATGGTCGACCAGCTCGGCGCGTTCGCCGACGAGGTCACCCGGGTCGCCCGCGAGGTCGGCACCGACGGACGCCTCGGCGGCCAGGCCCGCGTCCCCGGCGTCGCGGGCACCTGGCAGGACCTCACCGAGTCGGTGAACGAGCTGGCCAACAACCTGACCCGGCAGGTGCGCGCGATCGCCCAGGTCGCCACCGCCGTCACCCGCGGCGACCTGTCGCCGCGGATCAACGTGGACGCGTCCGGCGAGCTCGACGAGCTCAAGGACAACATCAACCAGATGATCGCCAACCTGCGCGAGACCACCCGGACCAACAAGGAGCAGGACTGGCTCAAGTCCAACCTGGCCCGGATGTCCGGCCTGCTGCAGGGCCGCCGCGACCTGTCCGCCGTCGCCTCGCTGATCATGAGCGAGCTGACCCCGGTGGTCTCCGCCCAGCACGGCGCCTTCTTCCTCGCCCAACCGGCCGGCCGGGCCGCCGAACTCGTCACCGAGGACGACGACGAGAACGACGTCGTGCTGCGCCTGATCGGCAGCTACGGCTACCACCGGCGCACCATGCCCACCACCTTCCGGCTCGGCGAGGGCCTGATCGGGCAGGCCGCGGTGGAGAAGCGGCCGATCGTGCTGAAGGAGACCCCGCCCGGCTACCTGAAGATCTCCTCCGGCCTCGGCGAGTCCTCCCCGGCGCACGTGGTGGTGATGCCGGTGCTGTTCGAGGGCCGGCTGCTCGGCGTGATCGAACTCGCCACCTTCTCCAGCTTCACCACCGTCGCGCTGGACTTCCTCAACCAGATCGCCGACCAGATCGGCGTGACCGTCAACACCATCTCGGTCAACACCAAGACCGAGGGGCTGCTGCTGGAGTCCCAGCGACTGACCGCCGAACTCTCGATGCGCTCCGCCGAGTTGGAGGCCCGCCAAGAGGAACTGGAGCGCACCAACGAGGAGTTGCAGGAGAAGGCCGAGCAACTCGCCCAGCAGAACCGCGACATCGAGATCAAGAACAGCGAGATCGAGGAGGCCCGGCAGATCCTGGAGGAGCGCGCCGAGCAACTCGCGCTGGCCTCCCGCTACAAGAGCGAGTTCCTCGCCAACATGTCGCACGAGCTGCGCACCCCGCTCAACTCGCTGCTGATCCTGGCCAAGCTGCTCTCCGACAACAACGAGGGCAACCTGTCGGCCAAGCAGGTCGAGTTCGCCGAGACCATCCACGGCGCGGGAAGCGACCTGCTCCAGCTGATCAACGACATCCTCGACCTGTCCAAGGTCGAGGCGGGCAAGATGGACGTCCGCCCGGCCCGGATCGCGCTCGTCCAACTGGTCGACTACGTGGAGGCCGCGTTCCGGCCGCTGGCCGCCGAGAAGAACCTGGACTTCGCGGTCCGGGTCTCCCCGGACCTGCCGGTCACCCTGCACACCGACGAGCAGCGCCTGCAGCAGGTGCTGCGCAACCTGCTCTCCAACGCGGTGAAGTTCACCGACGCGGGCGCGGTCGAGCTGATGATCCGCCCGGTCGCGGGCCAGGAGATCCCGCAGCACGTGCGCGAGCAGCTGCTGGAGTCCGGCACCATGGCCGACCCCGACGAGCCGCTGATCGCCTTCTCGGTCTCCGACACCGGCATCGGCATCCCCGGCAACAAGCTCCGCGAGATCTTCGAGGCGTTCAAGCAGGCCGACGGCGGCACCAGCCGCAAGTACGGCGGCACCGGCCTGGGCCTGTCGATCAGCCGGGAGATCGCCCGGCTGCTCGGCGGCGAGATCCACGTCGAGAGCGAGATCGGCCGCGGCTCCGCCTTCACCCTCTACCTGCCGCTGCGCAGCGAGGGGCCCGAACCGGTCACCCTGGAGCGCGCGGGCGCCCCGCGCGCCCTCGAAGCCCCCCGCACCCCCGCCGAGCAGTGGACCCAGGAGGCCCGCGGCCTGGTCGAGGAGCGCCGCCGCTCCACCGTCGAGCGCCGACGCCCCGCCGACGCCCCCCGTCCCGCCGAGGAGACCGTCCCGCGCCAGGGCGAACCCGCCCGCCCGGCCGGCGCCCCGCCCCGCTTCGACGGCGAGCGGGTCCTGATCGTCGACGACGACATCCGCAACGTCTTCGCCCTCACCAGCGTGCTGGAGCAGTACGGCCTGACCGTGCTGTACGCGGAGAACGGCCGCGAGGGCATCGAGATGCTGGAGCACAACGAGGACGTCGCCCTGGTGCTGATGGACATCATGATGCCCGAGCTGGACGGCTACGCGACCACCGAGCACATCCGCCGGATGCCCCGCTTCTCCGGCCTGCCGATCATCGCGCTGACCGCCAAGGCGATGAAGGGCGACCGCGAGAAGAGCCTCCAGGCGGGCGCCACCGATCACATCACCAAGCCGGTGGAGACCGACCACCTGCTGGCGGTGATGCGCCAGCACCTGCCCGTCAGGTGACCGCCACCCGCGGGGGCCCGCTCCGGCTGGCCCCCGCGGGCGGGAACCCGGTAGGGTCACCGCTCGTTGCCAACAGTGACCGGACGGTGACGCCCGGCACCGGGCCTGTGGCGGGCGAGGGGGTACGGCTAGCATGACCGGGGCAGTGATGGGCGGTGCGAAGGTGCCGGCCCTCGGGAAACAACCGGCAGGAGGGCGGGTCCTGGTGCAGAAGGCGAAGATCCTCCTGGTCGACGACCGTCCGGAGAACCTGCTCGCCCTGGAGGCGATCCTCTCCGCGCTCGACCAGACCCTGGTGCGCGCCTCCTCCGGCGAGGAGGCGCTCAAGGCCCTACTCACCGACGACTTCGCGGTCATCCTGCTGGACGTCCAGATGCCCGGCATGGACGGGTTCGAGACCGCCGCGCACATCAAGCGCCGCGAGCGGACCAGGGACATCCCGATCATCTTCCTGACCGCGATCAACCACGGCCCGCACCACACCTTCCGCGGCTACGCGGCCGGTGCGGTCGACTACATCTCCAAGCCCTTCGACCCGTGGGTGCTGCGGGCCAAGGTCTCCGTCTTCGTCGACCTGTACCAGAAGAACACCCAGCTGAAGGAGCAGGCCGCGCTGCTGCGCCTGCAGCTGGAGGCAGGCGCCGAACCGGCCATCGGCGGGGCGCTGCTGGGCGAGCTGTCGGCCCGGCTGGCCGCGGTCGAGGAGCAGGCCGAGGCGCTCACCAAGCAGCTGGAGGCGGGCTCCGACGGCGGCGCCGCGGCGACCGCCGCGCACCTGGAGCGGAAGATCGCCGGCCTGCGCGGGGCCCTGGACGCGCTGCGCCCGGGCTCCGGCTGACGGGCCGTCAGGGTCATCCGTCCGGGTGATTCCCGGGCGGCTGACGGCGGGTCGGCGACACAACCCGCCGAAGTGCGCCCGCGCATGTCCGCGGCCCGGGTGCGCCGGTAGGCTGCCCCCATGGCCACACGAACGCCCGGAAGCGCCGCCGCACGCACCAGCAAGCCCGGGCCGGCCAAGGGCGCACCGGCCAAGAAGGCTCCGGCGAAGAAGGCCGCCCCCGCCAAGAAGGCCGCGCCCGCCAAGAGGGCCCCGGCCAGGAAGGCGCCCCCCGCAGCTCCGCCGCCCCCGCCGAAGCGGCCGATACTCTTCCGGGCCGTCCGGGCGCTCTGGCTGGGCCTGGCGCACTCGGTGGGCGCGCTGTTCCGCGGCTTCGGCCACGGCGCCCGCAACCTGCACCCCGAGCACCGCAAGGACGGGGTGGCGCTGCTGCTGCTCGCCCTCGCCCTGGTGACCGCCGCCGGGACGTGGTTCAGCCCGCAGGGCTGGCTCGGCGAGGCCGCCACCAACGTGGTCTCCGGCCTGTTCGGCCGGCTCGACGTGCTGGTGCCGTTCCTGCTCGGCGCCCTCGCCGTCCGGCTGATGCGCCACCCCGAGGTGCCGGAGGCCAACGGCCGGATAGCGATCGGCCTGAGCACCCTGGTGGTCGGCGTCCTGGGCCTGGTGCACATCGGCTGCGGCGGCCCCGCGATGGGCGCGGGCGCGACGAGGATCCGGCAGGCCGGCGGTCTGCTCGGCTGGGGCGCCTCCACCCCGATGATGGCCGCGGCGGGCCCGCCGCTGGCCGTCCCGCTGCTGCTGCTGGTCGCGTTCTTCGGCCTGCTGGTGGTCACCGCGACCCCGGTCCACCGCATCCCCGAGCGGCTGCGGCAGCTCGGCGTGCGGCTGGGCGTGGTCGAGCCGCTGCCCGGCGACGAGGCCTTCCAGGACGTCGACGCGCCCACCGGGGAGCGCGCGTACTCCACCGCCCCGCCCGAGGACGCCGACCCGGACGCGCTGCCGATCACCGTCGAGAACGACGAGCTCTCCGCCCGCCGCAGTCGCCGCCGCCGCAAGGCGGAGGCCCCGGAGGGGACGGAGCCGACCGAGCCGCTCCCCCTGGAGAAGGACCCGTACCGGACCCGGGACCTCGCCGCCGGGGTGGCCGCCGACCTGGACGGCGCGCTGCTGTACGGCGTGCCCGGCTCGCCCGCGGTGGCCAGCATGGTCGGCCAGGTCAAGGACAACACCGCCCCGCCCGAGGAGCCGTGGGCCCCCGAGGTGCCCGCGGCCCGGGCCGCCGACGCCTCCGAGGGCCACGGCCAGGCCCCGGTGCGGATGGAGCAGCTCCAGCTCTCCGGCGACGTCACCTACGCGCTGCCCTCGCTGGACCTGCTGGAGCGCGGCGCCCCGGCCAAGGCCCGCTCCCAGATCAACGACGACGTGGTGGCCCAACTGACCGGCGTTTTCGCCGAGTTCAAGGTCGACGCGCGGGTCACCGGCTTCACCCGCGGTCCGACGGTGACCCGCTACGAGGTCGAGCTCGGCCCCGCCGTGAAGGTCGAGCGGATCACCGCGCTGGCGAAGAACATCGCCTACGCGGTGGCCACCCCCGACGTGCGGATCATCTCGCCGATCCCCGGCAAGTCCGCGGTCGGCGTGGAGATCCCCAACCGGGACCGGGAGATGGTCACCCTCGGCGACCTGCTGCGCTCGCGCGCCGCCGCCGAGGACGGCCACCCGATGGTGGTCGGCATGGGCAAGGACGTCGAGGGCCACACCGTGATGGCCAACCTGGCGAAGATGCCGCACGTCCTGGTGGCCGGCGCGACCGGCGCGGGCAAGTCCTCCTGCATCAACTGCCTGATCACCTCGGTGCTGGTGCGCGCCACCCCCGACGAGGTCCGGATGGTGCTGGTCGACCCCAAGCGGGTCGAGCTGACCGCGTACGAGGGCATCCCGCACCTGATCACGCCGATCATCACCAACCCGAAGAAGGCCGCCGAGGCCCTCCAGTGGGTGGTGCGCGAGATGGACATGCGCTACGACGACCTGGCGGCCTACGGATTCCGGCACGTCGACGACTTCAACGCCGCCGTCCGGGCCGGCACCGTGCAGCCGCCGCTGGGCAGCGAGCGCGAGCTGACGCCCTACCCGTACCTGCTGGTGATCGTCGACGAGCTGGCCGACCTGATGATGGTCGCCCCGCGCGACGTCGAGGACTCGGTGGTCCGGATCACCCAGCTCGCCCGCGCCGCGGGCATCCACCTGGTGCTGGCCACCCAGCGCCCCTCGGTGGACGTGGTCACCGGCCTGATCAAGGCCAACGTGCCGTCCCGGCTGGCCTTCGCCACCTCGGCGATGGCCGACTCCCGGGTCATCCTCGACCAGCCCGGCGCCGAGAAGCTGATCGGCAAGGGCGACGCGCTGTTCCTGCCGATGGGCGCCTCCAAGCCGGTCCGGATGCAGGGCGCCTTCGTCACCGAGGCGGAGATCGCCAAGATCGTCCAGCACTGCAAGGACCAGCTGACCGCCCGCTACCGGGACGACGTGGTGGTCGGCGGCGGGCCGAAGAAGGAGATCGACGAGGAGATCGGCGACGACCTCGACCTGCTGATCCAGGCCGCCGAGCTGGTCGTCACCACCCAGTTCGGGTCGACCTCGATGCTCCAGCGCAAGCTGCGGGTCGGCTTCGCCAAGGCCGGCCGGCTGATGGACCTGATGGAGTCCCGCGGCATCGTCGGCCCCAGCGAGGGCTCCAAGGCCCGCGACGTCCTGGTCAAGCCGGACGAACTCGATGGTGTGCTGCTGGCCCTCCGGGGGTAGACGGCGGGCGGTCGCGGGCCGGGGGCCGCCGTGACCGCCCGTCAACTTCTGTTGCGAGACTGTGGCACGTTCGGGCCCCCTCCGGTTGAGAAACGTTCCACCCCCACCCCTAGACTGGTGCCTCAGCAGGTGGCCTCCGCTCGAAAGGCGTGCCCAGTGACCATCGGCAAGTCCCCCCGCCGCTCCGCCCCCGACTCCTCCGCGCCGATTCCCGCCGAGGAGTCGAGTCGTGCCACCGCCGGCGGGCCGAGCATCGGGCGGCAGCTCGCCAGGGCCCGGATCGACGCGGGCCTGACGGTCGACCAGGTCAGCACCCGTACCAGGATCCGGGTGCCGATCGTGCACGCCATCGAGTCCGACGACTTCGAACGCTGCGGCGGCGCCTTCTACGCCCGCGGCCACCTGCGCCTGCTGGCCCGCGAGGTCGGCCTGGACGGCGAGGCGCTGGTCGCCCGCTACGACGCCGAGCACGGCGGGCCCGCCGCCCTGCCCGCCGGGCAGCTGCTCGACACCGGCCCGATCAAGGTCCGCGACCACAACCGGCCGAACTGGACCGCCGCGATGGTGGTCGCGATCCTCGCCGTGGTCGTGCTGATCGGCTACAACCTGGTCGGCTCCTCGTCCTCCGGCGGCAACCAGCCCGGCGCGGCCAGCGCCCCGCTGCCCTCCGGCGTCTCCGCCCCGGCCACCGGCTCGCCGTCGGCCCAGCCGCCCGCCCCCGAGAGCAGCGTCGCCGCGATCGCCGCCGCGCCCGCCGACAAGGTCACCGTCAAGCTGGTCGCCGGGGCGGACAAGAGCTGGGTCACCGCCAAGGACGGCAACGGCAAGTCGCTGTACTCCAACAACCTGGAAGCCGGCCAGGACCAGACCTTCACCGACCCCAAGAAGATCACCCTGGTGATCGGCAACGCCGGGGCCGTCCACCTGTTCGTCAACGGCAAGGACCTCGGTCCGGCCGGTCAGGACGGCCAGGTGGTGCACCTCACCTACACCCCCGGCGACCCGCAGGCGGGCTGAACCGGGGCGGATCCACCCACTGCGGCAACGCGCGCGCCCTCCGGGGGGAACTCCACCGGGGGGCGCGCGTTAATCTTGGCGTCATGCCTGAAACCCGCACTGTCGCCCTGGTCACGCTCGGATGCGCCCGCAACGAGGTCGACTCCGAGGAACTCGCCGGGCGACTCGAGGCCGACGGCTGGCGACTGGTCGACGACGCCAGCGAGGCCGACGTCGCCGTCGTCAACACCTGCGGGTTCGTCGAGGCCGCCAAGAAGGACTCCGTCGACGCCCTCCTGGAGGCCAACGACCTCAAGGGCCACGGCCGCACCCAGGCCGTGGTCGCGGTCGGCTGCATGGCCGAGCGCTACGGCAAGGAGCTCGCCGAGGCCCTCCCCGAGGCCGACGGCGTGCTCGGCTTCGACGACTACGCCGACATCTCCGCCCGCCTGAACACCATCCTCTCCGGCGGCCACGTCCAGGCCCACACCCCCCGCGACCGCCGCAAGCTGCTGCCGCTCACCCCGGTCGAGCGGCAGGCCGCCGCGGCCGCGATCGCGCTGCCCGGCCACGGCGCCCCCGCCGACCTCCCCGAGGGCCTCGCCCCCGCCTCCGGCCCGCGCACCCTGCGCAAGCGCCTGGACGACGCCCCGGTCGCCTCGATCAAGCTCGCCTCCGGCTGCGACCGCCGCTGCTCGTTCTGCGCCATCCCCGCCTTCCGCGGCTCCTTCGTCTCGCGCCGTCCTAGCGACGTCCTGAACGAGGCGGTCTGGCTGGCCGGGCAGGGCGTGCGCGAGGTCGTCCTGGTCTCCGAGAACAACACCTCCTACGGCAAGGACCTCGGCGACATCCGCCTGCTGGAGACCCTGCTCACCGAGATCGCCGCGGTCGAGGGCATCGAGCGGGTCCGGGTCAGCTACCTGCAGCCCGCCGAGATGCGCCCCGGCCTGATCGACGTGATGACCGGCACCGACAAGGTCGTCCCGTACTTCGACCTGTCCTTCCAGCACTCCGCGCCCGCCGTGCTGCGCCGGATGCGCCGCTTCGGCTCCACCGAGCAGTTCCTCGGCCTGCTGGAGTCGATCCGCGCCAAGGCCCCCGAGGCCGGGGCCCGCTCCAACTTCATCGTGGGCTTCCCCGGCGAGACCGAGGAGGACTACGCGGAGCTGGAACGGTTCATCACCCACGCCGGGCTCGACGCCATCGGCGTGTTCGGGTACTCCGACGAGGACGGCACCGAGGCCGCCGGGTACGACGGCAAGCTCGACCAGGACACCGTGAACGACCGCGTCGCCCGGCTCTCCAAGCTCGCCGAGGAGCTGACCGCGCAGCGCGCCGAGCGGCGCGTCGGCAGCGAGGTCACCGTGCTCGTCGAATCCGTCGAGGACGGGGTGGTGGAGGGCCGCGCCGCGCACCAGGCCCCCGAGACCGACGGCCTGACCACCCTGCTCGGCGTCGAGGACGCGGTGGTCGGTCGCTCCTACCGGGCCGTGGTGACCGGGACCGAGGGCGTCGACCTGATCGCCGAGGCCGTCGCGGCCACCGCCGAGGCGCCGGAGCTCGCCGGAGCCGAGGTATGACCAAGGGGCCGGGGGCCCCGGCCGCCACCCGGCCGACCCCGGCCGCCGTCCCGCCGCAGCCGGGCGTGTGGAACATCGCCAACGTGCTGACCATGTTCCGGCTGGTGCTCGTCCCGGTCTTCGCCGCGCTGCTGTTCGCCGACGGCGGCCACGACCCCGAGTGGCGGGCCTTCGCCTGGGCGGCCTTCGCCGTCGCGATGATCACCGACGTCTTCGACGGGGCGCTGGCCCGCCGCAAGGGCCTGGTCACCGACTTCGGCCGGATCGCCGACCCGATCGCCGACAAGGCGATCATGGGCACCGGCCTGATCGGCCTGTCCCTGCTCGGCGACCTGCCCTGGTGGGTCACCGCGGTGATCCTGGCCCGCGAGCTCGGCATCACGCTCATGCGGTTCTGGGTGATCCGCTACGCCGTCATCCCGGCCAGCCGCGGCGGCAAGATCAAGACGCTGGCCCAGGGCACCGCGGTCGGCATGTACGTCCTGGTGCTCACCGGGCCGCTGGCCACCGCCCGCGCCGTGGTGATGGGCGTCGCGGTGCTCCTCACCCTGGCCACCGGCCTGGACTACGTGCTGCAGGCCGTCCGGCTGCGCCGCGAGGGCATCGCCAGGGAGCGCCGCGGTGGGTGAGCGCCCGGCCGCGGCCCGGGCGCTGGCGGCGCTGCGGGCCGAGGGCGCCACCCTGGCCGTCGCCGAGTCGCTCACCGGCGGCCTGCTGGCCGCCGCCCTGGTCGACGTCCCCGGCGCCTCCGCGGTGTTCCGCGGCTCGGTCACCGCGTACGCCACCGAGCTGAAGGCCTCCCTCCTCGGCGTGGACGAGGGCCTGCTCGACGTGCACGGGCCGGTCCACCCGGTGGTGGCCCGGCAGATGGCCGAGGGCGTCCGCCGCCTGCTCGGCGCCGACTGGGCGCTGGCCACCACCGGCGTGGCCGGCCCCGATCCGCAGGACGGGCAGCCCGTCGGTACCGTGTACGTCGCCCTCGCCGGACCGGCGGGAACAGAAGCGCTCCCGCTCCGGTTGTCGGGTGGGCGTGACACGATCCGGCACGGTTCGGTGGACGCCGCGCTGGAGCTGCTGCTCCGGCGGCTGGCACCGGGCAACGGCTGAGCTTCGCCGAAAGACCCGGCGGAGCGCGGTGAAAACCGGCGAACCCACCGCACCCGGCGGGGGATCGTGTTAGACCGGATGCCCCGGCCGGACGGAAGACGGCCGGGGGCGAATTGCGTCGACCCGGTGTCGACCGTGCGTCCGGAGCCGGACATCTGCCCTTCACGAGGGGTTCGACGGCTCCGACGGGGAAGAATCAGGGAGGGGCGGCCTTGCAGCCCAGAGTGAACACGACCCCGGTCCCCGCACGGGATGCTGGCAAGGCGGTACGGTGGGGTCGTGACATCTCGATCCGCAGTCCGAGGAGGGAGGCACCGATGATTCTGCTCCGTCGCCTGCTGGGCGATGTGCTGCGTCGGCAGCGCCAGCGCCAGGGCCGCACACTCCGCGAGGTGTCGGCAGCCGCCAGGGTTTCGCTCGGGTACCTCTCCGAGGTCGAGCGGGGTCAGAAGGAGGCGTCCTCCGAACTGCTCTCCGCCATCTGCGACGCGCTCGACGTGCGGATGTCGGAGGTCATGCGGGAGGTCAGCGACGAACTGTCGCTCGCCGAACTTGCGGCGATGGCCACCCTCTCGGAGGGTGATCTGCTGAGGCCGGTGCTCGAACCGGTTCCGCTGCCGGCCCCCGGTGTCGACCGGGCCGGCTCCATCTCGCCCAAGGCGGCGATGGACGTGGTGGCGGCCTGACCGGACCTCGACCGCCCCGCGGACGCGGGGCGCCGGGTGAAGGAGGGCCACGATGCGGAGTGCGCGCAGTGCGCTGCTGCTCGGTGCGACGGCACTGGTCGGTCTGGGCCTGATACTGCTGCTGGTGAGCGGCACCGCGATACACGGCGGTGCCGCTCTCGGCGTGCTCGCGGCCGGGTGGTGGGGGATCGGGCTGGTCCCGGTGCACGCCAGAAACACGCCTCCGGAGCCGCGGAAACGGCAGACGGACCGGGCGGCGCCGGACCCGGCCGGGGCGGGCGGCGCTCCCCCGGACGGGTGAGCCACCGCCCGCTACCGCAGCCGGTAGCCCTTCGGGGTGGGGTGGAAACCGGCCGTCTCCAACCGGGGGCCCAGGGGGCTGGTGAGGGCCGGGTGGCCGTTGACGCGCTCGACGGTGAGCGGCCCGGCCAGCGCGGCCAGGGCGGCGTCCAGCGCGGGTCCCTCGGCGGCCCAGGCGAGCAGCGACCGACCGCCCCGCTCCAGGTACAGCACCAGTTCGCCGTCGACCAGGGCGACCAGTGAACCGGCCTTGCGGCCCGGGCGGTGGGCGACGGCGGTGTCGGCCGGGGGCTCCGGCCAGGCCAGCGCCGCGCCGTACGCGTTGGCGGGGTCGGCGGCGGCCAGCACCAGGGCCTGCGGCGGCTGCGCGGCGCCCTCGGCGGCCCACGCGTCGCCCGTCGCCCGCTCCAGCCGGGAGTTGACGGACCGCAGCCGGTCCGCGGCGCCGTCCATGGCGAACTGGGCGCCGCCGAGGCCCTCGACGAAGTAGCCCCGGCGGGCCCGGCCGCGCTCCTCGAACGCCGACAGCACCCGGTAGACGCCCGCGAAGCCGCCCGGGACGCGTTCGGCCCCCACCGCGCCGCGGGTCAGCACGCCGTGCCGGTCCAGCAGGGCCTGCGCCTGGGCGGCGGCCCGCGCCGTCACCTCGCCGCCGAACGCGGGCAGCAGCGACCAGCGGCCGGCCGCGGTCGCCGGGCCGGTGCGGGAGGCCGGGCGGGCCAGGCCGCGCCCCGCGCCGCCGTAGCGGCCGCGCGGGGTGGCGCGCGGCGCGCGGTGCGCGGTGGCGCCCGCGGTGCGGCCGGAGCCGAGCAGGCCGCGCAGCGGGGCCAGGGTGTCGTTGGTGACGTACCCGGCCCAGACCAGGTCCCACAGGGCGTCGGCGATCTCGGCGTCCGGAACGCCCGGGACGCGCTCGGCGAGCTGGCGGAAGAACGCGCCGTAGCCGCCGCTCAGCGCCTCCAGCAGGGCCGCGTGCACCGGGCCGGGGGTGAGCGGGAGCGGCTCGGGGCGCAGCAGGTGGGCGTTCTCCGGCAGGTGGAGGCTGATCCAGCCGTCCTTGCCGGGCAGCGCGCCCGCGCCGGACCAGCCGATCTCGCCGGCCGCCATCAGCTCGTCCAGCAGGGCGGGGGAGTAGTCGGACAGCCGGGCGGGCAGCACCAGCTTCTCCAGGGCGGAGGCGGGCAGCGCGGTGCCCTGGAGCTGCTCGACGACCCGGTAGAGGCCGTCGGCGCCGCGCAGCCGGTGCCCGGCCAGGTGCTGCCACTGCGGGAGGAACGCGGCCAACGCCTTCGGCGGGACGGCCTCCACCTCGTGCCGCAGGGCGGCCAGCGAGCGGCGGCGCAGGCGGCGCAGCACCTCGGCGTCGCACCACTCGGGGACGGTGCTGCTGCCCTCGGGCCGGAACTCGCCGCGGACCAGGCGCCCGGCGGAGGTGAGGCGGTCCAGGGTGCCGGTGACGACGGCGGTGCCGAGGCCGAAGCGCTCCGCGGCCTCCTGGGCGGTGAACGGGCCGTGGGTGCGGGCGTGCCGGGCCAGCAGGTCGCCCAGCGGGTCCTTGACCGGCTCGGTGAAGGCCTCGGGGACGCCGACCGGCAGCGGGGTGCCCAGGGCGTCGCGCAGCCGTCCGGCGTCCTCGATCGCGGCCCAGCGCAGGGCGCCGCCGATCCGGACCTGGATCGCCCGGCGGGCGGCCTCCAGCTCCAGCGCCCACAGCGGTTCGGCGCCGCGGGCGGCGAGCTCGGCCTCGGAGAGCGGGCCGAGCAGGCGCAGCGCGTCGGCGACGCCCTCGGCGTCCCGGATCCGGCGCTCGGGGGTGAGCCGCTGCAGCTCGGACTCCAGGTCGGCGAGGACCTGCGGGTCGAGCAGTTCGCGCAGCTCGGCCTGGCCGAGCAGTTCGGACAGCAGCCGGGAGTCCAGCGCGAGGGCGGCGGCCCGGCGCTCGGCGATCGGGGAGTCGCCCTCGTACAGGAACTGGGCGACGTAGCCGAACAGCAGGGAGCGGGCGAACGGGGACGGTTCGGGGGTGGTGACCTCGACCAGGCGCACCGCGCGGGACTCCAGGTCCCCCATCAGCTCGACCAGGCCGGGGACGTCGAACACGTCCTGCAGGCACTCGCGGACGGCCTCCAGGACGATCGGGAAGGAGCCGTACTCGGCGGCCACCTCCAGGAGTTGGGAGGCGCGCTGGCGCTGCTGCCACAGCGGGGTGCGCTTGCCGGGGTTGCGGCGGGGCAGCAGCAGGGCGCGGCCGGCGCACTCGCGGAAGCGGGCGGCGAACAGGGCCGAGCCGCCGACCTGGTCGGTGACCAGCTGCTCGATCTCGGCGGCGTCGAAGACCGCGGCGTCGGCGCCGACCGGGGCCTCGTCGGGGGCGGCCGCGGGCGTGGCGGAGGGGAAGTCGGCCAGCAGGTCGGCGTCCGGCAGGCGCAGCACGATGCCGTCGTCGGCGTGCATCACCTGCGGGTCCAGGCCGTGCTTCTCGCGCAGCCGGGCGCCGATGGCCAGCGCCCACGGGGCGTGCACCTGGGCGCCGAAGGGGGAGTGGACGACGATCCGCCAGTCGCCGAGCTCGTCGCGGAAGCGCTCGACCACGATGGTGCGGTCGTCGGGCAGGTGGCCGCAGGCCGCGCGCTGCTCGGCCAGGTAGGTCAGCAGGTTGGCGGCGGCCCAGTCGTCCAGGCCCGCCGCAAGCAGGCGCGCGGTGGCCGCGGCGGGCTCCAGGGCGCCCAGCTCGCGGACGAACGCGCCCACGGCGCGGCCGAGTTCGAGCGGGCGGCCGAGGGTGTCGCCCTTCCAGAACGGGAGCCGGCCCGGGACACCGGGGGCGGGGGTGACCAGCACCTTGTCGTGGGTGATCTCCTGGATCCGCCAGGAGGTGGTGCCCAGGGTGAACACGTCGCCCACCCGGGACTCGTAGACCATCTCCTCGTCCAGCTCCCCGACCCGGCCGCCGCCCTTCTTCGGGTCCGCCCCGGCGATGAAGACGCCGAACAGGCCGCGGTCGGGGATGGTGCCGCCGGAGGTGACGGCGAGGCGCTGGGCGCCCGGGCGGCCGGTGACCGTCCCGGCGACGCGGTCCCAGACCAGGCGGGGGCGCAGTTCGGCGAAGGCGTCGGACGGGTAGCGGCCGGCCAGCATGTCGAGGACGCCGTCGAAGGCGGACCGCGGGAGGGTGGCGAACGGGGCGGCGCGGCGGCACAGGGCGAGCAGCTCGTCGACGTCCCAGACGTCCAGCGCGGTGATCGCGACCAGCTGCTGGGCCAGCACGTCCAGCGGGTTGCGGGGCACCCGCAGGGCCTCGATCCGGCCGCTGCGCATCCGCTCGGTGACCACGGCGGACTGCACCAGGTCACCGCGGTACTTGGGGAAGAACACGCCCCGCGAGACCGCGCCGACCTGGTGCCCGGCCCGGCCGACCCGCTGCAGGCCGGAGGCCACCGAGGGCGGGGACTCGACCTGCACCACCAGGTCGACCGAGCCCATGTCGATGCCCAGCTCCAGGCTGGAGGTGGCCACCACGGCGGGCAGCCGACCGGCCTTCAACTCCTCCTCCACCAGAGCCCGTTGCTCCTTGGAGACCGAGCCGTGGTGCGCCCGGGCCAGCAGCGGCGGGGCGCCCGCGGCGGCGCCCGAGCCGCCCATCAGCTCGGCGGGCGCGTGCGCCCCGGGCAGCGGGGCGCCGGTGGCCCGCTCGTGGGCGATCTCGTTCAGCCGGTTGCACAGCCGCTCGGCCAGGCGGCGGGAGTTGGCGAACACGATGGTCGAGCGGTGCGCCTGCACCAGGTCGACGATCCGCTCCTCGACGTGCGGCCAGATCGAGGACTGCCGCTGCGGGTCGTCCTCCTCGGCGGGCGCGGCGGGCAGGTCCGCCAGGTCCGGGACGGGGACGACCACGGACAGGTCGAAGCGCTTGTCGCTGCCGGGCTGGACGATCGCGGCGCCGCGCTGCGGGCTCAGGTAGCGGGCCACCTCCTCGACCGGGCGGACGGTGGCCGACAGGCCGATCCGGCGGGCCGGGCGCTCCAGCAGCTCGTCCAGGCGCTCCAGGCTGAGCGCCAGGTGCGCGCCGCGCTTCGTCCCGGCCACCGCGTGCACCTCGTCCAGGATCACGGTGTCGACGCCGCGCAGGGCCTCCCGGGCGGCGGAGGTGAGCAGCAGGAACAGCGACTCGGGGGTGGTGATCAGGATGTCCGGCGGGTGGGTGGCGAACTTCCGGCGGTCGGCGGCCGGGGTGTCGCCGGAGCGGACGCCGACCTGCACCTCGGGCTCGGGCAGGCCCAGCCGGACACTGGCCTGCCGCAGGCCCGCGAGCGGGGCCCGCAGGTTGCGCTCGACGTCGACCGCGAGGGCCTTCAGCGGGGAGACGTAGAGCACCCGGCAGCGGCGCTTCGGGTCGGCCGGGGGCGGGGTGGCGGCGAGCCGGTCCAGCGCGGAGAGGAAGGCCGCCAGCGTCTTGCCGGAGCCGGTCGGGGCGACCACCAGCACGTCCGTCCCCAGCCGGATCGCCGACCAGGCCCGGGACTGCGCCTCGGTCGGCGCGGCGAACGCCCCCGTGAACCAGGCCCGGGTGGCCGGGGCGAAGCCTTGCAGCGGATCAGCGTCGGAGGTGGCCATGACCCCATGGTGCCCCGACACGCTGACAGGTCACGGAACGGTCACCGTCTGACCCAACTCCGCGCAGCAAATCGTACAAATCGCTCATATCGTGAGGATCCGGACCCGATCCCCCGGAGTCCGGCCCTGCCTGACGAGCGGAGACCGTGCGATGGAGCAGGTGAGCCAGGCCCACAGCAGCACCCCCGCCACCCGCCGGCGCCGCAGCGTCCGGGTGCTCGGCGCGACGCTGCTCACCGGACTGCTGCTCGGCGGCGCCGTCCCGTACGTCACCGGCAACGGCGGCACCTACCTCAGCTACCTGGTGCTGGACGAGCGCACCGACGCCCAGGGCGCCGAGCACGCCGCCGACCAGGCCCGGGCGCTCGGCGGCAAGGTCGTCCAGGACTACCCGCAGATCGGCGCGGTGCTCGCCTACGCCGGTCCGGGGTTCGCCGGGGAACTGCGCGGACGGCCCGGGATAGCCGCGGTCGGCGCCACCCGGACCGTCCCGGTGCCCTCGCCGCCCCGACCGCTGGCCGGGTCCGGGTTCCCCGCCGACACCGGCGTCCGGACCGGGCCCGACGCGGGGACCGGGAGCGCCGCCGCCGCGGGGGCCGGGGGAGCCGCCGCTGCCGGGGCCGCGGGAGCCGCCGCTGCCGCGCCGCCCGCCGCGGACGACGTGGCCGAGGGCGCCGACGACTCCACCGCCACCGTCCCCGACCCCGGCGAGCAGAGCGACTGGAACCTCGCCATGATCGGCGCCCTCGACCGCCCCGCCGGACGGAACGCCGCCCTGCTGCGCCCGCCGGTCGCCGACCGCGGCACCGACCCCTCCGCGGACCGGGCCGGTGCGCTGCCCACCGCCCAGCAGCTGTCCAAGGTCACCGTCGCGGTGCTGGACTCCGGCGTCGACGACACCCACCCCGACCTGCGGGCCGCCGTCGACCCGGCCGCCTCCGCCTCCTGCGCCGACGGCCGCCCCGACCCCCGCGGCGGCGCCTGGCGGCCCGACGACGCGATCAACGAGAGCGGCCACGGCACCCACGTCGCCGGGATCGTCGGCGCCGCCCGCGACGGCCACGGCGTCACCGGCGTCGCCCCCGGCGTGCGGATCGCCGCCGTCCGGCTGCTCGGATCGCTCGGCCAGTACTACGCCGAGAACATCGTCTGCGGCATGCTCTGGGCCGCCGACCACGGCGCCCGGGCGATCAACGACAGCTACTTCGCCGACCCGTGGAAGTACAACTGCCCCGAGGACGCCGACCAGGCCGCCCTCGTCGCCGCCGTCGGCCGGGCCGTCGCCTACGCCCAGCGCAAGGGCGCCGTGGTGGTCGCCTCGGCCGGCAACGACGGGCAGGACCTCAACGCCGGGCGCACCGACCGCCGCAGCCCCAACGACCGCACCACCGGCCCCCCGGAGGACCGGCGGCTCGGCACCGAGTGCATCCGGCTGCCCGGCGAACTGCCCGGCGTGGTCACCGTCACCGCCGTCGAACGCAACGGCCTGCCCGCCGTCTACAGCAACTACGGGCGCGGCAGGGTCTCCATCGCCGCCCCCGGCGGCGACCCCGACGGCGGCACCCAGGGCGCGGTCGTCTCCGACTGGCCCGGCGGCCGCTACGCCGCCCTGGCCGGGACCTCGATGTCCGCCGCGCACGTCACCGGCGCCGTCGCCGTCGTCGCGGCCCGGCACCCCGACTGGGGCCCGGAGCAGATCACCGCCGCCCTCGCCCGCGCCGCCGACGACACCTGCACCCGCTCCCTGCCGCTCGGCTGCCGGGACCGCGACTACTACGGCGCCGGGATCCTCACCCTGCCCACCGGCTGAGGACCGGGCACCCGCCGCGCCGCCGTCGCCGGTGCCCGATACTGGGGCGCATGAGGCTGACCGAGTTCTGGCGACGGATGCACGAGCACTTCGGCGAGGCGTACGCGGAGTCCTTCGCGCAGGACCACGTGATGGGCGAGCTCGGCGGCCGCACCGTCCGGCAGGCGCTGGACGCCGGGTGGGAGGCCAAGGACGTCTGGCGAGTGGTCTGCGTCACGCAAGGAGTGTCGTCGCAGCTGCGGTGAGTCATTCGCCCCGGTGTGGGTGAGACTGTCCCGGTGGCGAGCAGCGCAGAGCACCCCGACCCGTCCTCCGACACCCCGCCGACCACTCCGACCGCCCCGTCGGCCACTCCGCCGACCGCCCCGCCGGTCACCCCGCCCGGCGCCGCGGGCCGGGCCGACACGACCGCCCGGGCCGCCGAGGCCGAGGAGAGCGCCGAGGCCGAGGCCGCGGCCGCGAGCACGGCGGCCGCCGTCCGGATGCTGCGCCGGGCCGAGCTCGGCGGCGGGGCGATGCCCCGCTGGCTGCCCAGGGCGATGCTGCTGGCGCTGCTCGGCGTCGGCCTGTTCCAGCTCGCCGACTGGGCCTTCCACCAGCTGATCGACCTGTTCGTGATGCTGCTGGTGGCGTTCTTCCTGTCGCTGGCGATGGAACCCGCCGTCGACCGGATGGCCGCCCGCGGGGTGCGCCGCGGGCTCGGCACCTTCCTGGTGTTCACCGGCCTGGCCCTCGCCGTGGCCGGGTTCCTGGCCTCGCTCGGCACCCTGCTGGTCGACCAGATCACCCAGATCGCCGGGCGGCTGCCGCAACTGCTGCAGGACCTGATCACCTGGGTCAACCGCACCTTCCACACCGACCTGTCGCTCGACCAGCTCCAGCACCAGGTGCTCCAGGACTCCGGCACCATCGAGAAGTACGCCCAGCAGGCCGCCGACAACGTCTGGGGCGTCACCGGCACTGTCATCGGCGGCCTGTTCCAGGCGTTCACCGTCGGCCTGTTCACCTTCTACTTCACCGCCGAGGGCCCCCGGGTGCGGCGCACCGTCTGCTCGCTGCTGCCGCCGTCCAAGCAGGGCGAGGTGCTGCGGGCCTGGGAGATCGCCCTCGCCAAGACCGGCGGCTACCTGTACTCCCGGGCCCTGCTCGCGCTGATCTCCACGCTCGCCCACTGGGCGTTCTTCGCGATCATCGACCTGCCGTACGCGGCGGCGCTCGCCGTCTGGGTCGGCGTCATGTCGCAGTTCGTGCCCACCATCGGCACCTACCTGGCGGGCGCGCTGCCGGTGCTGGTCGGGCTGACCGTGCGGCCGGTGGACGCGCTGTGGGTGCTGGTCTTCGTCACCGTCTACCAGCAGGTCGAGAACTACCTGCTGCACCCGCGGATCACCGCGAAGACCGTCGACGTGCACCCCGCGGTCGCGTTCGGCTCGGTCATCGCCGGGGCCGCCCTGCTCGGCGCGGTCGGCGCGCTGATCGCCATCCCGGTCGCCGCGACCCTGCAGGGCTTCGTCGGGACGTACGTGCGCCGCTACGAGGTCGAGGACGACCCGCGGATCGACCGCGGCGAGGAGCGGCGCGAACGGCGGCGGCACACCGTCCGGCGGCTGCGGCGGATGGTGTCGGGGGGATCGGGCGGTGCGGGCGGTCCGGAGGGTTCGGGCGGTCCGGAGGGTTCGGGGGGCGAGCGGCGGGAGGATCCGCCCGGCGAGTAAGCGTTCCGCACCCGTTCCGGGCTCTGGAGGGGTGAGGAGGTGTTCATGGGAGAAGGACGGAACGGCCCGGACGATGAGTTCCGGGCGTTCATCGTGGGGGCCTGGCCCCGGTTGCTGCGGACGGCGTACCTGCTGACCGGCGACCAGCACGCGGCCGAGGACCTCGCGCAGTCCGCCGCCGAGCGGACCTGCGCGGCCTGGTCGAAGGTCAGCCGGGCCGACGACCCGCACAGCTACGTGCGCCGGATCCTGGTCAACCAGCACGCCCGCCGCTGGCGCCGCCGGACCCCCGAGGTCCTGGTGGAGGCGGTGCCGGACCGGGCCGGAACCGAGGACGGGTACGCCAGGTCGGACCAGCGCCGGATGCTGATGGCCGCCCTCGCGGCGCTGCCGGCCCGGCAGCGGCAGGCCGTGGTGCTGCGGCACTGGGAGGACCTGAGCGACAGCCAGGCGGCGGCGGCGATGGGGTGCTCGGCCGGTGCCGTGCGCAGCCACGCCGCGAAGGGGATAGCGAGGCTGCGGGAGGCCGCGGACCTCGGGGAACTGCAGGACATGACACGGATCGGGGGTGCGGTGTGACCACGGGTGACAGCGGAGCGCGGGGCAACGGCGAGATGTGGGTCGAACTGGGGCTCGCGGGGGCCGCGGCGGAGGTGCGGATCGGATCGGTCCCGGTCGAGGGCATCGAGGCCGGCGGGCGGCGGATCCGGCGACGGCGGCGCGCCGGGGTCGGCGCGCTGGCGCTGGCCGCGGTGGTGGCCCTGGGCGGCGGCGTGGCGGCCGGGCTGCAGACCGGGACCGGGGGCCGCGCCCCGCAGGCGGCCGGCGCGGCCGGGGGCGCGGCGGGCGGCAGCCTGGTCGGGGCCGGTGGCGAGGGCGCCGCGTCCCCCTCGGCGGCCGCCCGGGACCCGTTCACCCCGGTGCGGACGGTGATCGGGCAGGGCGTCGTCGACGGCAAGGAGTGGAAGCTCTGGGAGGCGCTCTGGCCGGTCGCCCCGCGGGAGCGCGCGTACGAGCAGGCGGTGGCGGTCTGGCAGGAGCGCCACGCCGTCGACCCCTCGCTGGAGAAGCCCACCGAGGCGTACGTCCAGGAGTACTGGACGCCGAAGGAGGACGTCGTCAACACCTACGCGACGCTGGACGGCGTCCGGCAGAAGTACGACGACCAGGGCAGCTACCCGGCGCCCGGGCACCTCGAACCGTGGATGGGGGACGCGTTCAGCGGCGGGATGATGGCGGCCCGGAGCAACGACTCCCGCCCCGGGCCGCTGCCGGTGGCGCTCGCCGTGATGGCGTTCGGGCCGGACATCGCCAGGGTCGAGGTGACCTGGACCGACGGCAGCGTCCTGGAACCGCGGCTGGTCACGGTCGGGGACTCGCCCTACCGGCGGATCGTGGTGCCGGAGCGGGCCGGGGAGCGGGTCGTGTCCTGGCGGTTCTTCGACAGGAGCGGTGCCGAGGTGCCGAACGCGGGTGAGGGGATGCTCAAGTAGCGGGCGGGACGGGGGAGGGGCCCGGCGCCGCGGCCTTCCGGTCGTGGGGCCGGGCCCCGGCTCCTTCCGGGGCGGTGCCGGGGTGGGGGGCGCCGGGGCCGGGATGGGGGCGCGCCGGGACGGGGCGGGGTGAGGGCGGTGGGCGCGGCGGGGCCGGGGTCGGGCGGTTGAGGTGCGAGACTGGAATCGAACGTGTGTTCTTTGTACTCTTCGGCGCGGAGTTTTCCACAGGCCGAGCCCGTCCGGGGCCGATTGTCGGTGGGACGCGCTAGCGTCGGTGACGATGAAGCGCACAGGACAGAACCCGAGGGTGGAAGCCATGGCAGGAACGGATCGCGAGAAGGCCCTGGAGGCCGCGCTCGCCCAGATCGAGCGGCAGTTCGGCAAGGGCTCGGTGATGCGCCTCGGCGAGAAGGCGAACGAGCCGGTCGAGGTGATCTCCACCGGGTCCACCGCCCTCGACGTGGCGCTCGGCGTGGGTGGCATCCCGCGCGGCCGGGTGGTCGAGATCTACGGCCCGGAGTCCTCCGGCAAGACCACCTTGACCCTGCACCTCGCCGCCAACGCGCAGAAGGCCGGCGGCACCGTCGCCTTCGTCGACGCCGAGCACGCGCTCGACCCCGAGTACGCCAAGAAGCTCGGCGTGGACACCGACGCGCTGCTGGTCAGCCAGCCGGACACCGGCGAGCAGGCGCTGGAGATCACCGACATGCTGATCCGCTCCGGCGCGATCGACCTGGTGATCATCGACTCGGTGGCCGCGCTGGTGCCGCGCGCCGAGATCGAGGGCGAGATGGGCGACTCACACGTCGGCCTCCAGGCCCGCCTGATGAGCCAGGCGCTGCGGAAGATCGCCGGTGCACTGAACCAGTCGAACACCACCGCGATCTTCATCAACCAGCTGCGCGAGAAGATCGGCGTGATGTTCGGCTCGCCGGAGACCACCACCGGTGGCCGCGCGCTCAAGTTCTACGCCTCGGTCCGCCTGGACATCCGGCGCATCGAGACCTTGAAGGACGGCACCGAGGCGGTCGGCAACCGCACCCGCGTCAAGGTGGTCAAGAACAAGGTCGCCGCGCCGTTCAAGCAGGCCGAGTTCGACATCCTCTACGGCGTCGGCATCAGCCGCGAGGGCGGCCTGATCGACATGGGTGTCGAGCACGGCTTCATCCGGAAGTCCGGTGCCTGGTACACCTACGAGGGCGACCAGCTCGGCCAGGGCAAGGAGAACGCCCGCAACTTCCTGAAGGACAACCCGCAGTTGGCCGACGAGATCGAGGCCAAGATCAAGGGCAAGCTGGGCATCGGCCCGAAGCCCGCCGCGGCCGAGGGCGACGCGGCCCCCGCTCCCGCCGTGGAGATCCCGGCCGCCGCGGCCCCCGCGAAGGCCGCGGCCAAGAAGACGGCGGCCGCCGCCAAGAGCTGATCCGTTGACACCGCACCAGACCCACCACCCGACACCGGGCCCGTCCGAGGACGGGCCCGGTGCGGGCGTTTCCGGGGTCGAGAACGAGTACGGGTACGAGGACGCGCGCGGGCACGAGGACGGGCCGCCGGACTGGTTCGCGGCCGTGGCCGAGGAGCCGGTGGGCGCGGGGGAGCAGCCGGGGCCGTCCTCGGTGGGGGAGTTGCCCGGGCTGGTCCGGGCGTCCGACCTGCCCGGCGGGCGACGGCGACGGCGCAGTGCGCTGGGGGAACTGCCGGAGGCCGTGCCGGTGGCGGCGGAGCGTCCGCGGTCGGGGCGGCGGGCGAAGGCCGAGCGGACGGAGCGAGCGGAACGGGCCGAGCGGGTCGAGGGCGCGGGCGGGGCGCGGGAGGCCCGGTCGGGGCGGACGGGGCGGCGCGGGCGGGCCGTCGAGCCTGAGGGGGATCCGGCGGAGCGGGCCCGGGACGTCTGCCTGCGCTTGCTGACCGGGGCCGCCAAGTCCCGCAAGCAGTTGGCCGATGCGCTGCGCCGCAAGGAGATCCCGGAGGAGGTCGCCGAGCAGGTGCTGGACCGGCTGGAGGAGGTCGGGCTGATCGACGACGCGGCCTTCGCCGAGGCCTGGGTGGAGTCCCGGCACGCGGTGCGCGGGCTGTCCCGGCGGGCGTTGGCACAGGAGTTGCGCACCAAGGGCGTCACCGGGGAGACCGCCGAGCGGGCCCTGCTGCAGGTGGACGCGGACGACGAGACCGAGGCCGCCCGGGCCCTGGTGGCACGGAAGTTGCGCTCCACCGCCGGGTTGGAGCGGGACGTGCGGATCCGGCGGCTGGTCGGGGTGCTGGCCCGGCGCGGCTACGCGGAGGGCCTGGCGTTCCGGGTGGTGCGGGAGGCGCTGGACGCCGAAGGGGTCGAAGGGGCAGAAGAGGCCGGGGAGTTCGACGGGGTGGAGGACTGAGAGGAGAGGCGGTGCGATTTGATGACCGGCGGTCAGATCGTTGGGGCCAATTCTCGATCGCATCTTGACCGTTTCGTAACCTCGGCTTAGCCTCACACTCAGTGGCAGGACGATCGCGGAGGTCGCCTCAGCGGCAGCGTGAGCAGGACGGGGAGTGGCCGGATGGGCATCGCTCAGGGCACCGAAACGGGTTCCTCCCTGCTGCTGGCGGCCGGAGTGCTGATCGGCGCCCTGGTGCTGGTGCTGGCCGCCGGGTTCCTGATGCTCCGGCAGCGCCGCGCCGAGCTCGACCGCCGCGAGGAGCGGCTCACCTCCGAACTGCACCGGCTGCACCAGCACGAGGACGAACTCGCCACCCGCGCCGCCGAAGCCGAGCGGGTGCGCGGCGAACTCGCCGAGCAGGCCGTCGAGAACCGCCTGCTGCTGGAGCGCACCGCCGGGCTGACCGCCGTGCAGGCCCGCGAGGAGATCGTCCGGGCCGCCGAGTCGGAGGCCCGCCGGGAGGCCGCGCTGACCGTCCGGGAGATCGAACGGCGGGCGGTCGCCGAGGGCGAGGGCCGGGCCCGGGAGATCATCGCCTCGTCCATCCAGCGCCTGGCCGCCGAGCACACCGCCGACACCGTGGTCACCACCCTGCGGCTGCCCAGCGAGGACATGAAGGGCCGGGTGATCGGGCGCGAGGGCCGCAACATCAGGGCCTTCGAGGCCGTCACCGGCGTCAACCTGATCGTCGACGACACCCCCGGGCTGGTGCAGCTCTCCTGCTTCGACCCCGTCCGGCGGGAGAGTGCCCGGCTCACCCTGGAGGCGCTGCTGGTCGACGGACGGATCCACCCCGCGCGGATCGAGGAGGCGCACGAGCGCAGCCGGGCCGAGGTCGAGCGGCTGTGCGTGCGGGCCGGGGAGGACGCGCTGCTGACCGTCGGGATCGGGACGGGCGGCGAGATGTCGCCCGAACTCGTCCGCACCCTGGGCACGTTGCGCTACCGCACCTCGTACGGGCAGAACGTGCTCGGGCACCTGGTGGAGTCCGCGCACCTGGCCGGGATGATGGCCGCGGAGCTCGGCGTCGACCCCGAGCCGGTGCGACGGGCCGCGCTGCTGCACGACATCGGCAAGGCGCTCAGCCACGAGGTGCCGGGCAGCCACGCCGCGATCGGCGCGGAGTTCGCGCGGCGGCACGGCGAGACGGACGAGGTCGTGCACGCGATAGCGGCGCACCACGGCGAGATCGAGGCGAAGACCGTGGAGGCCGTGCTCACCCAGGCCGCCGACGCGTGCTCGGCCGGGCGGCCGGGGGCCCGCAAGGAGTCGGTCGAGGCGTACGTGCGACGGCTGGAGCGGCTGGAGGAGATCGCCCGGGCGCACGACGGGGTCACCAAGGTCTACGCGATGCAGGCCGGGCGGGAGGTCCGGGTGATGGTGCAGCCGGAGGCGGTGGACGACCTGCGGGCGCAGGAGATCGCCCGGGAGGTCGCCCGGCAGGTGCGGGAGGAACTGACGTACCCGGGGCAGATCCGGATCACGGTGGTGCGGGAGTCGCGGGCGACGGAGGTCGCGCGGTAAGCACGCGCAGCGAGAGGGTGTGCAGCGAGGGGGCGTGCAGCGAGGGGCGCTCCGGGCGGCAACTGGCTGTCGGGGCGCGAACTTGCCGGGGGCGGATGGCTGGGCGCGCAGTTCCTCGCGCCCCCGGTTTGGTGCCTGCGATCTTTTTCGTGCGGGTGGGCGGATGGCTGGGCGCGCAGTTCCTCGTGCCCCCGGTTTGGTGCCTGTGGTCTTTTTCCGCCTGGGGCGCGGTTCTTCGCGCCCCTAGCGGGTCCGCTCCTGTTCCAGGCCGGGCTTGGGGGTGAGGGGGGCGGTGAGGGCGTGCAGGGTTTCGGGGTGGAGGCCGGGGGTGGTGCCGAGGAGGTGGCCGTCGGGGCGGATCAGGAGGACGGTGTGGGGGGCGGCGCCGGGGTAGGCGTCGGTGACCAGGACCTCGGTGGGGACGGGGAGGGCGGTGGCGAGGTCGGCGAGGCGGGGCATCAGGCCGGCGCCGAGCCAGTGTTCGGCGGACCAGACGGCGGCGCCGGGGGCGACCAGGACGAGCAGGAAGGGGCCGCCGAGGCGGGCCCGGAGGGTCTCCGATGCGCCGTCGGCGGTGACCACCGGCAGGTCGGGGACCAGGACGCCGGGGGCGGTCGCCGGGAGCTGTTCGGTGAGTGCGGTCCCGCGGCCGGAGCCGCGCTGCTCGGGGACGCGCGGGGCGACGCCGGAGGGGGCGGCCGGGTAGGCGGGGGCGCCGCCGAAGCGGCCGGTGCCGAGCTGGCCGTCGGCGAGCAGCGGGGCGTGCTTGCGGAAGGAGCCGGAGAACAGCGAGCGCCGGGTCTCGGCCCAGCCGCGCAGCGGTCGCAGCAGCGGCATGGCCTGGTCGACGGCGCGCAGCCGGGCGCCGACCGCGCCGCGGCGCTCGGCCTCGTAGCCGTCGAGCAGGGCGCGGTCGGCGCGGTCGCCGGTGGGGGGCAGGTGCCAGGCGAGGGCGAGCCGCCAGGCGAGGTTGTCGGCGTCGCGCAGGCCGTCGGCGAGGTTCTGCATGCCGAGGGCGCCGTGCAGGTGGGCGGCGTCCCCGGCGAGGAAGCAGCGGCCGGTGCGGAAGCGGGCGGCGAGGCGCTGCTGGTAGGTGTGGTCGGCGGCGGCGAGCAGTTGGTGGGGCGGGAGTTCGCCGCACCAGCCGGTGAGCGCGGAGGTGACCCGGGTGAGCAGGGTGTCGCCGGTGACGATGCCGGGCCAGGTCGCGTGCGGGTCGACGGGCTCGGTGGGTTGGGGGCGGCCGGGGGGCAGCCGCCAGTCGAGCCGCCACAGGCCGTCGGGCAGCGGGCGGGCGGAGGCCTCGCGGTCGCCGCGCCACGGGGGTTCGCGGTGCAGCCGGGCCTCGCCGGGGAAGGGCAGGTCGACCCGGACGGTGGCGACGGCGTGCCGGTCGACGGTGGGGCGGCCGGGGAAGCGGACCTTGAGCAGCCTGCGGACGGTGGAGCGGGCGCCGTCGCAGCCGACCAGGTGGCTGCCGTGCCACCAGGCGTCCTGTCCGGCGGAGTCGGTGCGGACGCTCACCCCGTCGCGGTCCTGGGCGAGTTCGACCACCTGGTGGCGCGGCAGCAGGCGGATCAGCGGGGTGGCGGCGACCGCGTCGCGCAGGCCGCGCTGCAGGCGGTGCTGGGCGAGGTGCAGGACGGGTTCGGCGTCCAGCGGCAGGCGCAGCACCTCGGCGCGGCGGCGCCAGACGGTGAAGGCGTCCCACCGGGCGGAGTCGGAGACGACCCGGGTGTAGCCGATCCGGGCCAGGAAGGCGGCGGTCTCGCCGCCGAGCACGACGGTGCGGGGGCTCTCCGGGCTGACGCCGGTGCCCTCGTCCAGGACGGTGCTGGGGACTTCGTTGCGGGCCAGCGCGAGCGCCAGGGCGAGCCCGACCGGGCCGGCCCCGACGATGATCACCGCGTCCATGTCGGGGCCTTCGGGCGGGCGGCGTCGGCCGCCGGGGCGTCAAGTGCCGGGTGGGAGGTCCCAGGTGGTGTCACGAAGAGCAATGCAACAGATCACCTGGGTGTCCGTCAAGCAGCGGCTGTGCCGCGACGGTTCGCGCCGCGGCGGCCGCGGGACTCGATCCAGCGGGCCAGGGCGCTGAGGGCGAGGCACATCGCGATGTAGATCGGGGTGATCACCAGGAGGACCGGGATGTACGGGTAGCCGTCGGAGTTGGAGGCGATCCACTTGCCGACGAACAGCAGCTCGGGGTACGTGATGATGTAGCCGAGCGAGGTGTCCTTGAGGGTGACGACCAGCTGACCGATGATCGCGGGCAGCATCGCCCGGACCGACTGCGGGACGAGCACCAGCGTCATCACCTGGGTCTTGCGCAGGCCCAGGGCGTACGCGGCCTCGCTCTGGCCGCGCGGGACGGCGTTGATGCCGGAGCGGATGATCTCGGCCTGCACGGCGCCGTTGTAGACGGACAGGCCGACGACCAGGGCCCACATCGGTTCGGCGGTGAAGACCGCCGCGTACAGCGCGAAGATCATGATCAGCAGCGGCATGGCCCGGAAGAACTGGACCACCGCGGTGCACAGCATCCGGACCGGCCGGTGCTCGGAGAGCCGGCCGACGGCGAACAGGACGCCGAGGACCAGTGAGCCGACCGCGGCCAGGCCGAAGGCCTTCAGGGTGGCGAGGGTGCCGTCGAGGATCCGCTGCTGGACGGCGTTGTATTCGAAGGACTCCCACAGCCGGGCGTCGAACTGGCCCTTGTCGGCCAGGGTGGCGACGATCCACCAGAGCAGGGCGGCGATGCCGAGCGCACCGAGCACGCCGGCCAGCAGGTAGCGCAGCCGGGCCCGCGGGCCGGGGACGTCGTACAGGACGGAGGCGGAGCGGGAGTTCATCGGGCCACCGCCATGCGACGCTCCAGGAGGGAGAGGACCGAGCTGATCGAGAAGCCGATCGCCAGGTAGGCCAGGGCCAGCCAGAAGAAGCTGGCGAAGATCGGGTACGAGTCCTCGGACCAGGTCTTCTGGACGCTGAACAGCTCGAACACGTTGAACGCGCCGGCCACCGCCGAGTTGCGGGGCAGGGCGATGAACACCGAGCCCAGCGGCGCGATCACCGCGCGGCCCGCCTGCGGCAGCACCACCAGCCCGAGGGTCTGGCCGAAGCCCATGCCGAGCGAGCGGGCCGCCTCGGCCTGGCCCAGCGGCACGGTGTTGATGCCGGCCCGCAGCACCTCGCAGACGAAGCTGCCGGTGTACACGCTGAGCGCGGCCACCGCGGCGGTGAAGCTGCTGATGTGCACGTCCAGCCGCGGCAGCATGAAGGTCACCACGAAGAACAGCAGGGTCAGCGGGGTGTTGCGGAACACCGTCACCCACGCGGTGCCGAAGGCCCGCAGCACCGGGACCGGCGAGACGCGGAAGGCCGCCAGCATGATGCCCAGCAGCAGCGCGAACAGGGCGCTGAGCGCGCTGAGTTCGATCGTTCCCACGAACCCGCGGACGAACAGCGAGAAGTTGTCCTTCTCGAACAGTATGCCCATGCCGGCGGCCCTCCTTTCTCGGTGTCGGTCGGGTGGTGCGTCAGGAGGCGGTGGTCGGGTCCAGCGCGGGGACGGACGGCGCGGCCGAGCCGGACAGGCCCAGGGTGGCGTCGTACGCCTTCTTCCAGTCGCCGCTGTCCTCGTGCTTCTTGAGGGCGTCGTTGATCGCCTTCTGCAGCGCCGCGTCGCCCTTCTTCAGGCCGATGCCGTAGCGCTCCTCGGAGAAGATGTTGCCGACGACCTTCAGCTGGCCCTGGTTCTTGGCCGCGAAGCCCTTGAGGATCGCGTCGTCGGTGGTGACCGCGTCGACCTCCTTGGTGAGCAGCTTCTCCACGCACAGCGAGTAGCTGTCGAAGGTGGTGACCTTCGCCTCGTACTTCTGGATGTTGCCGACCGAGGTCGAGCCGTTGGCGGTGCAGACGTTCTTGCCCTTGGTGGACTCCGGGCCGGTGATGTCGGAGTTGTCCTTGTTCACCAGCAGGGACTGGCCGGCGATGTAGTACGGGCCGGCGAAGTCGATCTGCTCCTTGCGCTTCGGGGTGATCGAGTAGGTGCCGACGTAGTAGTCGATCTGGCCGCCGACCAGCGAGGTCTCGCGGGCGCTGGAGTTGATGGTCTTGAACTCGATCTGGTCGGCCGAGAAGCCGAGGTCGGCGGCGACCATCTTGGCGATCTCGATGTCGAAGCCGTTGCGCTTGCCGGTCTGCACGTCCTCGAAGCCGAGGAACGGCTGGTCCGACTTGGCGCCGATGACCAGCTTGCCGCGCTTCTTGGCCTCGGTCCAGGTCGGCGAGGCGTCCAGCTTGGGGTCGGCGTTCACCTGGTAGGTGGGCAGCTGCGGGGCGGCCGAACCGCCCTTGGTGCCGGAGTCCGAGTTCGGAGATCCGTCCTTGCCGCAGGCGGCGACCGCCGTCAGGGCGAGCACGGACAGGGCGGCGGCGACGGTACGGCGGGCCTTCATGCGGTCGTTCTTCTCCTCGGTAGGGGCCATCGCTGGCTCCGGGCAAATTCGAACTGACGCTAGATCAATACAGGTCTCAGTGGTGCAGGATCTTCGAAAGGAAGTCCTTGGCGCGGTCGCTGCGCGGCGCGGTGAAGAACGCCTCGGGGGTGTTCTGCTCGACGATCCGGCCGTCCGCCATGAACAGGACGCGGTTGGCGGCCGAGCGCGCGAAGCCCATCTCGTGGGTCACCACCACCATGGTCATGCCCCTGGCGGCGAGCGAACGCATCACCTCCAGCACCTCGTTGACCATCTCCGGGTCGAGGGCCGAGGTGGGCTCGTCGAACAGCATCACCTTGGGGTTCATGGCCAGCGCGCGGGCGATCGCCACCCGCTGCTGCTGGCCGCCGGACAGCTGGGCGGGGAACTTGTCGGCCTGCGCGCCGACGCCGACCCGTTCCAGCAGTTCGCGGGCGGTCTTCTCGGCCTCGGCCTTCGGCACCCGGCCGACCTTCACCTGGGCCAGCACCACGTTCTGCAGCACGGTCTTGTGCGCGAACAGGTTGAAGGACTGGAACACCATGCCGACCTGGGCGCGCAGCCGGGCCAGCTCGCGGCCCTCCGCGGGCAGCGGGCGGCCGTCCACCTCGATCGTGCCGGAGTCGATCGTCTCCAGCCGGTTGATCGTGCGGCACAGCGTGGACTTGCCGGAACCGGACGGGCCGATCAGCACCACGACCTCGCCGTGGGCGATGTCCAGGTCGATGTCCTGCAGCACGTGCAGCGCGCCGAAGTGCTTGTTCACCCCGCGCAGCGACACCAGCGGGGTGCCCCGGCCGTCCTCGGGCACGCTCGGGTCGGCACTGTTCTCGGTCATCGCGGCTCGCTCCCTCGTCCTCCGAACCCGGGCCAACTCGCAGGGGCCGCAGAGCCGGTGATGGTCCGTCTGATGTCCGGGGGCCGGAGCCGGCGGAGCCCGCAGCCCCCGGACGGGGTGACTTTAGACAGGTACACGACCCCTCGTCAGCCGATCTGAGCTGAACTTGAGGATCACGGTTCGGCTACGCCCGGTAGTCGGGGGGTAGCGGATACCGGCTGGGTAACGGACCGGTCAAGCCGGTTGACCGGATGGCCCCGGATGGGAGTGGATGCCAGGATGGGCCGGTCCCGGTCCGGGCGCCCCCGGGTCGGGAACCGCGCCGCCGAACACCCGGACGTGCACGAACGACGGCCGTGCCGACCGCACCCGAGCCACCGGAAGGGAACCCGATGCGCCTGCTCCTGGTCGAGGACGACGACCGCGTGGCCGCCGCCCTGGTCGCGGTGCTGGGCCGGCACGGCTTCCAGGTCCGGCACGCCCGCAGCGGCCACGAGGCGCTGGACGCGCTCGTTCCCGACGGCAGCGAGCCGTACCGGGTGGTGCTGCTCGACCTCGGGCTGCCCGACCGGGACGGCTTCGAGGTGTGCAGCCGGATCCGGGCCGGCAGCGGCGTGCCGGTCATCATGGTGACCGCGCGGGCCGACATCCGCTCCCGCATCCACGGCCTCAACCTCGGCGCCGACGACTACGTGGTCAAGCCCTACGACATGGGCGAGCTGCTGGCCCGCATCCACGCGGTGGCCCGCCGCGGCACCCCCCGGCCCACCGAGGAGAACGGCCCCGAACCGGCCGGACCGCTGGCCTCCCGCGGCATCGAGATCGACCGCGAACGCCGCCGGGTCTCCGTCGAGGGCCGCGACGTCCCGCTCACCCGCAAGGAGTTCGACCTGCTGGCGCTGCTGGCCCAGAGCCCCGGCGTGGTCTACCGCCGGGAACAGATCTTCAGCGAGGTCTGGCGCTCCGGCTGGGAGGGCAACGGCCGCACCCTGGAGGTGCACATCGGCTCGCTGCGCACCAAGCTCGGCCTGCCCGGCCTGGTCGAGGCCGTCCGCGGCGTCGGCTACCGGCTGATACCCGGCCAGCCCGACGGCGAGCCCGGCCCGGGCCCCGGCTCCGGCGACCGCCCGGCGGAGCGCTGACCGCACCGTGCGCAACCGCCTGCTCGGCATCCTGATCGCCCTGATGGCCTGCGTGCTGGCCGCGCTCGGGGTGCCGCTGGCCTACCTGATCGCCGCCTCCGAGCAGTCCAAGGTGGTCGTCGACCGGATCGACGACGCCGCCCGCTTCGCCCAGGACCTGCCCACCCAGGGCCGCCCCAACGCCAGCGCGGTCAAGGGCGACCCGCAGCCCGGCCCCGGCGACAACGGCCGGCTGTACGCCCTGACCAGCGAGGCCGACCGCTACCACGAGCTGTACGGCGTCCGGATCGGCGTCTTCCAGCGCGACGGCAGCTCCATCGCCGTCGCCCCCGACGACTGGCGGCCCCCCGCCGCCGGACCCGGCCGCCAGGCCTACCAGGAGGCGCTGGCCGGCCGCCGCAGCCACAACCCGCCGCAGGTCTGGCCGTGGACCCCCGAACGCACCCTGGCCGTCGCCCTGCCCGTGGTCCGCGACGGCGACGTGGTCGCCGTGGTGCTCACCGAGTCGCCCACCGGCGGCCTGCGCTCGCGCATCCTGCACCGCTGGCTGGTGCTGGCCGGAGGCGAGGCGCTCGCCATGATCGTCGCCATCCTGCTCGCCGTCCGGCTCACCGGCTGGGTGCTGCTCCCCGTCCGCACCCTCGACCGGGCCACCCACGACATCGCCACCGGACGGCTCGGCGCCCGGGTCGCCCCCAGCAGCGGGCCGCCCGAACTGCGGCGCCTGGCACGCTCGTTCAACGACATGGCGGACCACGTCGGGCTCGCCATCGACCAGCAGCGGGCCTTCGTCGCCGACGCCTCCCACCAACTGCGCAACCCGCTCGCCGCGCTGCTGCTGCGGGTCGAGCTGATCGGGCTGGAACTGCCCGAGGGCCACGAGGAGGAGCTCGTCGCCGTCCGCGAGGAGGGCGCCCGGCTGGCCCGGGTGCTCGACGACCTGCTCGGCCTCGCCACCGCCGAGGGCTCCCGACCCGAACCCGAACCCGTCGACCTGGCCGAACTCGTCCGCACCCGGGTCGACGCCTGGACGCCGCTGGCCGAGCGGCGCGGTGTCACGCTGCACTGGGAGGGCCCGCCGATGGCGCACGCCTGGGCCGACCCGATCGGCTTCGGCAGCGCGCTGGACGCCGTCCTGGACAACGCGCTCAAGTTCACCCCGGCCGACAGCACCGTCCGGGTCGGCCTGCTGATCGGCAAGGACGAGGTCACCGCCACCGTCACCGACGCCGGACCGGGCCTCACCGAGGAGGAGCTGGCCCGGGTCGGCGACCGGTTCTGGCGCTCCTCCCGGCACCAGAACATCGACGGTTCCGGCCTGGGCCTGTCCATCGCCCGCACCCTGTTGCTGGCCGGCGGCGGCGGGCTCGAGTTCGCGCCCGCGGAGCCGAACGGCCTCACCGTGCGGCTGGTGGTGCCGCGGCGGCGGCGCTGGCCCGGAGCCTGAGCGGGCGCCTCCGGTCGGGGCTCCGGGGCTCGGGGCTCCGGGGCTCGGGGCTCAGGGCTTCACGGACAGGTAGTAGCGCTTGGCGCCGTCGTGCAGCGGCAGCGGGTCGGTGTACACCGCGGTGCGCAGGTCCACCAGCTGCGCGGCGTGCACCTGGCGGCCGATGTCGTCCCGGCTGTCGATCACCGCCCGGGTCAGCGTCTCCACCAGCGCCGGGTCCACGTCCGCCCGGGTCACCAGCAGGTTGGGCACCGCCACCGTCGGCACCGCCACCCGCTCCGGCTGCACGTTCGGGTACGCGTCCGCCGGGATGGTCGCCGCCCGGTACGCGTCCATGCCCGGGCCCGCCAACTGGTGCAGCGGATCGGACAGGTCGCCCATCGGAACGATCCGGATCGGCGTCCGGTCCGACAGGTCCGACAGGGCGGTCGTCGGCAGGCCGCCGGACCAGAAGAACGCGTCCAACTGCTTCTGCTGCAGCTCCTCCGCCGCCTGGACGACGCTGACCGAGTCCGACCGGACGTCCCGGTCCGGGTCCAGGCCCGCCGCCTCCAGCAGCCGCCGGGTCACCAGGTTCACCCCCGACTTCGCCTGCCCCACCCCGACCCGCAGCCCCCGCAGGTCGGCCACCGAGTGCACCGGCGAGTCGGCCGGCACCACCAGCTGCATGTAGTCGTCGTACAGCCGGGCGATCGCCCGCAGCTTCGGCTTCTCCGGGCTGTCGAAGGAGGCCACCGCGTCCGCCGTGGCCACCGCGAAGTCGTCCCGGCCCGAGGCCAGCCGCTCCAGGTTGTCCATCGACCCCTCGGAGTTGTCCAGCTGCACCTTCAGCCCCGGCAGGTGGTCGCCCAGGTACTGCCGCAGCAGCACCCCGTAGCGGTCGTACACGCCGCCGACCACCCCCGTCGCGAACGCCACCCGGCCGTGCGGCCCCGAGGTCGAGCGCGCCGAGGACGCCCACCAGCCGCCCGCGCCCCCGACCACCAGCAGCAGCACCGCGGCGACCCGGAACAGCCGGCCGCGCAGGACGGAGCGCAGCCCGGCACCCGGACGGGAGGAGAGGTTCGCAGCAGCCATGCCGTGGATACTGCCAGCCCCCACCGCCCGGCGGGAGGCCCTCCCCGGTGCCCGTACCCTTGGCTCTGTGGGTATGGAGGAGAGCTTGCGAACTTACAAGGTCGTCACGTACGGCTGCCAGATGAACGTCCACGACTCCGAGCGCCTGTCCGGGCTGCTGGAGGAGGCCGGCTACGCCAAGGCCGACGGCGACGGCGACCCCGACCTGGTGGTCTTCAACACCTGCGCCGTCCGCGAGAACGCCGACAACAAGCTGTACGGCAACCTCGGCCGGCTCGCCCCCGCCAAGCAGGCCAACCGCGGCATGCAGATCGCCGTCGGCGGCTGCCTCGCCCAGAAGGACCGCGAGACCATCGTCCGCAAGGCGCCCTGGGTCGACGTGGTCTTCGGCACCCACAACATCGGCCACCTGCCCGCCCTGCTGGAGCGCGCCGCCGTCGAGCGCAAGGCCCAGGTCGAGATCCTCGAATCGCTGGAGACCTTCCCCTCCACCCTGCCCACCCGGCGCGAGTCCGCCTACGCGGCCTGGGTCGCGATCTCGGTCGGCTGCAACAACACCTGCACCTTCTGCATCGTCCCCGCGCTGCGCGGCAAGGAGGAGGACCGCCGCCCCGGCGACGTCCTCGCCGAGGTCGAGGCGCTGGTCGCCGAGGGCGTCATCGAGGTCACCCTGCTCGGGCAGAACGTCAACGCGTACGGCTCCGACCTGGGCGACCGGGAGGCCTTCGGCAAGCTGCTGCGGGCCTGCGGCCAGGTCGAGGGCCTGGAGCGCGTGCGCTTCACCTCGCCGCACCCGCGCGACTTCACCGACGACGTGATCGCCGCGATGGCCGAGACGCCCAACGTGATGCACCAGCTGCACATGCCGCTGCAGTCCGGCTCCGACACCGTCCTGAAGGCGATGCGGCGCTCCTACCGGCAGGAACGCTTCCTCGGCATCATCGAGAAGGTCCGGGCCGCGATGCCGGACGCGGCGATCTCCACGGACATCATCGTCGGCTTCCCCGGTGAGACCGACGAGGACTTCGAGCAGACCCTGCACGTGGTCCGCGAGGCGCGGTTCGCCAACGCGTTCACCTTCCAGTACTCCAAGCGGCCCGGGACGCCCGCGGCCGAGATGGCGGACCAGGTGCCCAAGGCCGTGGTCCAGGAGCGCTACGACCGGCTGATCGCCCTCCAGGAGGAGATCTCCTGGGAGGAGAACAAGAAGCAGGTCGGCCGCAGGCTGGAGATCCTGGTCGCCGAGGGCGAGGGCAAGAAGGACGACCGCACCGACCGGCTCTCCGGGCGCGCGCCCGACAACCGGCTCGTCCACTTCACGCGGCCGGAGGGCGGGGTGCGGCCCGGCGACGTGGTCACCGTCGAGATCACCTACGCCGCCCCGCACCACCTCCTCGCGGAGGGCCCCGCGCTGGGCGTGCGGCGCACCCGGGCGGGCGACGCGTGGGAGAAGCGGCAGGCGGCGCCGGCGGCGAAGCCCGCGGGCGTGATGCTGGGGCTGCCGACGGTCGGCGCGCCGAAGCAGGTCGCGGCGGCGCCGGGCGGGGACGGGTGCGGCTGCTGAGAGGCAGCACGGAGCGGTGGGACCAGGGGCGCGGGGAACTGCGCGCAGCGGAGTCGCACGCCGACAGGATCGCGGGACGGTGCAGGGGATCGTCCTGCGTCGCGATCTTGCCGGCGTCCACGCGGCCGGACGCGCAGTTCCTCGCGCCCCCGTTTTGCCCTCCCGTAGAGTGATCGACATGCTTGCTGCTGCTGCCGTGTGCCCCTGCCCGCCGTTGCTCGTGCCGGAGGTGGCCGCCGGGGCCGCCGGTGAGGCGGCGGAGTTGCGGGGGGCGTGTCTGGCGGCGGTGGGGGAGTTGGCCGGGGTCGACCTGGTGGTGGTCGTCGGGACGGGCGAGCGGGCCGGGGTGTGGACGGAGGGCGGGGCGGGGTCGCTGCGCCGGTACGGGGTGGCGAAGGCGGTGCGGCTGCCGCTGGGCGGGGTGGACGGACCGGAGCTGTCGCCCGCGCTGACGGTGGGGGCGTGGCTGCTGGAGGAGGCGGGCGTCCGGGTGCCGACGCACGCCGTCGCGGTGCGGTCGGACACCGGGACCGAGCGGCTGCTGGGCCTGGGCCGGGGACTGGCGGAACTCGCGGACCGGGTGGGCCTGTTGGTGCTTGGCGACGGCAGTGCCCGGCGTTCGGTGAAGGCGCCCGGGTACCTGGACGAGCGGGCCGAGGGGTACGACCGGGCGGTGGCGCTCGCGCTGGCCGGGGCGGACGCGGCGGCGCTGGCCGGGCTGGACGCGGAGCTCTCGGCCGAGCTGATGGCCGAGGGGCGCGCCCCGTGGCAGGTGCTGGCGGGGGCCGCGGAGGGGACCGCGCTCAGCGGTGAGCTGCGCTACGAGGACGCCCCGTACGGCGTCGGCTACCTGGTGGCCTCCTGGCGCTGAGCGCTGAGCGCTGAGCGCCGGGTGGAGGGCGGAGGGCGGGGCGTCAGTCGTCCTTGGGCTTGGCGGCGAAGTCGTCGCGGGCGTGCTTGGTCGCGGAGGTGCCCTTGACGATCTTGTCCGAGTACTTGTGCTTGGTGGCCTTGTCGATCGCCTCGCCGGTCTTGTCCACCACGCTGTCGATCTTGTCGCCGTGCTTCCCGGCCAGTTCGCTGGCCTTCTCCTTGAGTTCCTCGGCCTTGCCCTTGAGGTTGTCCATCAGGCCCATGGGGTGCGCTCCTCGCGAATCGGGTCATTCCGGTACGGATACAGCTGATCCTCCCCGGTCAACGAGGCCGCGACACGGGAGGTGCCCGGGTTTTGCGAGACTGGGGAGGTGAGCGGTTCCTCTTCTTCCCCTTCCGCGCGTCCCGACGCCCTGCCCCGGGTGGTCTCGGTGGTCGGCGCGACGGCGGCCGGCAAGTCCGACCTGGCGGTGGCGATCGCCCGGGAGCTCGGCGGGGAGGTGGTGAACACCGACTCGATGCAGCTCTACAAGGGCATGGACATCGGCACCGCCAAGCTGACCCCGGCGGAGCGGGGCGGCGTCCCGCACCACCTGCTGGACGTCTGGGAGGTGACCGAGACCGCCTCGGTGGCCGAGTACCAGCGCCTGGCGCGGGCGGAGATGGACCGGCAGCTGGCGGCGGGGCAGGTGCCGGTGCTGGTCGGCGGCTCGGGCCTGTACGTGCGGGCGGCGGTGGACGAGATGGAGTTCCCGGGGACGGACCCGGCGGT
Organism: Kitasatospora sp. NPDC001540; assembly: GCF_042894345.1. NCBI lineage: Bacteria > Bacillati > Actinomycetota > Actinomycetes > Kitasatosporales > Streptomycetaceae > Kitasatospora > Kitasatospora sp. NPDC001540. The sequence goes on from NZ_JBIAVO010000026.1 coordinate 46,967, forward strand.
GCGGGCCCGGCTGGAGGAGGAACTGGAGCGGGTCGGCCCCGGCGCGCTGCACCGGCGCCTGGCCGGGCTGGACCCGGCGGCGGCGGAGGCGATCCTGCCCAGCAACGGGCGGCGGGTGGTCCGGGCGCTGGAGGTCATCGAGATCACCGGGCGTCCGTTCACGGCCAGCCTGCCGACCCAGCGGGCGGTGTACGGGGCGGTGCAGATCGGCGTCCGGGTGCCGCGTCCGGAGCTGGACCGGCGGATCGAGCTGCGGGTGGACCGGATGTGGGAGGCCGGACTGCTCGACGAGGTGCGCGCGCTGGAGGAGGTCGGGCTGCGCGAGGGGCTGACCGCCAGCCGGGCGCTCGGCTACCAGCAGGTGCTGGCGTTCTTCGCGGGGGAGTGCACCGAGGACGAGGCGCGGACGGAGACCGTGCGGGCGACCCGGCGGTTCGCCCGGCGGCAGGAGTCCTGGTTCCGCCGGGACGAGCGGATCCACTGGCTGGACCGGCCCGAGGGGGCGGATCCGGTCGAGCTGCTGGGCCGGGCGCTGGAACTGATCGACCGTCCGGCGGCGCCCGGCACACCGGGCTGACCGGCGGTTTTCGGCTGCCCGGCGGTCCGATCCGGCCAGGCTCGCGGCGTCTGCACCGGCAGACGCAGGTGCAGGAGGTACCGGCGGTCACGGCGGGATCACGTCCTGGCATCGGATCACCCGATCATGCCGTGGGACACCCTGTCGAGGTGTTGGTACGTGCCATCATCGGTAGCACCGAGGCCCGGCACGCGGGCCGGCCTCACCGCCCGCGAGCCCCGGAGCTCGTGTCGAGCCGTCAGGGGAGGCCGCGTGTCAACGGGTACCGGCCCCGAAACCGATGAGCTGCTCGGCGACGTCTCCGACGGGTCCGAGACGCTCCCCGAACTCGCCGCCCCCACCACCTCGTACGCGGTGGCGCTGCCCGCGATCGACGACCTGGCCGCCGCGCCGGGGGTGGTCCACGAGCGGGACATCCGACCGCGCCGCCGCCTGCGCTGGTGGCAGATCCTGCCGATCGCCGCGACGCTGATGTTCGGCTCGCTGATGTTCGCCTTCCCGCTGGCCTTCGGCAGCGAGGGCGCGACCGCGATGATCGGGATGCTCGGCCTGCTGATCACCTCCGCCTCGGTCGGCTGGGGCGCGATGGCCGCCCGCCGGGCCGGGTACAAGTGGCCGGGCGTGCCGCGCCGCGGCAGCACCGAGCGGGCCGGGTGGCGGGCCATCGTGCTGTACACCCTGCTGGCCGCGGCGGCGGTGGCGCTCGCCGTCTGGCGGGTCGTCCACCTGCGCGGCTAGGCCCCTCCCGGCGCCGTCCCGCCTGTCGTCCCGCCTGTCGTCCCGCCTGTTGTTCGGCCGCGGCCGGACCCCGGCGGCCCCGTTACCATCGGCGGTGTGAGCGAGCGCAGCGGAATCAGCGGAACGGCCTTCCTCAAGGGGCACGGCACCCAGAACGACTTCGTGATCGTCCCGGACCCGGACGGTCGGATCGACCTGTCGGCGGACGCCGTCGCGCGGCTGTGCGACCGGCGGGCCGGGATCGGCGCGGACGGCGTGCTGCGGGTGGTCCGCTCGGCGGCCGAGCCCGCCGCGGCGGGGATGGCCGAGCAGGCCGAGTGGTTCATGGACTACCGCAACGCGGACGGGTCGATCGCCGAGATGTGCGGCAACGGGGTGCGGGTGTTCGCCCGGTACCTGGTGCACGCCGGGCACGCGAAGCCGGGCGAGCTGGCGGTGGCCACCCGCGGCGGGGTGAAGCGGGTGCGGATCGCCGAGGACGCCGCGGACGGCACCCCGGGCGAGGTCACCGTGGACATGGGCCGCGCCGCCTTCCCCGGCCCGGACGGCATCACCGTCACCGTGGACGGGCGGACCTGGCCCGCGCTGAACGTCAACATGGGCAACCCGCACGCCGTCGCCTTCGTCGAGGACCTGGCGCACGCGGGCCGCCTGTTCGACGCCCCGGCCACCGCCCCCGCGGGCGCGTACCCGCAGGGCGTGAACGTGGAGTTCGTGGTGGACCGCGGCGAGCGGCACGTGGCGATGCGGGTGCACGAGCGCGGCTCCGGCGAGACCCGCTCCTGCGGCACCGGCGCCTGCGCCGTCGCGGTGGCGGCGATCCGGCGCGACGGCGTCGACCCGGCGGCCACCGGCGAGGCGGTGCGCTACACGGTGGACGTGCCCGGCGGGCGGCTGGTGATCGAGGAGTTCCCGGACGGCCGGATCGAGATGACCGGCCCCGCGGTGATCGTCGCGGAGGGCGTCCTCGCCTGACGGCAGGTCAGCGCGACGCGGCGTCAGCTCCCGCTTCCCACACCGCTTCCCGGTTAATCCGCCCGTTCGGGTGATCCGGATGACAGAGGGGAAGCGGGGGCTCGCGCAACGTGCTCTGCTCGGTAGCATGGACCACCGGGTCGGCCGTCGCTCCGGTGTTGCTGCCGGAGGTGCAGATGACCATCCGCTCCGAGTTGGCGGGCTCGCCGTCCAAGCAGCAGGCGGGCCGGTTCAGCCGCGCGGCACTCGGCCGGGCCGGCCGGGCCGCGCTGCTCGCCACCGGGCGGACGCCCGTCCCCGACGCCATCGAGCCGATCGTCCAGGCCCACCGGGTGCACCACCCGCAGGCCGACGTACCGCTGCTGACCAGGGCGTACCGCGTCGCCGAGGAGAGCCACCGCGGGCAGACCCGCAAGAGCGGCGAGCCGTACATCACCCACCCGCTCGCGGTCACGATGATCCTCGCCCAGCTCGGCGCGGACACCACCACGCTGGTCGCCTCGCTGCTGCACGACACCGTCGAGGACACCGAGGTGACGCTGGAACAGGTCGCCGAGGACTTCGGGCCCGAGGTGGCGTACCTGGTCGACGGCGTCACCAAGCTGGAGAAGGTCGACTTCGGGGCCGCCGCCGAGCCCGAGACCTTCCGCAAGATGCTGGTCGCCACCGGCGACGACGTCCGGGTGATGGTGATCAAGCTCGCCGACCGGCTGCACAACATGCGCACCATCCGGCACATGAAGCCCGCCAGCCGGGTGCGGATCGCCAAGGTCACCCGGGACGTGCTGATCCCGCTCGCCGAACGGCTCGGCATCCAGGTGGTCAAGGCGGAGCTGGAGGACATCGTCTTCGCCACCCTGCACCCCGAGGAGTACGAGCGCACCGGCGCGGTGGCCGGCGGCTGGACGGACGGCGTGCTCGCCCCGTTCGCCGCCGAGCTCGGCCGCCAGCTCGCCGAGGCCGGCGTCCCCGCCGCCGTCACCGTGCGGCCCCGGCACCTGGTCTCGCTGCACCGGGTGATGATCAAGCGCGGGGCCGGGCCGGACGGCGCCGGGCTGCGGCCCGCCGACTTCGGGCGGCTGCTGGTGGTGGTCGAGGAGAACGCCGACTGCTACGCCGTCCTCGGCGAGCTGCACACCTGCTGGACGCCGCTGCCCGGCGAGTTCAAGGACTTCGTCGCCGCCCCCAAGTTCAACCTGTACCAGTCGCTGCACACCGCGGTCGCGCTGCCCGGCGGCGAGGTGATCGAGGTCCTGGTCCGCACCCGGCGGATGCACGAGGTCGCCGAGACCGGCGTGGTCGCCCTCGGCGACCCGCGCGCCGCCGACCGGCCGGGCGCGGCCGACGACCCCGAGGACCGCACCGACCCGGCCCGCCCCGGCTGGCTGGCCCGGCTGCTCGACTGGCAGCAGGACACCCCCGACCCGGACGCCTTCTGGTCCGCGCTCACCGCCGACCTGCGCGACGACCGCGAGATCACCGCCGTCACCGAGGACGGCGCTACCCTGCACCTGCCGGCCGGCTCCAGCTGCCTGGACGCCGCCTACCTGCTCGGCGAGGAGACCGGCCACCGATGTATCGGCGCCCGGGTCAACGGCCGGCTCGCCGCGCTCTCCACCGAACTGCGCGACGGCGACATGCTCGGCCTGCTGCTGGCCCCCGACGGCGAGGACAGCGGCCCCGACCCGCAGTGGCTGGAGTACGTCCGCACCCCCGGCGCCCGGCTCGCCGTCGCCCGCCGACTGGCCGCCCGCCCGGCCGCGCGACCGGCCCTGGCCGAGCTGCCCGAGCAGCCCGTCGGCGGCGCCCCGGCCCCCGCCGCGCCGCCCGTCGCCGGGCCCCCCGCACTGCCCGCGCCCCCGACGCCGCCCGCGCCGCCCGCCGCCGCGCCCGCCGAGGTGCCGGAACTGCCCGGCGCCGCCGTCCGGTTGGCCCGCTGCTGCACGCCCGTCCCGCCCGACGAGGTGACCGGCATCGTGCTGCGCGGCGGGGCCGTCGCGGTGCACCGGGCGGGCTGCCCCACCGGCACCCGGATGCTGCGCGGCGGCCGCCACGCGGCCGCCGTCCGCTGGCTGCCCGGCGGCGCCCCGCAGTGGGGCTACCGGGTCACCCTGCACGCCGAGGCGCTCAACCGCCCCCGGCTGCTCGCCGACCTGACCGCGGCGATCTCCGGCGAGGGCGTGTCCATCTTCTCCGCCGAGGTCGAGCCGCCCCGCCAACTGCGGGTGCGGCACAGCTACACCCTGGAGCTGCCGGACGCCGCGGCGCTCCCGGCGGTGATGCGGGCGATGCTCCGGGTCTCCGGCGTGTACGACGTCTACCGGCCCGGCGGGCCGGAGGCCGCGTCCGACGAGGCGGGGGCGGGTGCCGGGGCCGAGGCGGCGGCTGGTAAAAGGGATGACTCGGGCACGGCGGGCGTGCAACCATCGTGGGGAATTCACGGCGGCTCCGCCGTGTTGTCCGAGAGCACGACCCGATCCAACCCAAGGATGAAATGACCTCCACGTTCGACAGCCGCACCCGATCGAGCGAGTCCGCCAACCGGCTCGCCGACCTCAAGGCGGAAGCCCTGATGGACGAGGACCTCGCGGCGATCGACGAGGGCCTCGGCAACTACGACGGAGAGCAGTACGACCGCTCCGAGCGCGCCGCGCTCCGCCGCGTCCACGGCCTCTCCACCGAACTGCAGGACGTCACCGAAGTCGAGTACCGCCAGCTCCGCCTGGAGCGCGTGGTGCTGGTCGGCGTGTGGACGGACGGCACGCTGGAGGAGGCGGAGAACTCGATGGCCGAGCTCGCCGCCCTCGCCGAGACGGCCGGCTCCGAAGTCCTGGACGGCGTGATCCAGCGCCGCGACAAGCCCGACGCCGCCACCTACATCGGCTCCGGCAAGGCCCAGGAGCTGCGTGACATCGTCGCCTCCACCGGGGCCGACACCGTGGTCTGCGACGGTGAGCTCACCCCGGGCCAGCTGATCCACCTCGAAGACGTGGTCAAGGTCAAGGTCGTCGACCGCACCGCCCTGATCCTGGACATCTTCGCCCAGCACGCCAAGTCCCGGGAGGGCAAGGCGCAGGTCTCGCTCGCGCAGATGCAGTACATGCTGCCGCGCCTGCGCGGCTGGGGCCAGTCGCTGTCCCGGCAGATGGGTGGCGGTGGCTCCGGCTCCTCGGGCGGCGGCATGGCCACCCGCGGTCCCGGTGAGACCAAGATCGAGACCGACCGGCGGCGGATCCGCGAGAAGATGGCGAAGCTCCGCAAGGAGATCGCCGAGATGAAGAAGGGCCGCGACACCAAGCGGCAGGAGCGGCGGCGCAACCACGTCCCGTCGGTGGCCATCGCCGGGTACACCAACGCGGGCAAGTCCTCGCTGCTCAACCGGCTCACCGGGGCCGGCGTCCTGGTGGAGAACGCCCTGTTCGCCACCCTGGACCCGACGGTCCGCCGGGCCCAGACCCCCAGCGGCCGGCTCTACACGCTGGCCGACACCGTCGGCTTCGTCCGGCACCTGCCGCACCACCTGGTCGAGGCGTTCCGCTCCACCATGGAGGAGGTCGCCGACGCCGACCTCATCCTGCACGTGGTGGACGGCTCGCACCCGGAGCCGGAGACCCAGCTCGCCGCCGTCCGCGAGGTGATCGTCTCGGTCGAGGCGCAGAACGTGCCGGAGATCGTGGTGATCAACAAGGCCGACGCGGCGGACCCGCTGGTCCTCCAGCGCCTGCTGCGCCGCGAGCCGCACGCCATCGTGGTGTCGGCCCGCAGCGGCCAGGGCATCGAGGAACTGCTCGCCCTGATCGACCGGGAACTGCCCCGCCCCGCGGTGGAGGTCAAGGTCCTGGTGCCCTACACCCGCGGCGACCTGGTCTCCAGGGTCCACGCGGAGGGCGAGCTGCTCTCCACCGAGCACACGGCGGACGGCACCCTGCTGCACGCCAAGGTCGCGGCCGTACTGGCCGGGGAGCTGGAGCGGTACGCCGTCGTCGCGGCCTGACGCGGTCACCGGCACGGAACGGGACGGGCGGTGCACCCTCGGGGGTGCGCCGCCCGTCCGCTGCGTTCAGGCCCGGTCAGGCCCGGTCAGGCCCGGTCAGGCCTTGGAGACGAAGGCGTCGAACATCTTCTTGGCCTCGGCGCCGAGGGTCGGACCGGCCTGCCAGCCCGCCTCGTCGTCACCGATCGAGACGTTCGAGAACAGCACCGTCCTGCCGTTCTGGCGGGTCAGCCAGCCGCCGCCGGAGGAACCGCCGGTCATGGTGCAGCCGATGGCGAGCATCGGCGGGCGCGAGGCCAGGAAGGCGAACGGGGCGAGCTTGGCGTTGGAGTCGCAGTGCTCCAACTCCTCGCCGTCGAACGGCGGGTCGGCCGGGTAGCCGTACGCCTTCGGCGCGGTGACGTCCTCCGGCTTGGCGTTGAACAGGATCGGCACGGAGCTGCCGACCGTCTCCTCCAGCGAGCGGTCGCCGTCGAGCGGGGACACCTTCACCACCGCGAAGTCGAACTGGCTGGCCTGGTTGCCCACGTGGGTGCCCTCCTGCGTCCACTGCGGCATCGTCAGCATCGCGTCGGCGGCCCAGCGGCCCAGCGGGGCGGCCTCCTGCCAGGAGTCGATCGACTTGCCGTTGCTGGTGGCGCCGGAGCGGTTGTACGCCGGGATGAACATCATCTTCTTGACGTAGTCGCTGCCCTTGCCGCCGTGCACGCAGTGCCCGGCCGTCCAGACCAGGTTGCTCTGGCCCGGGTGCTTCGGGTCGGAGACCACGGTGCCCGAGCAGGAGTGCTCCTCGCCCTCGGCGTTCACGAACAGGAGCCGGCCGATCACGGCGGTGTCCGCGCTGTACGGGTGCGGCTGGGGCTTGGCGGCTATCCGGGCCGGCAGGGTGAACTCCCGGAAGGACGGGGCCTGCTTGTCCGGCTTGACGGAGTCGCCGCCGCGCGGGTCGGTCGGCTTCTTCTTGTCCCAGAAGCCCTTGATCGCCTTGATGTCCTCCGGCTTGAAGCCGTTCTTCGCCGCCCACTTCTGCCAGTCCTCGGCGGACCAGTTCGGCACCTGGGAGACGAAGTTCTGCAGGTCGGCGACGTCGACGGAGTCCCCCGTCGCGTGGGAGGTGGCCTGGGTGGCCGGGGTGGGGTCGGCGCTCTTGCCGCAGGCGGCGGTGCCGACGGCGAGCACCGTCACCAGGGCGGCCGCGGCCGCGCTCCGGATCCGGCGTGCTGCGCGGTGCTGGTCGGTCATGGGTTGTCCCCCCGTGTTCGGTGAGCGGAAAGCGGATCGGAAACGGATCGGAGGCGGGCCGGGACGCGCGCGGGGCGGCCGCCCCGGGGTCGTGCGGGCCGGGTGGGGGCGCCGCGCGGCCGTGCGGTCAGGTCCGGGAGATGTAGGCGAGCGCCTGGCGGGCCGTCTCCTCCAGGTAGGGGCCGTGCAGGGCGGTGTGCGCCTGGCTGCCGATCGAGGTGTTGCTGACCAGCCGCTGGCGGCCGTCCGGCCCGTCGGCGAACCAGCCGCCGCCCGAGGCCCCGGCCGTCATGGTGCAGCCGATCACCAGCATCGGCGGCCGGGACGCGTCGAAGCTGCGCGAGCCCGGACGGCCGGAGTCGCAGCGCTCCAGCTCCTGCCCGTCGAACGGCGCGACGGCCGGGTAGCCCCAGGCCTGGATCGCCAACTGCTCGCGCGGGGCGTCGAACCAGACCGGGACGGCGGTGCCGATGACCTCCTCCAGCGAGCGGGTCTCGCCCTCCGGGCCGCGCACCCTGACCACCGCGAAGTCGTACTGGTTGGCGGCGTCCCCGCCCTTGGTGCCCTCGGTGGTCCACAGCGGCGAGGTGATCACCTTGTCGGCCCACCACTGCCCGAGCGGGGCGACCTCGGCCAGCGTCGCCCGCCGGTGGTCGCTGGCCGCGCCGGAGCTGTTGTAGGCGGGCACGAACACCAGGTTCCGGTACCAGTCGCCGCCCTTGCCCTCGTGCACGCAGTGCGCGGCCGTCCACACCAGGTTGCTCCGGCCCGGGTGCGCCGGGTCGGCGACCACGGTGGCCGAGCACTGGCCGGTGCCGCCGTTCGGCGCGGTCATGAACACCTTCCCGGAGGCCGGGTAGCTGGTGTACGGGCGCGGCACCGGCTGCGCGGCCACCGGCGGCGGCGCGGCGGGCGCCGTCGCGGACGGTGACGCGGACGCGGGCGGTGCCGGGGGCGGCGACGCGGGCCCGGTCGGCGCGGGCGCGTCCGTCGCGGGAGTCTCCGGTGCCGGGGCGGGCTGCTGCGGCGGGGCCTGGTCCATCTTCTCGGCGCTCCACAGGCCCGGCACCACCGGGTTGCGGAAGCCGTGCCGCTGCGCCCAGCGGTCCCACTCGGCGGCTCCCCAGTGCCGCAACTCGGCGAAGTCGCGCGGGTTCCCGTCGCCCCCGCCGCCGCCCCCGCCGTCCGTCGTGCAGGCGCTCGCGCCGCCGACCAGGACGGCGAGCGCGGACAGCACGGCCACCACCCTCCGTGCCCTCACCATCGACCCCCCAGTAACGGACCGTCTCCCCGGGAACAGTCTTCCATCCGGGTGCGTCGCACCGGCGGGGAGGTGCCCCTGCTGTTGACGTCCGGTCACCGAACCGTGATGGTGACGGCCCGTCAGGATCGCGTCCACTCACACCTGAGGGTGAGTGATCGGTCGAAACTCACCGGAACGAGTGAGCTGATCTTGTGCCCGGCCACGGGGGATAGGTAACCCTTACCGGAAGGCAGTCACGCGGCTCAAGGAGCGGATTTGGCCAGCACCCTCACCGGCGTTCCCCCGGCCGTCCGGCCGACGGCCGGGCACCCCGACCCGGACCCGCTGCTGCACCCCGACCCGGCGGTGGCCGCCGAACACGCCGCCACCGAGAGCCTGTTGCGCTGCTGGGCCCGGGAGACCGCCGCCGAACGCCCGGACGGCGACCTGCTGCGCATCCCGGTGCTCGGCGGCGCCGCCCGGCTGTCCGCACCGGTGCGGCACTGGTCGGCCTGCGGCTGGCACCGGTTCGGCCCCGCCACCGTCTCCACCGTCGACGCCGAGCACCCGGTCGACGCGGTCACCGTCGCCGCCCTGGTGGCCGGCGCCACCGGCCGCCCCGAACCCGGCCAACTCGCCGACCTGACCGCCCGGGTGGCCGACTCGGTGGGCCGCACCGCGGAGATCCTCGCCCACCGCCGGGCGGTCTCCGCCGCGCCCGCCGACGCGTTCCTGCGCGCCGAGCAGTCGCTGCTGCTCGGCCACCCGCTGCACCCCACCCCGAAGAGCCGCGACGGCCTCGGCCCCGCCCAGTCCGCCGCGTACTCCCCGGAACTGCACGGCAGCTTCCGGCTGCACTGGTGGGCCGCGCACCGCTCGTTGCTGGCCGGGGACTCCGCCACCGGCACCCCCGTCGAGCAGCTCACCGCCGGGCTGTACGGCCGTCCGCTGCCCGCCGACGCGGCCGCCCTGCCGCTGCACCCCTGGCAGGCCCGCGAGCTGGCGCTGCGCCCGGCCGTCGCCGACCTGCTGGAGCAGGGCCTGCTCACCGACCTCGGCCAGCACGGCGAGCCCTGGCACCCCACCAGCTCGGTGCGCACCGTCTGCCGCCCCGGCACCCCGTGGATGCTCAAGCTGTCGCTGGGCCTGCGGATCACCAACTCCCGCCGGGAGAACCTCCGCAAGGAACTGCACCGCGGCGCCGAGGTGCACCGGCTGCTGGAAGCCGGCCTGGCCGAGCGGTGGCGGGCCGCCCACCCCGGCTTCGACATCGTCCGCGACCCGGCCTGGATCGGCGTCGACCACCCCGCCCTCGCCGACCCCAACGGCCTGGACACCGTGCTGCGGCAGATGCCGTTCGGGCCCGCCGACCGGGCGCTGTGCGTGGCCGGGCTGGTCGCCGAACAGCCCGTCGGCCGCGACCGGACCGGCTCGCAGCTCGCGGACGTCGTCGGCGAGCTGGCCGCCCGCACCGGCCGCCCCGGGCCGACCGTCGCCACCGAGTGGTTCCTGCGCTACCTGGACGCCGTCGTCCTGCCGGTCCTGTGGCTGGACGGGCAGGCCGGGATCGCGCTGGAGGCCCACCAGCAGAACAGCCTGGTCCTGCTGGACGCCCTCGGCTGGCCCGCGGGCGGCCGCTACCGCGACAACCAGGGCTACTACTTCCGCGCCTCGCACGCCGACCGGCTGCACGCCCTGCTGCCCGCGCTCAGCGCGCACAGCGACACCTTCGTGCCCGACCGGGTCGCCGACGAGCGCTTCGCCTACTACCTCGGCATCAACCACGTGCTCGGCCTGATCGGCGCCTTCGGCTCCCAGGGCCTCGCCGACGAGCACCTGCTGCTGGCCGCGCTGCGCCGCTTCCTGTCCGGCCCCGCCGCGACCGCCACCGGCTCCGCGCTGCCCGCCCACCTGCTGGACGCGCCGACCCTGCGCTGCAAGGCCAACCTGCTCACCCGGCTGCACGGCCTGGACGAACTCGTCGGCCCGGTCGAGACCCAGTCGGTGTACGTCGAGATCGACAACCCGGTGGCCCGGGCGTGATCCCGGAGACCGGGGCGATAGCCACCACGGCCGGTGAACTCGTCCTGCGCACCGTGCGGTTGGCCACGGACCTGGCCCTGCTCACCGGCTGGATGAACGACCCGGACACCGACCGCTGGTGGGCCCTCGCGGGCCCGCCCGGCACCACCGCCGACCACCTCGCCGCCCAACTCGACGGCGACGGCCGCAGCCGCCCCGTCCTGGCCCTGCTCGACGGCGCGCCCACCGGCTACTTCGAGCTCTACCGGGCCGACCTCGACCCGCTGGCCGCGCACTACCCCGCCCGCCCGCACGACCTGGGCGTCCACCTGCTGCTGGCCCCCGCCGCCCGCGGCCGGGGCCTGGCCGCCCCGCTGCTCGACGCGATCGCCGCCCGGCTGCTGCGGCGCGAACCCCGCTGCACCCGGGTGCTCGCCGAACCCGACGTCCGCAACACCCCCTCCGTCCGGGCCTTCGCCCGGGCCGGGTTCACCCGCGTCGCCGACCTCGACCTGCCCGACAAGCGCGCCGCCCTGATGATCCGGCGGCGCGCCGACACCCCGCCGCTCCCTAGGACGACATGACTCCCCACGACGACACGGCGGGCCGGCCGCCCGAGCCGTACGACCTGATCGGCGTCGGCATCGGCCCGTTCAACCTCTCGCTGGCCGCGCTCGCCGACCGGGCCGAGCACCTCGCCGCGCTGTTCCTCGACGCCCGGCCCGAGTTCCGCTGGCACCCCGGCATGCTCGTGGACGGCGCCCGGATGCAGGTCCCGTTCCTGGCCGACCTGGTCACCCTGGTCGACCCCACCAACCCCTGGTCGTTCCTCAACTACCTGCGCGAGCGGCAGCGGCTCTTCCCGTTCTACTTCAGCGAGCGCTTCCACCTGCCCCGGCGCGAGTACGAGGACTACTGCCGGTGGGCCGCCGAACGGCTCCCCAACTGCCGCTTCGGCAGCCCCGTCACCGCCGTCCACTGGGACGCCGAGGAGCGGCTCTACCTGGTGCACGCCGCGGGCGCCGTGCACCGCGCCCGCCACCTCGTCCTCGGCACCGGCACCGAACCCGTCCGCCCCGAGGCCTTCGCCCCGCTGCGCCACCACCCCGCCGTCCTGCACTCCGCCGACTACCTGACCAGGCGGCACGAGCTGGACGGCGCCCGGGACGTCACCGTGGTCGGATCCGGCCAGTCCGGCGCCGAGGTCTTCCTCGACCTGCTGCGCCACCGGGCCGGCGACGGCACCCGGCTGCGCTGGCTCACCCGCACCCGGGCGATCGCCCCGATGGAGTACTCCAAGCTCGGCCTGGAGCAGTTCACCCCCGACTACACCCGCTACTTCCACGGCCTGCCCGCCGACGTCCGGGACGCCCTCGTCCCCGCCCAGTGGCAACTGCACAAGGCCGCCAGCGCCGAGACCCTCGCCGAGATCCACGACCACCTGTACGAGCGCACCGTCGGCCGCCCGATCGACGCCGAACCCGTCGAGATCCTCCCCGGCACCGCCGTCACCGAGGCCGTCCAGGGCCCCTGCGGCGGCCTCGAACTGCACTGCCGGCACGGCGACTCCGGCCGCCGCCACCTGGTCCGCACCGACGCCGTGGTGCTCGCCACCGGCTACCGGGCCGTCCGCCCCGCCGCCCTCGACCCGATCGCCGAGCTGATCGACTGGGACGAGCAGGGCCGCTACCGGGTCGACCTCGACCACCGGGTCGCCACCCGGCCGGAACTCACCGGCGGTCTGTACGTCCAGAACGCCGAGCTGCACACTCACGGTGTCGGCACCCCGGACCTCGGGCTCGGCGCGCACCGCGCCGCCGTGATCCTCAACGCCGTCGCGGGCAAGACCCTCCACCCGCTGCCCCGCCGCACCGCCTGGACCACCTTCGAGCCGCCCGCCGCCGCGGCGCTCCCGCGACCCCAGGAAGGAACCGAGCGTGCCGCAGCCCGCCGCTGACCCGGCCCTCCACCTGCCGCCCCAGCTCACCGCCGAGCACTGGCGGGCCGCCGGACGCGAGATGCTCGCCAAACTCCTCGGCGAGTTCGCCTACGAGGAACTGCTGCACCCGCGGGCCGAGGGCGACGGCGGCCGCTACCTGCTGCGGCTCCCGGACGCCGACTACCGGTTCACCGCCCGCCGCGGCGCGTACGGCAGCTGGCGGGTCGCGGCGGCGTCGATCGAGGGCGGTGACGACCCGCTGCGCTTCCTCCAGCAGGCCCGGCACGTCCTCGGGCTGAGCGGCGACACCACCGGCCACCTGGTCCGCGAGCTCACCGCGACCCTGATCGCCGACGTCCACCTGCGGGCCACCGCGCTGACCGCCGCCGAACTCGCCGACCTCGACCACGTCGCCCTGGAGGGCCACCAGACCGGCCACCCGTGGATCGTCGCCAACAAGGGACGGCTCGGCTTCTCCGCCACCGACGCGGCCGGCTGGACCCCGGAGGCCCGGCTGCCCCGCGCCCTGCCCTGGCTCGCCGTGCACCGCAGCCTGGCCGAGTTCCGCGGCGACCCGACGATCTACGACACCGAGCTCGACCTCGCGTTCCGCGACCAACTCGGCGAGCGCGCCGACGAGTTCTGGCTCCTGCCGGTGCACCCCTGGCAGTGGGACGAGACCGTGGTCGGCCTGTTCGCGCCGTGGATCGCCGACGGCCGGATCGTCCCGCTGCCTACCGACGGCGACCTGCGGCTGCCCCAGCAGTCGATCCGCTCCTTCTTCAACCTCAGCCGCCCCGACCGCTGCACCGTCAAACTGCCGCTCGCCATCCTCAACACCCTGGTCTGGCGCGGCCTGCCCACCGAACGCGCCCTCGCCGCGCCCGCCGTCACCGCCTGGATCCACCACCTGCGCGACAGCGACCCGTACCTGCGCGACGAGTGCCGGGTGATCCTGCTCGGCGAGATCGCCTCCGTCACCGTCGAGCACCCGCTCTACCGGGACCTGCCCGAGGTGCCCTACCAGTACAAGGAACTGCTCGGCGCGATCTGGCGCGAACCCCTCGGCCGCCACCTGGAGCCCGGCGAGCGGGCCCGCACGCTGGCCGCGCTGCTGCAGACCGGCTCGGACGGGCGGGCGCTGACCGCCGAACTCGTCGCCCGCTCCGGCCTGCCGCCCCGGGAGTGGGTGGGCCGGCTGTTCGACGCGATGCTGCCGCCGCTGCTGCACTTCCTGTACCGCTACGGCCTGGTGTTCTCCCCGCACGGCGAGAACGCCATCGTGGTCTTCGACCGGGACGACGTCCCCGTCCGGCTCGCCGTCAAGGACTTCGTCGACGACGTCAACCTCAGCGACCGGCCGCTGGCCGAACTCGCCGACCTGCCCGCCGACATCGCCGGGGTGCTCAACCGGGAGGACCCGGACTACCTCTGCCAGTTCCTGCACTCCGGCCTGTTCATCGGCGTCTACCGCTACCTCGCCCCGCTGCTGGAGGACCAACTCGGCCTGCCCGAGGAGGAGTTCTGGGAGATGCTGCGCACCGGGATCCGCTCCTGCCAGCGGCGCTTCCCCGAACTCGCGGACCGCCACAAGCTGTTCGACCTGTTCGCACCCCGGATCGACCGGCTCTGCCTGAACCGCAACCGGCTGCTGCTGGACGGCTACCGGGACCGGCCCGACCGCCCGCACGCCGCCGTCCACGGGCAGGTCGACAACCCGCTGCACGCCGGGGTGCGGCTGCCCGCCCAGGCGTCCCGGGTTGTCAGCCCCGCCCCGTAGGCTGGGGGGCGTCATGACGAACGACACCACCGAACCCCTGCCCGGCGGCCCGGAGACGGCCGAGCCCCCCGCGCCGGTCCCCGCCTCCCGCATCCCCGAACTGCTGCACGCCGCCGTCGCCGCCGTCGGCGGCACGGAGCGGCCCGGGCAGGTCAGGATGGCCGAAGCCGTCTCCGCCGCCGTCGACGAGGGCGAGCACCTGCTCGTCCAGGCCGGCACCGGCACCGGAAAGTCCCTCGCCTACCTGGTGCCCGCCCTCGCCCACGGCGACCGGGTGGTCGTCGCCACCGCGACGCTCGCCCTGCAGCGCCAGCTCGTCGAGCGCGACCTGCCGCGCACCGTCGAGGCCCTGCACCCGGTGCTGCGCCGCCGCCCGCTGTTCGCCATGCTCAAGGGCCGCTCCAACTACCTGTGCCTGCACCGCGCCAACGAGGGCACCCCGAGCGACGAGGGCGAGGGCCTGTTCGACCCGGTCGACGCGCTCGGCGGCCCCACCGGCAAGCTCGGCCAGGACGTGCTGCGGCTGCGCGAGTGGGCCGAGGAGACCGAGACCGGCGACCGCGACGACCTCACCCCCGGCGTCTCCGACAAGGCCTGGGCCCAGCTCGCCGTCACCTCCAAGGAGTGCCTGGGTGCCTCCCGCTGCGCCTACGGCGAGGAGTGCTTCGCCGAGCAGGCCCGCGAGCGCGCCAAGCTCGCCGACGTGGTGGTCACCAACCACGCCATGCTCGCGATCGACGCGATCGAGGGCGCCCCCGTGCTGCCCGAGCACGGCCTGCTGATCATCGACGAGGCCCACGAACTGGTGAACCGGGTCACCGGCGCCGCCACCGCCGAACTCACCGTCGGCGCCGTCAACCGGGCCGTCAAGCGCGCCGCCAAGCTCGCCAACGAGAAGGCGGTGGACGCGCTCCAGGCCGCCGCCGAGAACTTCCACGGCCTGATGGAGACCGCCCAGCCCGGCCAGGTCGACGAGCTCCCCGAGTACCTCGGCTACGCGGTCGCCGCCATCCGGGACGCCTGCCGCCAGGTCATCACCTCCCTCGGCGAGACCCGCGACAAGGGCCTCACCGACGAGGACGCCGTCCGCAAGCAGGCGATGGCCTCCGCCGAGACGCTGCACGAGACCGCGGACCGGCTGCTCACCGGCTCCGAGTACGACGTGATCTGGATCGAGCGCTCCGACCGCTACGGCCTGGGCACCGCCTCGCTGCGGGTCGCCCCGCTGTCGGTCTCCGGCCTGCTGCGGGAGAACCTGTACCGCGACCGCTCGGTCGTGCTGACCTCCGCCACGCTCAAGCTCGGCGGCGACTTCAACGGCGTCGCCGCCTCGCTCGGCCTGCCCGGCGAGACCAGGCTCCCCGACCACCGCACCCCCGACGGCCCCGCCGCCGAGACTGGGGAGGACGCCCCGCCGTACTGGCGCGGCCTGGACGTCGGCTCCCCGTTCAGCTACCCCAAGCAGGGCATCCTCTACGTCGCCAAGCACCTGCCGCCGCCCGGCCGGGAGCCCGACCGGCCCGAGATGCTGGACGAGCTCGCCGAGCTGATCGGCGCGGCGGGCGGGCGCACGCTGGGCCTGTTCTCCTCGATGCGGGCCGCCCAGACCGCCGCCGAGAAGCTCCGCGAACGCCTCGACGTGCCGATCCTGCTCCAGGGCGAGGACACCCTCGGCGAACTCATCAAGGCCTTCGCCGCCGACGCCGAGACCTGCCTGTTCGGCACGCTCTCGCTCTGGCAGGGCGTCGACGTGCCCGGCTCCGCCTGCCAGCTCGTCGTGATGGACCGGATCCCCTTCCCGCGCCCCGACGACCCGCTGATGAGCGCCCGGCAGAAGGACGTCGAGGCGCACGGCGGCAACGGCTTCATGGCGGTCGCCGCGACGCACGCCGCGCTGCTGATGGCGCAGGGGGCGGGCCGCCTGGTCCGCGCCGCCGACGACAAGGGCGTCGTGGCGGTCCTCGACCCGCGGCTGGCCACCGCCCGCTACGGCGGCTTCTTCCGCTCCTCCATGCCGGACTTCTGGTACACCACCGACCGCAACCAGGTCCGCCGCTCGCTCGCCGCGATCGACGCCGCGGCCCCGCCGGTCAGGCCCCGCTGAGGGCGGCGGCCCGGGCCCGCGGGTACGGGCCCGGGCCGTTCGCCCCCGCTCAGTCGGTGGCGTCGACCAGGCGGCGCATGATCGCCATCAGCTCCTCGGGCGGGACGATGCTCGCCGTCCGGGTCTCCGGGTCGACGTGCGTGATCGAGGTCAGCTCGCCCGCGCGCCACCAGAACACCCGCGGCGACAGCCGTCCCGGGCCGTCCTCGTACGCGCCCTGCGCGAACATCGCCAGCGAGTTGACCGCCTCCGCGACGTGCCGGTCGGCGAGCGGGTAGAACACCAGGTTGTGCCGGTTCGGGACGACCAGCAGCACGCCCTCGTCCGGGATCGCCGGACCGCCCGCGGCCCGGACCGCCTCCTCGAACACCAGCAGCTTGCTGGCCGCGAACACCGACTCCGGGTGGCCCAGCAGGTGCAGGACAGCGCCGCCCGGACGGTCGACGAGGTGGTGGTCCACCGGCTCGGCGAGCAGGTTGGACCGGCCCGCGGCCGAGAGCTCCCCCCAGCCGAGGCCCGCCACGTCCCGGTCGTCGAGCAGCCGGACGCTCTCCGGGCCGTCCAGCACGCAGCCCACCAGCAGGTCGGTGGCCAGCCGCCGCAGGTAGTGGAACTGCGGCCGGGCCTCCTCCGGCACCGACTCGTCGGCGACCAGCCGCAGGTACACGCTGCTCAACTGTTCCGGGGCGAGACGGGTGGACAGGTCGCTCATGCGCGGTTCCTCGGGGTGTGCGGGCCGCGGCGGGGTGCCGGGCGCGGTTCGGTGAGTGGCGGCGCGGCTCGTCGAGCCGGCCGTACACCGATCAGATCACGCAACTCCGCGCCCCCGCACGGGTTTCCGACCCACCGGGCGGTAACCGGGCGGAAACGGCGAGGTCCGGCCGCGGACGGGCACCCGTCCACGGCCGGACCTCGCCGGCGCACCCTTCAGAGGCGCCGCAGCACCGCCACGACCTTGCCGAGGATCGTCGCGTTGTCGCCCGGGATCGGCTCGTACGCCGCGTTGTGCGGCATCAGCCAGATCTTGCCGTCCTCGCGCTTGAGCCGCTTCACCGTCGCCTCGCCGTCGATCATCGCGGCGACGATGTCCCCGTTCTCGGCGACCGGCTGCTTGCGGACGGTCACCCAGTCGCCGTCGCAGATCGCGGCCTCGACCATCGAGTCGCCCTTGACGGTCAGCGCGAACAGCTCGCCCTCGCCGACCAGCTGGCGCGGCAGCGGGAAGACGTCCTCCACGGTCTGCTCGGCCAGGATCGGGCCGCCGGCCGCGATCCGGCCGACCAGCGGCACGTACGAGGTGGACGGCCGGCCCGAGGTCTCCGCCGCGGCCGGGCGGGCCACCTCGACGCCGCGGACCTCGTAGGCGCGCGGGCGGTGCGGGTCGCGGCGCAGGAAGCCCTTGCGCTCCAGGGCCATCAGCTGGTGCGCCACCGAGGAGGTGGAGGAGAGGCCGACGGCCTGGCCGATCTCGCGCATGGACGGCGGGTAGCCGCGGCGCTGGACCGAATCCCGGATGACCTCGATGACCCGGCGCTGACGCTCGGTCAGGCCGGCCTCGTCGGTGCGGATGCCGGGGGGGCGGCCGGGGAGGGAGCGGACGACGGGGGCGGGCGCGCCGAGCGGAGTCTCCTCGATCGGCTGACTACGGCTCATGGTCTGGTCCATGCTCTCCTGGTCAGTGGTGCGCGCGGAACGCTCCTGCACCGGGATGGCGGTCTTGGCATCGGCGGTGTGCATGATGCCGGTGGCGCTGGGGGTGGACATCGCTGCGACCCTCTCGTCGGGCTGGTGCTCCATCTGCCCAGCTCAACTGGCCCCTCTATCGAAAGGTTGCGCCAAACACACGTTCGAGTGAATTTATTCGAGGTCGGCTGACTTGATCAAGACTCCGGGTGTAAGTCGATTGCCTGTTCGACTCGAACAGTCTATGGCGCC
The DNA here is from genome assembly GCF_042894345.1 of Kitasatospora sp. NPDC001540. NCBI lineage: Bacteria > Bacillati > Actinomycetota > Actinomycetes > Kitasatosporales > Streptomycetaceae > Kitasatospora > Kitasatospora sp. NPDC001540. Next base: position 65,516 of record NZ_JBIAVO010000026.1, read on the forward strand.
GCCCCGGCCGCTGTCCCCGAAACTGCGCGTTCACTCGGCGTGGCGCCGCGCCAGCCACAAGATCTAGTGGCTAGTCTCCTCGATCGGGCACAGGTGTTGTGTTCGGGTAGAGTGTTGCGAGTTGTTCGCCGTCGGGTCGCAGGGAGGGAGTTCCAGGTGCACTGCCCCTTCTGCCGGCATCCGGACAGCAGAGTCGTGGACAGTCGGGCCAGCGACGACGGGAGCTCGATCCGCCGCCGCAGGCAGTGCCCCGACTGCGGTCGCCGGTTCACCACCGTCGAGACCGCCACCCTGATGGTGATCAAGCGCAGCGGCGTCACCGAGCCCTTCTCCCGCGAGAAGGTGATCTCCGGCGTCCGCAAGGCCTGCCAGGGCCGCCCGGTCACCGAGGACGCGCTGGCCCAGCTCGGCCAGCGGGTCGAGGAGTGCGTCCGGGCCAGCGGCAGCGCGGAACTCTCGACGCACGACGTCGGACTGGCCATACTCGGCCCCCTGAAGGAACTGGACGTGGTGGCGTACCTGCGGTTCGCCTCCGTCTACCGCGCCTTCGACAACCTCGAGGACTTCGAGGCCGCGATCGCGGAGCTGCGCGCCGAGCGACCCGCGGCCCCCGAGCCGGTGCCCGTGCCCTAGTCGGCGCCCGCACCGCCGCCCGTACCCGCGTTTCCCACGTCCCGACGTTTTCCCGTAGTCACCAGTAGTACCCGTGCGCAGTGGCGGGGATCCCCCCTGCCCGCGTGCGGACGGAACGAACCAGTCGTGCCCGGACTTTTCCGGGCACTTCGGGCGTTTGCCCAGGAGGAGGAGCAGGAGCAGTGACAGACACCACGAGCGGGTCCGCACGAGGGTCGAAGTCGGACAAGGCCGCCAAGGGAGCCAAGGGCCCCAAGGCCGGGCTGCGGCTGGAACGCATCTACACCACCCCTGGGGTCCACCCGTACGACGCGGTCACCTGGGAGCGCCGTGACGTGGTGATGACCAACTGGCGCGACGGCTCGGTCAACTTCGAGCAGCGCGGCGTCGAGTTCCCCGACTTCTGGTCGGTCAACGCGGTCAACATCGTCACCAGCAAGTACTTCCGCGGCGCGGTCGGCACCCCGCAGCGCGAGTGGAGCCTGAAGCAGATCATCGACCGGGTGGTGCTCACCTACCGCGCCGCGGGCGAGAAGCACGGCTACTTCGCCTCCCCGGACGACGCCGAGGTCTTCGAGCACGAGCTGACCCACGCCCTCCTCCACCAGGTGTTCAGCTTCAACTCCCCGGTCTGGTTCAACGTCGGCACCCAGCAGCCGCAGCAGGTCTCGGCCTGCTTCATCCTGTCCGTCGACGACTCCATGGAGTCGATCCTCGACTGGTACAAGGAAGAGGGCATGATCTTCAAGGGCGGTTCCGGCGCGGGCCTGAACCTGTCCCGGATCCGCTCCTCCAAGGAACTGCTCTCCTCCGGCGGCAACGCCTCCGGCCCGGTCTCCTTCATGCGCGGCGCCGACGCCTCGGCCGGCACCATCAAGTCCGGCGGCGCGACCCGCCGGGCCGCCAAGATGGTCGTGCTGGACGTCGACCACCCGGACGTCGAGGCCTTCATCGAGACCAAGGTGAAGGAGGAGGAGAAGATCCGCGCCCTGCGCGACGCCGGGTTCGACATGGACCTGGGCGGCGACGACATCACCTCCGTCCAGTACCAGAACGCCAACAACTCGGTCCGCGTCAACGACGAGTTCATGACCGCGGTGGAGAAGGGCACCACCTTCGGCCTGCGCGGCCGGATGACCGGCGAGGTCATCGAGACCGTCGACGCCAAGGGCCTGTTCCGCAAGATGGCCGAGGCCGCCTGGGCCTGCGCCGACCCGGGCATCCAGTACGACTCGGTGATCAACCACTGGCACACCTGCCCCGAGTCCGGCCGGATCAACGCCTCCAACCCGTGCTCCGAGTACATGCACCTGGACAACTCCAGCTGCAACCTGGCCTCGCTGAACCTGATGAAGTTCCTCCGCGACGACGACTCCTTCGACGCGCGGACCTTCGCCAAGGTCGTCGAGCTGGTCATCACCGCGATGGACATCTCCATCTGCTTCGCCGACTTCCCGACCGAGAAGATCGCCGAGACCACCCGCGCCTACCGTCAGCTCGGCATCGGCTACGCCAACCTCGGCGCCCTGCTGATGGCCACCGGCCACGCCTACGACTCGGCGGGCGGCCGCGCCCTGGCCGGGGCGATCACCTCGCTGATGACCGGCACCGCCTACCGCCGCTCCGCCGAACTCGCCGCCGTGGTCGGCCCGTACGACGGCTACGCCCGCAACTCCGCCCCGCACCGCCGGGTCATGCGGCAGCACGCGGACGCCTCGGCCGCCGTCGCCCCGCTGGACGACCTGGACGCCCCGGTCTGGGCGGTCGCCAACGACACCTGGGCCGACGTGGTCCGCCTCGGCGAGCAGAACGGCTTCCGCAACGCGCAGGCCTCGGTGCTGGCCCCGACCGGCACCATCGGCCTGATGATGGACTGCGACACCACCGGCGTCGAACCCGACCTCGCCCTGGTCAAGTTCAAGAAGCTGGTCGGCGGCGGCTCGATGCAGATCGTCAACGGCACCGTCCCGCGCGCCCTGAAGCGCCTGGGCTACCAGGACGAGCAGATCGAGGCGATCGTCGCGCACATCGCCGAGCACGGGAACGTCATCGACGCGCCCGGTCTCAAGACCGCCCACTACGAGGTGTTCGACTGCGCGATGGGCGAGCGGTCGATCTCCCCGATGGGCCACGTCCGGATGATGGCCGCGATCCAGCCGTGGATCTCCGGCGCCATCTCCAAGACCGTCAACATGCCGGAGAACGCCACCGTCGAGGACGTCGAGGAGATCTACTTCGAGGCGTGGAAGCTCGGCGTCAAGGCGCTGGCGATCTACCGCGACAACTGCAAGGTCGGCCAGCCGCTCTCGGCCAAGACCAAGGCCCCGGCCGCGGCCACCGCCTCGGCCCCCGCGCCGGCGGTGGAGAAGGCCGTGGAGAAGGTCGTCGAGTACCGGCCGACCCGCAAGCGCCTGCCCAAGGGCCGCCCCGGCATCACCACCTCCTTCACGGTCGGCGGCGCCGAGGGCTACATGACCGCCAACTCCTACCCGGATGACGGCCTCGGCGAGGTCTTCCTCAAGATGTCCAAGCAGGGCTCGACCCTCGCGGGCATGATGGACGCCTTCTCCATCGCCGTCTCGGTCGGCCTGCAGTACGGCGTCCCGCTGGAGACGTACGTCGCCAAGTTCACCAACATGCGCTTCGAGCCGGCCGGCCTGACCGACGACCCGGACGTGCGGATGGCGCAGTCCATCGTCGACTACATCTTCCGCCGCCTGGCCCTCGACTTCCTGCCCTTCGAGACCCGCTCCGCGCTGGGCATCCACTCCGTCGAGGAGCGCACCCGGCACCTGGAGACCGGCTCCTACGAGCCGACCGAGGACGACGTCGACATCGAGTCGCTGGCCCAGTCCGCCCCGCTCGCCCCGGAGAAGCCGCACGTCGCCCTCCCGCTGGTCGAGCAGCCCAAGGCCGCCCCGGCCGCGCACAACTCGACCGAGCTCGCCGAGATCCGCCTCGGCCTGAACGCCGACGCCCCGCTCTGCTTCTCCTGCGGCACCAAGATGCGCCGCGCGGGCAGCTGCTACCTCTGCGAGGGCTGCGGCTCCACCAGCGGCTGCAGCTGACGCACCGCCGCCGCACGCCAACGCCCGGGGCGCCCACCGAAATCCGGTGGGCGCCCCGCGCCGTGCGCGGCACCATGTCCGGATGGACGAGACCGCGGACAACCGGCTGGAACTGCGCATCGACGACCTGCCGTCCCACCGGCGGACCGAACTGCACCTGCTGGTCGACGGTCGGGACGTGCTGGCCGCCGGCCTCGCCGACGGGCACGGCGGCCCCGACCCGCGCACGCTGCTGGGCCCGTACAGCCCGCTGCTGCCCGGCGCCGTCCCCCGCGAGGTCCGGCTGCACGTGGCGGGGTGCGGGCACGAGGACTGCTGCGGCGCGCTGTACGTGACGGTGCGCCGGGAGGGCGACGCGGTGCGCTGGGACGGCTGGCGCAACCCCGACCTCCCGGACCTCGACCTCCCGGCGTACCGCTTCGACGCCGAGCGGTACGCGGCGGAGGTCGAACGCGCGGGCGCCGGCGTCGAGGACTGGCCCGCACGCGGCGTCGGCCGCCTGCTGAAGGACGAGTTCGTCCGCCGCCCGGAGCTGCTGGCCGCCTGGGAGTGCGAGCTGCACGCGGTGTGGACCAGGCCGTGGAAACCCGACCGGATCGACCTGACCTTCTGGCACCCGACGCGCCCCGAGGCCCGCGGCAACGAGCCGTACCTGCAGTTCATCGCCGAACTGCCCGTCCCGGACGGCGAGCCGCGGGCCGCGGCCGCCGAGCTGGTCGAACATCTCGTCGCGACCGACCCGCGCGCCTGGGCGAAGGTCTGCGGCGGCCGGGCGGATTACGCGGAGGCGCTCGGCTACCCGTGGCCGGAAGGCATGTGAGGCGTTCCCCGGCCGGGCCGGGGCCGGTAGCCTCCGGGCATGCTGCTGACCGAGGTGCTGCTGTCCTCCGGCCGTTCGATCCGCCTCGACGAGGTGCGGATGTCGCCCACCTACGGGGGCATGCTGGAGGGCTACCCGTGCCGGCGGGTCAACGACTGGAGCATCAGGAACCAGCGGAGCGCCGTCGCGCGGCAGTACCCGTCGATACCGGCCCACCTGGTGGAGCCGGTGCGGGAGCACCCGGAGGACGGGATTCGGGGAGGACTGGGCCCGGAGGAACGGCTGCCCCTGGTGCGCTGCGTCGGCCTGTTCAGCAGCCGCCCGGTCGGTTCGGGCGACGCCGACTTCTCCCGGCTGGTGGTGGCCTGGTACCAGCCGGGCCCGGAGCTGGCCGACCTGGCCGCGGCGGTGCCCGGACTGGTCGACCTGCCCTGGGACGAGCTGGCCGAGGACTGCGAGTACTGAACTCCCTTTCCCCGTACGGCGCCCGGCGCCGTACGGTGCCCGGACGGACGAGGTGCCGACCAGTCGGCTGGAGCTGCGCGTCGAGGACGTGCCGGGCCGGGCCGGACCGAAATGCGGCTGCTGGTCGACGGGTCCGACCTGTGGAGGCCGGGTTCGGCCGCCGGCTGCTCGGCCCGGGGCCGGAATCCCTGCTCGGGCCGTACAGCCCGCCGCTGCCCGGCCCCGAGCGGTGCGGGCGGGGCACCGGGGGCCGGACCGGATCGGCCTGCTCTTCCACCACCCGGCGGTGCCCGACGACCGCGCGGGCCTGCCCTTCCTGCAGTTCCAGGCCGAGCCGGCCGTCCCGGCCAGTGACCCGGAGGCGCTGGCCGCGGAGCTGGTGGAACGGATCACCTCGACCGACCCGCGCACGTGGTCCCGGCTCTGCGGCGGCGACGCCCGGTACGCGGAGCGGCTCGGCCACCCGCGGCCCGAGGACCTCTGATCCGGCCCCCGCGGCGGGCGGGGTTCCCCCGGCTGCGTGGGCCGGGCTGCCGGGGGCGGCGGAGGCGGGCAGGCTGGGGGCACTGGCGGAACTGAGGGGTGAGCGCGATGCGGCCGATACTCGTGACGGGCGGTACCGGGACCCTGGGGCGCGTGGTGGTGCGGCGGCTGCTGTCGCGGGGCTGCCCGGTGCGGGTGCTGAGCCGCCAGGCGCACACGCCGGGGGAGCACGGCTGGGCGGTGGGCGACCTGGTGACCGGCCGCGGGGTGGAGGCGGCGCTGTCCGGCGCCGGGACGGTGGTGCACTGCGCGACCACCCACGGCGGGCGGGACGTCGCGGCGACCCGGCGGCTGGTGGAGGCGGCGGGCGGCGCCGGGGTCTCGCACCTGCTGTACGTGTCGATCGTCGGGGTGGACCGGGTGCCGCTCGGCTACTACCGGACGAAGGCGGAGTGCGAGCGGCTGGTGGTGGAGTCCGGCCTGGGGTGGACGGTGCTGCGGGCGACCCAGTTCCACGACCTGGTGGCGCGGGTGCTGGACGGCCTGTCGAAGGCGCCGGTGCTGCTGGTGCCGCGCGGGGTGGCGCTCCAGCCGGTCGACGTGCGGGAGGTCGCGGAGCGGGTGGCGCAGCTGGCCGAGGCGGGCCCGGTCGGGCGGGCGGACGACTTCGGCGGGCCCGAGGTGCGTCCGGTGGAGGTGCTGGCGGCGGAGTTCCTGCGGGCCCGGGGGCGGCGGCGGCCGGTGCTGCGGACGCCGCTGCCGGGCGGGACGGCGCGGGCGCTGCGGGCGGGCGGGAACCTGGTGGCGGGGGGCCCGGGTGGCGTGGGGAGTCCGGGGGCCGCGCGCCCGGCGGGCCGGACCACCTTCGCGGAGTTCCTGGCGGAGCGCTACCCGGCCTGATCCGGCCCGTCCGCGTGTCAACCGGGGTTGACGCCGCCGGTCGCGTCAACCTATGTTGACACCATGAGCGAGACGACACGGCTCGCGGCCGACGCGAGCAGCGGCGACCCGGCCACCGGCCTGCGCGCCGTCCGGGCCCTGCGCGACCTGGCCGAGCGGCTGGAGGACCTCCAGGTCGGCAACGCCCGCCGCAAGGGCTGGTCCTGGCAGGAGATCGCGGTCTGCCTGGGCGTCACCAGGCAGGCCGTGCACAAGAAGCACGCCCGACGGGCGGCCGGACAGGGAGGGGACTGAGATGTTCGAACGGTTCGCGGCGGAGGCCCGCCGGGCGGTCACGCTGGCCGGCGAGGAGGCCCGCCGGATGCGCCACGACCACCTGGGCACCGAGCACCTGCTGCTCGGCCTGCTCGCCCAGCCGCAGGACCCGACCGCCCGGGTGCTCGGCGGGTTCGGCCTCGACCTGGACGGCGGGCGGCGCGCGGTGCTCCGCGCCCTGGGCGGCCCCGAGCCGGAGCGGGACGCCGCCGCGCTGGCCGCGATCGGCATCGACCTGGACGCGGTCCGCGAGGCCGTCGAGTCCGCGTTCGGGCCGGGCGCGCTGGACGGACCGCCGCCCGCCCGCCGCTCCCGCTGGAGCGGGCCCCGGTTCACCGAGCGCGGCCGCCGGGTGATGGTGCTGACCCTGCGGGCGGCCACCGGCCGGCGGGCCCGCCGGATCGAGACCGGCCACCTGCTGCTCGGCCTGCTCCGCGAGGGCGGCGGGGTGGCCGTCCGGGTGCTGCGCGATCACGGCGTCGACCCGGCCGAGCTGGAGCGCGCGACGGAAGCTTCGCTGGTGAGCGGCCTGCGGGCGGCCTCATAGCACGGACTGGTCACAACTGGGGCGCTGCCCGATGAAGGTCGAACGCACTCCTTGGCCTGGGGGTACCGGTGAGTTAACGTCTTTGAGCCAGCGATCGCTGGGTACAGATCACATCTCCGGTACGGCGCAGCGTTGTTCTGTCTGAAGGCTGGCATGTCCATGCCCTGGCAAGGAGGACCGCATTGACCACCCCCGTGACCACCGGACGCCGTCGGCTGCTGGCCGTACCGGCGGTCCTGGCACTGGCGTTGACGGCCGCGTGCTCGAACAGCTCCTCCGACGGCGGTGGTGGTGGGGGCGGCTCCGCCGCCGCGCTGACCGGTGACTGCGCCAAGTACCAGGCGTACGCGGGCCACTCCGGCACCAAGGTGTCGATGTACGCCTCGATCCTCTCGCCGGAGTCGGACTCGCTGGAGAAGTCCTGGGCCGAGTTCACCAACTGTACGGGCATCAAGATCGTCTACGAGGGCTCCAACGACTTCGAGTCGCAGCTCCCGGTCCGGGTGGCCGGCGGCAACGCCCCCGACCTGGCGATCATCCCGCAGCCCGGCCTGCTCGCCCAGATGGTCAAGTCCGGCAAGGTGGTCAAGCCGCCGCAGCAGACCGTCGAGAACGAGAACAAGTGGTCGCCGGTCTGGAAGCAGTACGGGTCGGTCAACGGCACCTTCTACGCGGCGCCGATGAGCGCCAACATGAAGTCGCTGGTCTGGTACTCGCCCAAGGCGTTCAAGGCCGCCGGGTACGAGGTCCCGAAGACCTGGGCCGACCTGGTCGCGCTCAGCGACAAGATCGCCCGGGCCGGCGGCGAGACGAAGCCGTGGTGCGGCGGCATCGGCTCCGGCACCGCCACCGGCTGGCCGGCCACCGACTGGCTGGAGGAGATCGTCCTCGGCTCGTACGGCGGTGACGTCTACGACCAGTGGATCAACCACCAGGTGAAGTTCTCCGACGAGAAGATCACCACCGCGATGCAGACCCTGGCCGGCTGGATGCAGAACCCGGCCTGGGTCAACGGCGGCATCGGCGACGTCAAGACGATCGCCACCACCACCTTCCAGGACGCGGGCGCCCCGATCCTCAGCAACAAGTGCGCGATGCTCCAGCAGGCGTCCTTCTACCGCGCGCAGTGGCCCAAGGGCACCAGCATCGGGCCGGACGGCGACGTCTTCGCCTTCCAGCTGCCCGCGGTGAACCCGCAGGTCCACAGCCCGGTCGAGGGCGGCGGCGAGTTCCTGACCGCGTTCTCCGACCGGCCCGAGGTGCAGGCCGTGCAGAACTACCTGTCCACCTCCGAGTGGGCCAGCAGCCGGGTCAAGGTCTCCCCGGGCTGGGTCTCCGCCAACCAGGGCGTGGACAAGAGCCTGTACACCGACCCGATCGACAAGCTCTCCGCCGAGTCGCTCACCGACCCCGCGGCCACCTTCCGGTTCGACGCCTCCGACCTGATGCCCGCCGCCGTCGGCTCCGGCGCCGAGTGGAAGGCGCTGACCGCCTGGTTCGCCGAGGGCCAGTCCGTCCAGAAGACCGCGAGCGACATCGACGCGGCCTGGCCGCAGTAACCGGACGCCACCGGGCAGCGCGGGCCCGCCCGCGCTGCCCTTCCCGTGCCCCGAGGAAGGATCCTCCGCATGCCCACCGATCCCCGGCTCGCCGGGCCGGCGCTCCACCTCGCCGACTCGCTGTGGCAGGACGCGGCGATCAAGTTCGGCAACACCGCGGGCGCCGTCCTGGGCTTCCTCGGCGTGCTGCTCGCGGTGTTCTTCGCGGCGGGCCGCGCCACCGGCCGCTTCTCCCGGCCGCTGGCGGTCGTCCTGATGCTCGGCCCCGCGGCCCTCCTGCTGGTCGTCGGCCTGGTGGTGCCGCTGCTGCGCACCGTCTACCTGAGCTTCTACGACGCCGACTCGGCGAAGTTCGTCGGCGGCAGGAACTACGGCTGGGCGGCGACCAGTTCGCAGATCCACGACGTGCTGCTGAACACCCTGCTCTGGCTGGTGGTCGCCCCGATCGCGGCCACCGGGCTCGGCCTGCTGCTGGCCCTGCTGGTCGACCGGATGCGCGGCCAGGCGGTCTACAAGTCGCTGATCTTCATGCCGATGGCGGTCTCGCTGGTGGCCGCCTCGCTGATCTTCAAGCTGCTCTACGAGTCGCGCGGCCCCGGCCAGAACCAGGTCGGCCTGCTCAGCCAACTCGCCGTCGCGGTCGGCTGGGACGACCCGCCGAACTGGATCCTCTCCCAGCCGCTGAACAACTTCCTGCTGATGTCCGCCATGGTCTGGGTGCAGACCGGCTTCGCCATGGTGGTGCTGTCCGCCGCGATCAAGGCCATCCCGGACGAGATCACCGAGGCCGCCCGGCTCGACGGCGCCTCGGGGGTGCGGCTGTTCCTGCACGTCACGGTGCCGATGATCCGCACCACGCTGGTGGTGGTGCTCACCACCATCATGATCATCACGCTGAAGGCCTTCGACATCGTCCGCACCATGACCGGCGGCAACTTCGGCACCCAGGTGCTGGCCAACGAGATGTACTCGCAGAGCTTCGAGCAGTACAACACCGGCCGCGGCAGCGCGCTCGCGGTGATCCTCTTCCTCGCGGTGGCCCCCCTGGTGGTCTACAACATCGCCCTGCTGCGCAAGGAGCGTGCGACCCGATGAGCGCCGAGCCCACCCTCGACAAGGCCGCCGCCCCCGGGCCCGGCAAGGCGGCCCGCCCCGACCTGCCGCCCGCCAAGGCCGTCCGTCGGGCGTTCAGCTCCCCGCTGGCCAGCGCCCTGGTGATCGCCGTCACCGTGCTGTGGACCATCCCGACCATCGGCCTGCTGGTCACCTCGCTGCGCCCGAAGGGGGACGTGGCCTCCAGCGGTTGGTGGGAGGCGTTCGTCCACCCCGACTTCGGGCTGGAGAACTACCGGTCGGTGCTGTTCGACAACACCTTCGGCACCTCCGGCGGCCTGATGCCGTACCTGGTCAACTCGGCGGCGATCGCGATCCCGGCGACGGTCTTCCCGCTGGTGCTGGCCGCGATGGCCGCGTACGTGCTGGCCTGGGTGCGGTTCAAGGGCAGCGACACGCTCTTCTTCGTGGTCTTCGCCCTGCAGGTGGTGCCGCTGCAGATGTCGCTGATCCCGCTGCTGCGACTGTTCTCCAGCGGCGCGCACCTGGGCTCGGTGACGGTCGTCCCGGCGCTCAGCCTGCAGGACAGCTACCTGCCGGTCTGGCTGACGCACACCATGTTCGCGCTGCCGCTGGCGATCTTCCTGCTGCACAACTTCATCGCCCAGCTGCCCCGCGACCTGATGGAGGCGGCGGTGGTGGACGGGGCCTCGCACTTCAAGATCTTCCGCTCGATCGTGCTGCCGCTGAGCGCCCCGGCGCTGGCCTCGTTCGCCATCTTCCAGTTCCTGTGGGTGTGGAACGACCTGCTGGTGGCGCTCACCTTCGCGGGCGGCAAGCCGACCGTCGCGCCGATCACCTCCCGGCTGGCCCAGCTGTCCGGTTCGAACGGCAGCCGCTGGGAGCTGCTCAGCGCGGGCGCCTTCCTGTCGATGATCGTCCCGCTGGCGGTGTTCTTCGCCCTGCAGCGGTACTTCGTCCGCGGGCTGCTGGCCGGGTCGGTGAAGGGCTGACCCGGGCGGTCGGGGTTTCTTGAACGTGCGCGGACAGACTGGTCGGATGCGGAGCGTTCGCGTCCTAGTTGGCCGGAAGTCGTGGTTGTGATGTGAGGGTTCTGCGGACGCGCCGGGGTCGGAGCCGGTAGGACGGAGGGCGGCACTTCTGCCGTTCATCCGGTCATCCGACCTTGGGGGGTTGGCGTGAGGATCAGAAAACGAATCGCCGGGCTGCTCGTGGGCCTGCTCGCAGCCAGCGGACTGATGGTGGCACCCGCGGCGCACGCGGACACCACCGCCGTCCTCGGCAACAACACCACCGGCACCGCCACCGACTCCGGTGACTCGAACTACATCAACACCTCGCGCTTCGTGACCGGTGCCAGCGGCGGCACCGTCAACAGCGTCAGCGTGTACGTCGGCGCCGTCGGCGCCACGCCCAACGACCAGTACCAGGTCGCGGTGTACGGCGACGTGGCCGGCAAGCCCGGCCCGCTGCTGGGCTCCTCCGCCTCCGGCACGCTCACCGCGCACGCCTGGAACACCCTGCCGGTCGCCGCCACGCTCGCGCCGAACACGCCGTACTGGCTGGCGTACAACTCCAACGGCGTCTCCGCCGCGGTCAACAACCTGAACTACTCCACCGGCGGCCAGAGCGGGTACTCCACCGGCGGCACCGCCTTCGGCACCTGGCCCAGCAGCTTCGGCGCCGTCTCCACCGGCTCGCTGAACTACTCCATCTACGCCACCTACACGCCCTCCGGCGGCGGTGGCGGCACGCCCGGCAGCGGACCCGGCAACGAGGGCCCGATCCTGCTGGTCACCAACCCGGCCGACCCGTACACCGCGTACTACGGGGAGATCCTCAAGGCCGAGGGCCTGAACTACTACAAGACCGTCGACCTGGGCAGCGTCACCGCGACCGTGCTCAACTCGTACGACGTGGTGCTGCTGGCGGAGAACCCGCTGACGGCCGCCCAGACCACCATGTTCAGCACCTGGGTGAACGGCGGCGGACGGCTCGTCGCGATGCGGCCCGACAAGCAGCTCGCCGGGCTGCTCGGCCTCACCGCGACCACCGACACACTGGCCGACAGCTACCTGAAGATCGACACCACCGCGGCGCCCGGCGCCGGACTGACCTCCGACACCATCGGCTTCCACGGCACCGCCGACAAGTACGCCCTGAACGGCGCCACCGCCGTCGCCACCCTGTACAGCGACACCGCGGTCGCCACCACCAACCCGGCCGTCACGCTGCGCACCGTCGGCACCGGCCAGGCCGCCGCGTTCACCTTCGACCTCGCCAAGTCCGTCGTGCGGACCCGCCAGGGCAACGCCGCCTGGGGCGGCCAGCAGCGCGACAACGTCGACGGCATCGAGGCCAGCGAGATGTTCTTCGGCACCGGCGGACAGCTCAACTGGAACAACCTGGACAAGGCGCAGATCCCGATCGCCGACGAGCAGCAGCGCCTGCTCGCCAACCTGATCACCACCATGGACGCCGCCAAGAAGCCGCTGCCGAAGTTCTGGTACTTCCCGCGGGACGTCAAGGCCGTCGTGGTGATGACCGGTGACGACCACGGCATCGGCGGCACCGGCGGGCGCTTCGACGGCTACGTCGCGCAGAGCCCGGTCGGCTGCAACGTCGCCAACTGGGAGTGCGTGCGCGCCTCGTCCTACATCTACACCGACGACCCGCTGACCGACGCCCAGGCCAAGGCCTACTCCGACCAGGGCTTCGAGATCGGCGTGCACGTCACCACCAACTGCACCCCGTGGGGCACCCCCGCCGACCTGCAGAACGTCTACGTCACCCAGCTCGGCGCCTGGAAGGCCAAGTACACCTCGCTGCCCAACCCGGACAGCACCCGCACCCACTGCGTCGAGTGGGACGACTGGGCGACCCAGGCCAAGACCAAGCTCGCCAACGGCATCCGGCTGGACACCGACTACTACTACTACCCGGCCAGCTTCGTGCAGGACCGGCCCGGCTACTTCAACGGCACCGGCCTGCCGATGAAGTACGCGGACAGCGACGGCAGCACCATCAACGAGTACCAGGCCACCACCCAACTCACCGACGAATCCGGGCAGTCCATGCCGGGCACCGTCAACACGCTGCTGGACAACGCCTACAACTCCAAGGGCTACTACACCGTCCTGACCGCCAACATCCACACCGACTACGCCGCCTCCACCTCCTCCGACCAGGTCATCGCCTCGGCCAAGGCGCACGGCGCCCCGGTCGTCTCCGGCCGCCAACTGCTGAACTGGCTGGACGCCCGCAACGGCTCCGCGTTCTCCGGGATGGCCTGGAGCAGCAACACGCTGAGCTTCAGCATCACCGGCGGCGCCAACGGCCTGCGCGCGATGGTCCCGGTCAACTCGGCGGCGGGCACGCTCACCGGCGTCAAGCGCGGCACCACCAGCGTCAGCTACCGCATCGAGACCATCCACGGCATCTCCTACGCCTTCTTCGACGGCAACGTCGGCTCCTACACCGCGACGTACGGCACCGACACCACCGCGCCGACCGTCACCGGCTCCGTGCCGGCCAACGGCGCCACCGGCGTGTCGGCCACCGCCCCGGTGAAGGCCTCGTTCAGCGAGCCCGTCCAGGCGAGCACCGTCAACGGCACCAACGTCACCCTGAAGACCACCGCCGGCTCCACCGCGGTGCCCGGCACCGTCGCCCTGGACGCGGCCACCAACACCGTCACCTTCACCCCGAGCGCCGCGCTCTCGCTCAGCACCGGCTACACGCTGAGCGTCACCAACGTGAAGGACCTGGCGGGCAACACCCAGACCGCGGCCTACACCGCGGCCTTCACCACGGCCGGCGCGCCGCCGCAGACCATCGGCAACAGCGCGGTCGGCACCCAGCTCGACGACACCGACTCCAACCACCTCAACGGTTCCAAGATCACCACCGGGGCCTCCGCCATCGCACTGACCTCGCTCAACGTGCACACCGGGCAGATCAGCGCGGCGCCCAACAACCAGTTCCAGATCGCCATCTACAGCGACAACGCCGGCTCGCCCGACGCCCTGCTGGCCACCAGCTCGGTCGGCACGCTGAGCGCCAACGCCTGGAACAGCGCGCCGATCACCTACACGCTGGCGGCCAACACCACGTACTGGGTGATCTACAACTCGAACGGCACCAGCTCCACCGTCAACAACATGCACTACAGCTCGGGCCCGGCCGGTTCGGGCGCCTACAGCAGCGCGTCCGTCCCGTTCGGGACCTTCCCGGCCAGCTTCGGCACCGCCGTGAAGGACAACCTCGTGTACTCGCTGTACGGCACCTACTGAGTGCAGCGAGCGCACCCAGCGCACCGAGTTCACTGCCGGGGCGGTCCGGGCCACGTTCGCGTGGTACGGACCGCCCCGGCGGTTCGTCAGATCGCCATCCCCGCAGGGGCTTCGGAGGGCAGGTCGCCCGCCTTGGCCTTGACCACGAACAGGGCGGAGAGCAGGGCCACCGCGGCGAAGGCCACGCCGACCACGAAGGCGTGCGACACCGCGTACGCCAGCACCTGGTTGGCCCAGGAACTGCCGGGCGGGAAGGACTGGTGCTCCTGCGCGTACTGCAGGTCGGCGGGGGAGGCGTGGGCCGCGAAGTCCGCCTGCTGGCGGTTGCCCTCGCTGGTGGCCGCCTTGGCGAATACCGTGGTGAGGATCGACAGGCCGACCGAACCACCGATCTGCTGCACCGAGTTGAGCAGGCCCGAGGCGGCCCCGGTCTCGTGCGCCGCCACCCCGGACACCGCCATCAGCATCACCGGCACGAAGATCAGGCCCATGCCGAAGCCGAAGGTGACCGTGGGGCCGAGCACGGCGGCCGTGTAGCTGCTGTGCACGTCCGTCTGCGTCAGCCAGCTCAGGCCGGCGGTGACCAGGACGGACCCGGTGACCAGGAAGGGCTTGGGGCCGATCCGGGCCTGGAAGGTGGAGGCGACCTGGGCCGCGATGATGATCGCCACGCTGATCGGGAGGAAGGCCACGCCGGCCTTCAGCGCGCTGTACCCGAGGACCCGCTGCACGAAGAGCGTGACGTAGAAGAAGATGCCGAACATGGCGGCGGCCAGGCAGAGCATCATGATCAGGCCGCCGGTGCGGTTGCGGTCCCGCAACAGCCCCAGCGGGGTGATGGGTTGGGCGGTGCGCCGCTCGATCAGCACGAAGGCGACCAGCAGCACGGCGCCGACCGCGAAGGACGCGACGGTCACGCCGCTGCCCCAGCCCGCCTTCGGGTCGGCCGCGTGGATGAACCCGTAGACCAGGCTGACCAGGCCGAGCGTCGAGGTGAGCGCGCCCGGCAGGTCGAAGGTGCCGGCCCGGCGCTCGGACTCGTTGATGTACTTCGGCGCGGCGAAGGCGATCAGTGCGGCGATCGGCACGTTCACGAAGAACACCCAGCGCCAGTTCAGGTACTCGGTGAGCACGCCGCCGGCCAGCAGGCCGATCGCCGCGCCGGAACCGGCCACCGCCGAGAAGACGCCGAATGCGCGGTTCCGCTCCGGCCCCTCCTTGAAGTTGGTCGCGATCAGGGCGAAGGCCGTCGGTGAACAGATCGCCCCGCCGATGCCCTGCAGCGCGCGGGCCGCGAGCAGCATGCCGCCGTTCTGCGCGAAGCCGCCGAGCAGCGAGGCCAGCCCGAACAGCAGCACGCCGACGACGAACACCCGGCGGCGGCCGAGGATGTCGCCCGCCCGCCCGCCGAGCAGCAGCAGGCCGCCGAAGGTCAGCGTGTAGGCGTTGATCACCCAGGACAGGTTGGTGGTCGAGAACTTCAGCGCGTCCTGGATGTGGGGGAGCGCGATGTTCACGATGGTCGCGTCCAGCACGACCATGAGCTGGGTGGCCGCGATGACCGTGAGCGTGATGTTCTTGCTCCGGCCCCCGTCGGGCCCGGGCGGAGCGGACTTGCTGAGCGTGTCGGAAACAGCCACTGAGTGCCCCCTGCTGATCACTGCTGCCGTTCGGTAAGGTGCATCGACGATGCGGACAGTGAACGCTCGCGTTCACTGTGAGGGACGATAGACCCGCGCCGTTAGTGAACGCAACCGTCTTTTAGGGTGGATGACGATGGATCAGCCGGACCGGCACGATCGGCGCCGATCGACCGTCGGCGCCCCGGAGGGCGCCCCGCAGCGCCGCCGCGGGAAGGCCCTGGAGGCGGCGATCTTCGAGGCCGCGATCGAGCAGCTCACCTCCGGCGGCTTCGCCCGGATGACCATGGAGGGCGTGGCCGGGGCGGCCCAGACCGGCAAGGCCGCGCTGTACCGCCGCTGGAACTCCAAGGCCGACCTGGTGGTGGACGCGCTGGCCGCCGCCCTGCCGCCGCCGACCGGCGTCCCCGACCTCGGCTCCGCCCGGGACGAGCTGCGGCGGGTCGTCGAGGCCTACGTGGCCGTGGTGGGCTCCCCGATCGGCGCCGCCATCCACACCCTGATGGGCGAGTTCGACCACGAGCGCGCCGAGTCCTTCAAGGACTTCCTGCAGGAGCGGGTGGTCGCGCCGGGCGTCGAGGTGATCCTCGACATCCTCCGCCGGGGCG
Source organism: Kitasatospora sp. NPDC001540 (assembly GCF_042894345.1). Lineage (NCBI taxonomy): Bacteria > Bacillati > Actinomycetota > Actinomycetes > Kitasatosporales > Streptomycetaceae > Kitasatospora > Kitasatospora sp. NPDC001540. The sequence goes on from NZ_JBIAVO010000026.1 coordinate 81,920, forward strand.
AGGAGCGCGGCGACGTCCGCCGCGGCGCGGCGGTCCCTGCGGTCGCCGACGTGCTCCCCGCCATGCTGCTGTACCGCGCCAAGCTCTGCGGCGGCGTGCTCGACGAGGCGTTCGCCACCGAGCTGTTGGAGCAGGTCCTGCTGCCGATGGTCCGGCCGTAGCGGTCCGGCCGGGGCCCGCCCGCCCGCCGCGGTCGCCCGGCCGGGGCGCGGGCGCGGCGGCGTACGCTGGGAGGGGCCCGGAGCCCCCGTCCCGCGGGGCCCGGTCGCCCGCCGTGCCCCCTCAGCGAACGGAACCGCGATGCCGTACGACCCGCCGACCCACGCGGTCGAGCGCTCCCTGCGCCGGGCCGGCGCCCGCGTGGTGGCCGGGCTGGACGAGGTCGGCCGGGGCGCCTGGGCCGGTCCGGTCATGGTCGGCGCCGCCGTCACGGGGCTGCGCCGCCCGCCGGAGGGGCTGACCGACTCCAAGCTGCTCACCGAGCGGCGCCGGGTCGCGCTGGCCCCGGTCCTGGAGGAGTGGGTGACGGCGTACGCGCTCGGTTCCGCCTCGGCCCGGGAGTGCGACGATCTGGGCATGACCGCCGCGCTCCGACTGGCCGCCCTGCGCGCCCTGGAGGCCCTGCCGGTGCGGCCCGACGCGGTGATCCTGGACGGCAAGCACGACTACCTGGGCGGGCCCTGGAAGGTCCGCACGGTGATCAAGGGCGACCAGTCCTGCGTCTGCGTGTCCGCGGCCTCGGTGCTGGCGAAGGTCCGGCGGGACGCGCTGATGGCCGAACTCGGCGCGGAGCACCCGGCGTTCGCCTTCGGGGAGAACGCCGGGTACCCGTCGCCGACGCACCGCGCCGCCCTGGAGGAGCTCGGCCCGACCGAGCACCACCGGCTGTCCTGGTCCTACCTGGACGCCCTGCCGCGCTGGAGCCACCTCAAGCGGCAGCGCACCCCGGTCGACACCGGTGAGCAACTCTCCCTGGGTTTCTGAGGGTTTCCTGGCGGTCGGGCCCGGTCCGCGAACGGTCCGGCGCGCGCTCCGCCATCCCTTTTCCTGACGGTTCGTCAGCATTCGTCCGCCGGTCACCGGGGCGTCGTCGCCACCGTGCGCACAGCGCGCCACACTTCCAAGGGGTGGGGTGCCCGTGCGCGTCCGACCGGCATTTGATAGGAATCCGGGTATGCCTGTCTTCCCCGAGGAGCCGGAGATTCACGAGACGATCCCGGGCCCGGGCGTTCCCCTTCCCCACAAGTCGGACGCACCTGCCCCCCGTATGCCTTCCTCCACCGCCGTCGCCGCACCGGTCCCGGGCCCGCGCCCCGGCCCGCCGCGCCCCGCTCCGCCCCGTGCCGACCGTCCGGTCCCCGGTCCCCGGCCCCCGGCCCGACCCAAGCCCGGCCCCGCGCCGCGCCCCGGTCGGCCGGAGGTCCAACTCCTGCCCGCCGCCGCGGCCGAGGCGATCGACCGCGCCGACGAGGCGGTGGACGCGCTGCTGGAGTCCGGCCGCCGCCCCGGCGACGTGCTGGTCCTGACGGTCGGCGAGTCGCACCCCTGGCAGGAGCACGAGCTCAGCTTCGGCGAGGAGCGCTACTGGGCGCAGCTCGCCGACGGGGGCGACGTGTTCTACGCCGACGCCGCCGCGACGCGCCCGCTCCGCCGGGACGTGGTGGTCCTGGTCGTCAACGAGGTCCGTCCGGAACGGGTGGCCGTTGCGGCGCGCAAGGCGCTGGAGCGGGCCGCGAAGCTCCTGGTGGTCTGCGGCGAGACGGAGACCGTCGCCCCGCTGTTCGCCTGAGCGGAGCTCCGACCGGCGGCCCGTCCGCCTTCCGTCCTTCCGCCTTCCGTCCGTTCGCCCGGGTGCTCCGGTCGGCCGTCCGCAGCGCCGTCCGGTCAGCGGGCGGCGGCGCGGCGGACGGTCCGGCCGTCCTCGTGGACACCCTCCAGGGCGCGGACCGCGCTCAGCGAGGTGACCGGGGCGATCGGCGGCTGCTGGAGCAGTGGCGCTCCGGGCGCCGTGGCGCACGCATCGAGCGGGAGGCGCGGCGGCAGTTCGGTGACGGTGTGGATCGGACCGAGCGTCCACGACCCGGAGTGCGGGTTGCGCCCGCGCCGACCGTCCCCGAGCGACTGCCAGCCGGCCGGCGTGAGCGTCAGGTACGAGCCGCAGCGCAGACCGTGCAGTTCGGCGGCGGCGCGGAGCGCCCACATCCAGGCGCCGTCCTGCTCGGTCCAGTCCGGGCCGCCCTCGCGGCAGCGCAGCAGGACCGCGGTCCTGCTCGGCCTGTGCCGCTTCAGGTCGTGCGGAGTGACCCGGCGGAGATGGCCGAGCAGCGCGTTGCGGTGGTCCCACCCGTCGTCGAACTGCGGTCGGACGCCGAAGGAGGCGGACGCCACCACCCGGTTCCCGGCGTCCAGCACCGCGACCACCGTGGTGCCCGGCTGCGGGAGGTGGCGCTGGTGCAGTTCGGTGACGAACTCCCGGGGCGCCCGGAGGAGGGGCACGCCGTAGCTCCTCCACTCCGGCAGGGAGATGCTCCGGTGGCCGTCGCAGCGGGAAGGACCTCGGTCGATGCCGTTGATCACGATCCTCCTTCCCGCGCCCGCGCCCCCTGGGGTGCGCGAGCGTACGCCGAAGGCCGGGTCCGACGGACCGGGCACTGGATACCTTCCAATTCTCGATGGAGAGCAGTCCGAGCGGCAATGATGAAATGACGAACGCGGCCCGAAAACCGAGCTTCTGCCGGATATGTTCCACGCTCTCGACAGGGCCATTCGGCTGACCTGTCGGTGAGCGGTGGGTGTACGGCTCGGAACGCTCCGGTGTACGCCCTCTCCACGCCCCGGTGCGCCATCCCGACCGGGGGCGTCGAGGCGCGTGGGTTTCCGGCCACCGGCCGCCGGGCAACGCCCCGGTCACCGGCTGTCGGCTGCCGGCCGCCAGGCGGCGCCCCGGCGGTCGGTCGCGCGTGCTCCCGCCCCCGCCCGGGTCGGGCGGGGGCGGGTCCTCACCCCCGGACGGCGAGGACGAGCGGGAGCACGGCGGTGGCTCCGGCCTGGCGGAGCAGCCGAGCGGCGACCGTCAGCGTCCAGCCCGAATCCACCAGGTCGTCGACCAGGAGGACCGGGCCCGGCGCGGCGGCCAGGGATTCGGCCAGGTCCGGTGGGAGGACGAGCGCCCCGGCGACCGAGCGCAGCCGTTGGGCGCTGTTGCTGCGCGGGCCGTGCGGCGGTTCCCCGGTGGCGTACTCGACCCGGCCGAGCAGCGGCATCCGGCCGATCGAGGCCAGGCCGCCCGCCAGCTCGGAGAGCAGGCGGGGGCGGGTGGAGGAGGCGAGCGCGACGACCCCGACCGGGCGGTCTAGCCGCTGGCCGTCCGCCCCGGTCGGCCCGGCCCAACCGCCGGGGCCGCGGGCCCAGTCCGCCACCACCCCGACCATCGCGTCCAGCACCTCGCGCGGCAGCGGTCCGTCCGGGGAGTGCTCGTCCAGCAGCGAGCGCAGGCGCCCGCCCCAGCCGATGTCGGACAGCCGGCCCAGGGCGCGCCCCGGCTCGGCCTGCTGGGCGGCGGGGATCCGGCCCTTGAGCGGGACGCCCAGGGACTCCATGCCGGTGGGCCACATCCGCCTGGTCTCGAAGGAGACGCCGGGGCGGCCGAGCGCGGCCCGGGCCGCGTCCAGCGCCTCGGCGGAGACCTCCGCGGAGTGCCGGGGCGGGGCGCAGCGGTCGCACCGGCCGCACGGGGCGGCCTCGGGATCGTCGAGCTGGCGGCGCAGGAACTCCATCCGGCATCCCTCGGTGGCCACGTACTCCCGCATCGCCTGCTGTTCGGCCTCGCGGGCCCGGGCGACCTTGGCGTACCGCGCGGCGTCGTACTGCCACGGCTCGCCGGTGGACTCCCAGCCGCCGCGCACCCGGCGGACCGCGCCGTCCACGTCGAGCACCTTGAGCATGGTCTCCAGCCGGGTGCGGCGGAGGTCGACCGAGGTCTCCAGGGCGGCGGTGGAGAGCGGGCGGCCCGCCTCGGAGAGCGCGTCCAGCGTGCGGCGGACCTGCTCCTCGGCGGGGAAGCCGATCGAGGCGAAGTACCGCCAGATCGCCTCGTCCTCCCGGCCGGGGAGCAGCAGGACCTCGGCCCGGTCCACCCCGCGCCCGGCCCGGCCGACCTGCTGGTAGTAGGCGATCGGGGAGCTCGGCGAACCGAGGTGCACCACGAAGCCGAGGTCCGGCTTGTCGAAGCCCATGCCGAGCGCGGAGGTGGCGACCAGCGCCTTGACCCGGTTCTCCAGCAGCGCCGCCTCGGCCTCGCGGCGCTCCGCGTCCTCGGTCCGCCCGGAGTAGGAGGCGACCTGGTAGCCGCGCCCGCGCAGGAACGCGGTGACCTCCTCGGCGGCGGCCACCGTGAGGGTGTACACGATGCCGGAGCCCGGGAGGTCGGGCAGGTGGTCGGCGAGCCAGGCCAGCCGGTGCGCCGGGTCGGGCAGCGGCAGCACCGCCAGGCTGAGGCTCTCCCGGTCCAGCGGCCCGCGCAGCACCAGGGCCTGCGCGTCGCCCGCGCCGGTGCCGAGCTGCTCCGCGACGTCCGCGGTGACCCGGGCGTTCGCGGTCGCCGTGGTCGCCAGCACCGGTACGCCGGGGGAGAGCTCGGCCAGCATGGTGCGCAGCCGCCGGTAGTCGGGCCGGAAGTCGTGCCCCCAGTCGGAGATGCAGTGCGCCTCGTCCACCACCAGCAGGCCGGTGGAGGCGGCGAGCTTGGGCAGCACGTGGTCGCGGAAGTCGGGGTTGTTCAGCCGCTCCGGGCTGACCAGGAGGACGTCGACCCGGCCGTCGGCGACCTCCTGCTGGATCTCCGACCACTCCTCGGGGTTGGCCGAGTTGATCGTCCGGGCGCGGATGCCCGCCCGGGCCGCCGAGTCGACCTGGTTGCGCATCAGGGCCAGGAGCGGGGAGACGATCACCGTCGGCCCGGCGCCGCGTGCGCGGAGCAGCGCCGTGGCGATGAAGTAGACGGCGGACTTGCCCCAGCCGGTGCGCTGGACGACCAGGGCGCGGCGGCTGTCCACCACCAGTGCCTCGATGGCCCTCCACTGGTCCTCGCGCAGGGCCGCGGCCGGGCCGGCGAGGTCGCGCAGCACGGCTTCCGCGGCGGCTCGGACGGCGTCGCGGTCGGCGGGGGTGGTCGGGTGGAGCTCGCGCGTCTGCATGGGGTCATGGATACCGTGCGGCACGGACGGACCGCGAATGACCGGCTGTGGACAGAGTGGCGTTCATCGGTTGATCTGCTGTCAAATCGCCGTGAAAGCCTTGGGAACTGGTCCATTCGGGTGAGTAGATGCTGAACCCCCCGATTTATCCACAGGGTCGGGCGAATTCTCCGCAGTCGGGCGCGGTCCGGTCCAAGCTTTCCGCCATGACCGCAGACGACCGCACCACCACCCCCGTCCCCAACCCCGGCCACCTGCCCGTCCGGCTGCGCGGCCCCGCCGACATGGCGGAGATGCTGCCCTACCTGCTCGGCTTCTTCCCCGACGACAGCATCGTCGCGGTGGGCCTGCAGGGCTCCGCGCTCGACCAGGGCGGCGTGATCCGGATCGACATCCCGGAGGATCCCGCCTGCTGGGAGCGCACCGCCGAGGAGGCCGCCCGGCTCCTGGTTGAGCTCTCCGAGCAGCGTGACCGCCGCCCCGTCCAAGTCCTGCTGTACCTGTGCCGGGATCCCGACGACGGCGCCCGCGCGTCCGGGGGCGGGTCCGCCGTGCTGGCGCGGCTCCGCCCGCTGGCCGCCGCGCTCGCCCGGGCCTTCCGGAACGAGCAGGTGGCCGTCAAGGAATCGCTGTGCGTCTCCGCCGGCCGCTGGTGGTCCTTCCTGTGCGCCGAAGCCGACTGTTGTCCGCCGGACGGCACTCCGGTCCGGGCGGCCCACCAACCGAGCCCGCTCGCCGCGGCGGCCACGTTCGCGGGGCTCGCCCCGCGGGGCAGCCGCAAGGCGATCGTGGCCGGGCTGACCCCGATCGGCCCGCCGGGCTCCGAGGTCCAGCGCCGGGCCCTGGAGGACGCCGGGCCGCCCTTCATCCGTGAGTTGGCCGGGCCCGGCGGCCGGGTCGCGGCCGTCGAGCGCACCGCCGGGCTGCTCGCCGAGGCGATGGCCGAATTCCGCGCCGGAGCACGCGAGTTGGACAGCGCCCGCACCGCCAGACTGCTGATCGGCATGCAGGACAAACTCGGTCGGGACCGCGCCGCCGAGTACGCCGAGCCCGACGAACTCGTTGCCGCCCAGCGGCTGTGGCGGTTCCTGATCCAACGCTGCGTCGACCCGTTCGAACACCTCGCCGCCCCGCCGATGACCTTGCTGGCCTGGACGTCCTGGCTGGCGGGAGACTCGGCCACGGCCCGGATCGTGCTGGCCAGGGCGCTGGAGCTGGAACCGGACTACACCCTGGCCCGGCTCCTCTACGAATCGCTCAACTGCGGCATCGCCCCGGAGGCACTGCTCCGGGTGATCCGCCGCGAGCGCACCGCCCGCCTGCGGGCCGAGCAACCCACGCGCCTGGCCGAACTCCCGCCGGGGGCGCCCCCGGAAGCCTCCGCCGACCCGGCGGGCGCCGGAGGCGGGGCGGCCGCCGAGGGCGGAACCGCTCCGCGGGAGCCGGGCGGGACCCCCGGGCCGCAGGGGCCGATCCCCGGACCGGCCGGGCCGTCCGCCGCACCCCGCCCCGGAGGCACCGGCCTGACACCACCGGCCGGGCCCGGGCGGTCCGAAACCCCGGACCAGGCCCCGGCCGACGGGGCGCCGGGCGACGACCGACCGACGCCTCCGACCGCTCCACCCGACGGGCCGTCAGCCGCCGCGGCCTGCCGGGCCGAGCGGGTGCGCGGCCCGCGCGCCCACCGCGTCGTCCCGGCGGGCGCCAAGGTCCGGCAGGTCCGGCCGCACCGAAGCCGACGCACGATCGGAGACTGACATGCGAACCCTCGACCCGCGGCTGCGCGGCAGGCGGCTAGACCTCGCCGCGCGCCATCCGGATCAGCCGGTCCAGCACCGTCCGACCGCTGGTCCGGACCCCGTCGTGCTCCCACTCGTTGGTGACCCAGACCCGGGTGCCCGCCACCGCGTCCGCGGTCTCCAGCGAGTGCGCCGTGTCCACGTACATGTCGTCGTGGTACACCGCCGCGTACACCGGTACCTGGTTCGACGCCAGGCGCGGCAGGTCGTACAGGTCGGGCCAGTCGGTGCGCTCCGCCAGCAACTGCGCCGTCTCGCGCAGCGGCCGCAGCGCCGGGTCGGTCTCGAACATCCAGGGGTGGATCATCTCGCCGGTGAGCAGCACCGGCCCGTCCCCGGCCAGTGCCGTCTCGGCGTCGAACTCGGGGAACTCCTTGCGCACCCGCTCCGCCGACCAGTCGGTGGCCCCGGCGTCGACCGAGCGCTGCCCGTAGATCGACTCGTGCAGGACGGCGTACAGGGGGTTCTGCGCGAAGGACAGGTGCGACTGCGCCCCGGCCAGGAAGGTGTCGGAGAGCTCCGGCCCGTCCGGCCCCTCCACCCAGGCCTCCTCCAGCAGGTAGTGCAGGACGTAGGAGCCGGAGCCGCCGCCCAGCAGGATGCCCAGCGCCTGGAACGCCTCGACGGTCAGCGTCCCGCCGCCGGGGAGGGCCGCGGGCCGCTCCAGCAGGTGCGCCGCGATTCGCCGTACTGCCGCCACGTCCTGGGGGAAGCGCGCGTAGTGCCCGGCGTTCTTGCGGGCGACGCGCGGGTAGGCCGCGCGGTAGACCTCGTCCGCCGAGCGGCGCAACCCGGCCAGCCCGCCGGTGACGAAGGCCTCGCGCAGGTGCTCCGGGGCCAGCGAGAGGTAGGTCAGGGTGCAGAAGCCGCCGAAGCTCTGCCCGAGCAGGCTCCACGCGGCGTCCTCGCCGAGCAGTCGGCGGCGGATCAGTTCGGCGTCCCGGACGATCGAGTCGGCCCGGAAGTGCGCCAGGTACTCGGCCTGCTGCCGGGCGTCGCCGCGCCGGGCCAGGGTCTGGCGGTTGGCCGGGGTGGAGCGGCCGGTGCCGCGCTGGTCCAGCAGCAGCACCCGGTAGTCGTCGAGCGCCCGGTCCAGCCAGCCGTCCCGGCCCATCGGGCGGTTGGCCTTCCCGCCCGGCCCGCCCTGCAGGTACACCAGCCACGGCAGTTCGTCGTGCTCGCGTCCGGCGGCCACCACCTCACGGGCGTAGACCTCGATCGTCTCGCCGTCGGGAGCAGCGTGGTCCAGCGGCACCCGGAAGAGGTGGTCGGTGGTGACGATTCCGGGGAGGCGGCTGAGGGAGGACATGCAACTCCTAGGTGCGAGCTGGTCACAGGCTGGTCGCGGCGCCGAACGCCGGGGTCACCGGTGCGTCCGCCGTCGTCCTCGCACCGTATCCTGACGTCGGACAGGAGCCGCCGGGGGGCGTCCGCCAGGTGCGGAGAACCCCGGGCGGAACCACGACACAGCGGGCGCCCCGGGTGTCGGCCGCGGAGCACCGAACGACCATCGGCTCGCGGCCGCCTCCAGCCGGACGTCCGTCGCGCGGGCGTGACCTGGGGCAGGTGTGGTGCGTTCAATCTGCGGAACGCCACCACCCGAACCGGCAGCGCCGGACCGACCACGGCCGGGCCGACCGTGCGGGGCACCGGCCACGCGTCGTTCGACCCGGCACGGCCGATCCCCGGACGGCCCCGGTGTCCGGGCCGGTACCCCGTCCCGACCGAGGCGGGGCATCGGCGGTCCGGTCCGTTCCGAGTCAGAGCCGCGTGTTCCGGCGGCAGAGCAGCACAGTCCGCGATCGAGCACGCTCGCGGCCGACCGAGCCCGCAGCCCTCGGCCGGTCGAGGGGAGGAGAGCCCGGTGACCGACCCAAGGCCACCCCACGCAGCGCCCCAACCGCTGCCGCCCACCAGCCCGCCGGCCCCCGGCGCCGCCCCCGCACCGCCGAACCGCCCGGCCGGGCCTCCGACACCCCGTCAGGCGACGCCGCCATACGGCACCGCGACCGGTCCCGCCCGGGGAACGGCCGGGGCGGGCCCGATGGTTCCCGGCGCCCCTCCGTACGGCTCCTCCCTGCCCGGAGCCCCGGCCCACGGCCCCCAGCCCTACGGCACCCCGCCGCACGGCACGCACCCCCAGGGCACGCCGCCCTACGGCACGCCGTTGGGCGCCGTCCACCCGGCTGCCCCCCCACCCGGCCACCCGTACGCGCCCGCAGCGGGCACGCCCCCGTACGGCACCCCTGCCGGAGGTGTGCCGTACGGCCCCGGTGGCACCCCGCCGTACGGCACCGCGACGCGGCCGGCCGCCGGTCGGCCCGCCGCCGGGCGCGGTGGCCCGGTGGTCCCGGGGGGTGCGCCCGGTGGTAGGTCGGAGCAGGTGGCGGGCGCGCCCGCCACCGGTCCGGCCCGGTCGACCGGCTCGGTGGCGCCGCCGCGGCCGCAGCCCTCCGCCGCGCACGACGTCCTGTGTGTCAACGCCCCGGGCATGGCGGCCTCCGGCCCGGACGGACAGGTGCGGGGGCAGGGCCTGCACGGTTTCTTCCGGCACGGCGTGCGCACCCTGGCCCGGATGGAGCTGCGGCTGGGCGGCATGGAGCCGCTCCCGCTCCAGGGCACCCTGACGTCCGCGGCGGCGGCCCGGTTCGTCGGGTCGGTCCGGGTGCCGGGAGACCTCGACCCGGATCCGGCACTGACGGTCGAACGGCTCCGGCACGCCGACGGCGCGGAGACGGTGACGGTCCGCAACACGGGAGCCCGTCCGGCCCGGCTCCCGCTGGAGATCGCGCTCGGTACCGACCTCGGCCTGCTCACCGACATCGCCGCGGGCCGCCGATCGGCGGACCTGCCGGGCCAGGTCCAGTCCTCCGGCCTGCGCTGGGTCGGCCAGGGCCGGGCGGCCACCGTCAGCGCCCGCCCCTCGCCGCACGCGGTGCTGGCCGGTGCGGGCGTGCTGCGGTGGGACTTGGAGATCCAGCCCGGCGCCCGCTGGTCGGTCGACCTCCGCGCCGAGCTGGAGACCCCGTCGACGGGGCGGCCGCCGACCGGTAGGGGCCCCGGCGTGCCGCTGCCCTGGTCCGAACCCGAGGTCAGGGCCGACGACCGCCGGGCCGCCCGCCTGGTCTCCCGCGCCCTGGACGCGCTGGGCGGCCTGCTGCTCGCCGACGCGGACCGGCCGACCGACCTCTACACCGCCTCGGGCGCCCCCTGGCGCTTCGGCCTCACCGCCGCCGACGCGCTCTGGGCCGCCAGGATGACCCTGCCGCTCGGCACCCGGCTCGCCGCCGGGACCTTGCGGGCGGTCGCCCGCCGCCAGCACCAAGCGGCCCCGCAGAGCGCCGCGCCCGTCCCCCGGCAGGCCGACGCGGCCCCGGGCGACGGCGCGCCGGCCCCGGAAGGGGCCGGTACCACCGGGCCGGTACCAGGTGGTGCTCCGAGCGCGACCGGCGGGGCGCACCCGTCCGGTGGCGAGGCCGGTGCGGCGGCGCAGGCGATGGACGGGGTGATCCCCGGCCCGCTGCGGCACGGCGGCCCCGAGCTGCCGGCCAGTTGCACCGCGACGGAGGCGACCCTGCTGTTCGTCACGGTGCTGGCCGAGGCCTGGCGCTGGGGCATGCCCCGGGCCGAGGTCGCCGAACTGCTCCCGGCGGCGGAGCGGGCGCTCGGCGCGCTGCGGGCGGCCGTGGTGGCGGAGGGGACGGACGGCCCGGTCGGGTTCGTCACCGACTTCGGGCGCCCGGCGGAGGAGCGCGCCGCGCGCCCCGGTCCGGCCCGGTGCGAGGTCCAGGCCCAGGCCCACCGGGCGGCCCTCCAGGGGGCCGACCTGCTCGACGCCTTCGACCGGCCCGGCGCGGAGCAGTGGCGCTCCTGGGCGGCCGAACTGCGGGAACGGTTCCGCGAGCAGTTCTGGATCGACGACCTGTCCGGCGGCCGCCCGGCCGCCGCCCTGCTGGCCCCGGACCGTCCGGTGCCGGCCGTCGCCTCCACCCTGGTCCACCTCTTCGACCCGGGCCTGGCCGCCGAGGGCGAACTGCACGAGGGCCTGCTCGACCGCGAGCAGACCAGGCTGCTGGCCCAGCGCCTGGTGACCCCGGAGCTCGACTGCGGTTGGGGCCTGCGCACCCTGAGCGCGAAGTCGCCCCGCTTCAACCCGCTCGGCCACCGCAGCGGGGCGGTCCGGGTCCAGGAGACCGCGCTCGCGGTGAGCGGCCTGGTGGACGCGGGCTTCGAGCGGGAGGCCGAAATACTGCTGGAGGGACTGCTGGAGGCGTCCGTCCACTTCGAGGGCCGCCTGCCGGAGATGTACGCGGGCGAGCAGAAGGTCGCCGACTGCCCGCCCGTCCCGCACCCGGCGGCCTGCCGCCCGGCCGCGGTCTCCGCGGCCGCCGCCGTCCACCTGGTGCTCTCGTTGGCGGGCGTCCGACCTGACGTCCCGTCAGGTCGGGTCGCCACCCGCCCGGCGAGCACCGCCCCCCTGGGCGCACTGGAGCTGACCGGCCTGCGGGTGGCCGGTGAGCCCTTCTCGGTCCGGGTCAGCCGGATCGGCGTCGCGGTCGTGGAGGAGGCGCCGTCGTTCCTGCAACTCGCCGCTGGCTGAGCGCGCCGCGGCGCGGACGCCGTCCGGCCGCCCCCGGCCGGAGCGGGGCGGTCTCGCCGGGAGGGGAAAGCGCCGTGGTCTGTGATTATCGTCAGAGAGACGACTAAGATCGGCCGCATGTCGCGTTATGACCCGTCGGCCTTCCCCCCGTTCGCAGTCACGGTTGACCTCGTGGTGCTGACGGTGCGCGACCACGAGCTGTGCGCCCTGCTGGTGAAGCGCGGTGAGGCGCCGTTCCAGGGGTACTGGGCGCTGCCGGGCGGCTTCGTGCGGCTGGACGAGGGCCTGGCCGAGGCGGCCTCCCGCGAACTGGCCGAGGAGACCGGGCTGCGGGCGCAGTCGCTGCCGGGCAGCCTGCCGGTCGGGCGGGCCCCCGCGGGGGCGCACCTGGAGCAACTCGCCACCTACGGCCACCCCCAGCGGGACCCGCGGATGCGCGTGGTGAGCGTCGCGTACCTGGTCCTCGCCCCGGACCTGCCGTCGCCCCGTGCGGGCGGCGACGCCAGCAGCGCCCGCTGGGCGCCGGTGCGCGAACTGTTCGGCGAGGAGCGCGAGGAGCGCAACGACGGCGTGCTGCTCGCGTTCGACCACGGACAGATCCTGGCGGACGGGGTGGAGCGCGCCAGGTCCAAGATCGAGTACTCCTCGCTGGCCACGGCCTTCTGCCCCCCGGAGTTCACCGTCGGAGAGCTGCGCCGGGTCTACGAGGCGGTGTGGGGCGTGGCACTCGACCCGCGCAACTTCCACCGCAAGGTGACCGGCACCCCGGGCTTCCTGCTCCCCTCCGGCGGCACCACGACCCGTCAGGGCGGCCGCCCCGCCCAGCTGTTCAAGGCGGGCGGCGCCACCGTCCTCAACCCCCCGATGCTGCGCCCCGAGGCCTGACCCGGGCCCCGCCCCACCTCCCGGCGCGAGCCCGTCCCGCCCCTGCGGGCCCCGGGGCGTAACGCGGTTGCGGCGACCCGGCCGAGTCCGTTGCTGCCGACGGGTGGTGACGGTTCGTGAGGAGGCCGTCAGCGCGGCGGCGGGGCTGTCGCCTGTACGGGTGAGGTCGGCGCCCACCACGTCCACGACCCATCCGTAATGCCTGGTTTCACCGCTTCCGCGCCCTACTGTGCAGGCTCAGGCCAGGTGGACACCCCCGGCCTGTCGGCGGGCGAGGGCGGGCGAGGGAGCGGGCAGCGATGATCCAGATCACCGGACTGACCAAGGCGTACCGGCGGGGGCGTCCCCCCGCCCTGCTGGACCTGACCTTCGACGCCCGGCCGGGAATGGTCACCGTGCTGCTCGGGGACGAGGGGGCGGGCAAGTCGACCGCGCTCCGGCTGATGGTGGAGCTGGAACGGGGCCACGGCCTCACCCTGTTCGACGGCCGGACGTACCGGCGGATCCGGCGGCCGGAGCGGGAGATCGGCGTCCTGCTGGCCTCCGGGCGACCGGAGGCCGGGCACCCGGGCCAGCGGGCCCGGGCCCACCTGCGGATGCTGGCCGGTGCGATCGGCGTCCCGGCGCGCCGGGCCGACGACCTGCTGGAGCAGACCCGGCTCGCGGGCGTCGCCGACCACCGGATCGGTACCTTCTCGCCCGGCATGCACCGCCGCCTCGCGCTGGCCGCCGCACTGCTCGGGAACCCCTCGACCCTGCTGCTGGACGCCCCGACCGAGGGCCTGTCCCCGGGCAACGAGGAGTGGTTCGGGGCCTTCCTGCGCTCCTTCGCCCTCTCGGGCGGCACCGTGCTGGCCACCACCCGCGCCCCCGGGGAGGCCGCCGCGCTCGCCGACCGGGTGGTCACCCTGGACGCGGGCCGATTGGCCGCCGACCAGCCGGTGGTGGAGTTCCGCCGCACCAGGCTGCACCCCGAAGTCCTGGTCCGCGGCCCGCAGATGGCCCGCCTCGCGGACCTGCTGGTCGCCCAGGGCGGCCAGGTCCGGCGGGACGGCGGCGCGGGCCTCGCGGTGAGCGGCATCGGCCGCACCGAGATCGGCGAACTCGCCTACCGCCACGGCATCCTGCTGCACGAACTATCCGACCGGGTGGTGGAGCGCCCGGTCTCCTACCCCTCCGCCCTGCCCAGCGGTTCGGGCCGATCGGGCCAGGGGGCGATCCGGACGGTGCGCCAGGGCCAGCGTCCGCACCAGCACCAGGACCAGGAACCGGTCACGGGCCGTGGGGAACCGGACGGCCGGGCCGCCGACCCCGGGGAGCGGCGGCCCGCGACCGTCGGCAGCCCGGCCGGGTCCGAACCGGGGCGCCAACTCGACCACCGAGGCCTGCAGGCCGGCCGCTGGGCCGCCGCCGCCCTCGCGCCGAACCCGCCCGCGCAGGCGCAGGTCCAGGTTCAGGTTCAGACGCAGCAGGCGCAGAGCACGCCCGTGCCCGCCCCGACGGCCCCCGCCCCGATGCCCGCCGTCCAAGTGCCGCCCGTCCAAGGGCCCCCGGCTGCTCCGGTGCCCCCCGTCGACCTGACCAGGCGGACGCCCCGCGGGGCCTCCGCGCTCGGCCGGTCGGCGGCTCGAGCCGCAGAGACGGGAGCCGCGGACACGGGAGCCGCGGAGACGGGAGCCGCGGAGACGGGAGCGGCGGCGGCCGGGGCGGAGGTTCCGGGCGCGGGGCCCGGAGCGCGGGGCGGTGAACGGTCCGCGCGGCCGGACGGGGTCGATCCGCTGCCCGGGCCGGGGGCGGTCGACGCCGAGCACCTGACCGCCAACCCGACCGACGCCGAACTGCTGACTCCCGCCCGGATCGGGGGAGTCGGCCACCACCCCGCCCCCGTGCGCCCCCTCCCGGGGCGCCCCTGGTCGGTCGAGTCCACCGGACTGCGCCCGGCCGGTCGCACCGAGCGGGCCGAGCAGGCCGAGCGCGCCGGTCGCACCGAGCAGGCCGGCCCCGCCGAACCGGCCTGGCGGCCACGGGAGTCGGGGGAGCCGGGGGAGCCGGGAGGACCGGAAGGGCCGCGGGAGTCGGTGGATCCGCAGGGGACGGCGCGGCGGAGCGCCGTCGGCGACGAGAACGGGAGTGAGTGACCGTGCGGGTGGTGGCGAGTGAGGTGCGTCGGTTGCGCGGGGTGCGCTCCACGTGGGTGGTGGTGGCGGGCGCGGTCCTGGTGAACGCGGCGGTGGCGGCGTTCACGGCGTCCCGGTTGCCGACCGGGGAGTTGGCGGTGCCGGACGCGGTGCGGGCGGTCGCGGCGGTGGTGCCGGTCCTGCCGCTGCCGCCGACCGCGCTCGCGGCGGCCGTGCTCGGCGCGCTGGCCTACGGCAACGAGACCCGCTGGCCCGGCCTGCCCGCCTCGCGGGTGACCCTGGGGCGCCGGTTGGGCGCGCTGCTGGCGAAGTCCTCGGTGGTGGGCGCGGCCGCCGCGCTGCTGGCGGTGCTCGCCCTCGGCGTCGACGCCCTCGCGGCGTGGCTCGCCCTGCCCGCCGGGGTGGACGCGTCGACGGCGCTCCACCCGTCCGGCCTGCCCGCGGCCTCGTTCGCGGCCCCGTTCGCGGTGGGCGGGCCGGGCCGTCCGCTGGCGGCGTTCGTGGTGCTGGCGGTGGCGGGCGGCTGGGCCGGTCTGCTGATCACCTCGCTGGTGCGCAGTGCCGTCGTCGGCATCCTGCTGACCGGCGCGCTGCCCGCCCTGCTGGAGCCCACCGCCGGTCTGCTGCTGCACCGCACGGGTCGCAACTGGCCGGTCTGGGTGCGGGAGTTGGTGCCCTTCCAGTACGGCCTGGACCTGGTCCGCGACGCGGCCGACCGGACGGCGGGCGCGCTGGACGGCGCGGTGGTCGCCGCGCTGCTGACCCCGGCCGCCCTGCTGGTGCTGGCGGCGGTGCTGGCCCAGCTGCGCCGCCGGAGCCTCTGAGCGCCCGGCCGGGGAAGGACGCGGGAAGCGGCGCAGGGAGGGGCCCTGACGGTGTGACAACGGAGGCTGGGGGAAGGGCCGGGGAAAACGGACGGGATGACTGATATGTGCATTTACGGCTGATAAGAAGTCAATTATCCAGGCACGGTCGATCACCCTTTCGTGTGCTTTTCAGGAGAATGCTCAAGGCGGCCCCGCCGATCGCCGACAAAGGATGGCGTGAGTACCCTTGCGCACCCCACCGTGACCGCCGCCCGCCAGGCCGAGTCGATCTCCGCCTCCGAGCTGGACCGCTTCCCGTACGCCGACCGCCCGACCCCGCCCGCCCCCCGCTGGGAGGGGGCGGAGAACGACCTCGCCCGGGTCGGTCGCAAGACCACCAGCAGCCGCGGCCGCGGCCTGCACGGCCAGCTGGTCCAGCAGCTCGGCCAGATGATCGTCTCCGGCGACCTGGGCGCCGACCGCCCGCTGGTGCCGGAGGAGATCGGCCAGCGCTTCGAGGTCTCCCGCACCGTGGTGCGCGAGTCGCTCCGGGTGCTGGAGGCCAAGGGCCTGGTCTCGGCCCGGCCGAACGTCGGCACCCGGGTCCGCCCGGTCAGCGACTGGAACCTGCTGGACCCGGACATCATCGAGTGGCGCGCCTTCGGCCCGCAGCGCGACGAGCAGCGCCGCGAGCTGTTCGAGCTGCGCTGGGCGATCGAGCCGCTGGCCGCGCGGCTGGCCGCCGGGCACGGCCGGGAGGACGTCCAGCACCGGCTGGTCGAGCTGACCGAGATCATGGCCCAGGCCGGCGGCCAGGGAGACCTGGTCAGCTACTCCCGGGCCGACGCCGAGCTGCACGGGCTGGTGCTGCAGATGGCCGGGAACCGGATGCTGGAGCACCTGTCCGGGATCGTGGCCGGCGCGCTCCAGGTCTCCGGCGGCTCCGGCACCACCTGCGAGCGCCCCTCCGAGTCGGCGGTCAGCCTGCACGCCCGGCTGGTGGACGCGCTCGGCACCGGCGACGGCACCGCCGCCGAGGCCGCCGTCCGCGCGCTGCTCACCGTCCACCCGGACATCGAGCACGCCGTCCCCGCCCCGCGCGAGCACTGAGCGGCCCGCCCGATCCGACCGCGGCCCAGACCGGATGGCCCTTCTGCTGCCCCACCCGCGCAGCCGAGGGGCCATCGGCGCACCGGGGCCGCCGGGCCCGCGGCAGCCACGGCCGCCGAGCCCCCGTCGGGCCCGCGTCGGGCCTGCGGATAGGCCGCTCGGGGGCAGCCCGCACCGGCCGCCGGGTGGTGTGACGGGCGCCACGACGGGCATGCGTAACACTTGAGGGGCGGCAGCGATGTGTACGGAGCGGAAGCAGCTCCGGAATATCACCACAAGCCAGCTGGCTGTGTTGGTCCGCGGCGCTGCTGCCGTACTGCAGATCCCGGTCACCGCCCACCCGCCCGAGCAGTCGGGCCGGTCGGTACGGGTTCGTGTCCACTCATCGTCCGAGAGGTTGTTCGTGTCGGCCAGCACATCCCGTTCGCTTCCCCCCGAGATCGCGGAGTCCGCGGCACTGCTGGCGCTCATCGAGCGGGGCAAGGCCCAGGGGCAGATCGCCGGTGACGACGTGCGCCACGCGTTCGAGGCGGACCAGATCCCGGTTACCAAGTGGAAGAACGTCATGCGCAGCCTCAACCAGGTGCTGATTGAGGAGGGGGTGGAGCTGATGGTCAGCGCGGCCGAGCCGGCCGGCGCCAAGCGCAAGAGCGTCGCGGCCAAGAGCACCACCAAGCGCACCGCGACCAAGGCGGTCACCACCCGCACGCCGGTCGCCCAGACCAAGCCCCCGGTGCGGATCGCCCCCGCGGCGACCATCGCCCCGTCGGTGTCGGCGGTGGCCGCCACGGTGACCAGCACCGAGGTCGGCGTCGTCGAGAGCATCGACGTCGCCGAGGCGAAGGCCGCCGTCAAGAAGGCCGCCGCCCCGGCGAAGAAGGCGGTGGCCAAGAAGGCCGCCGCCCCCGCCAAGAAGACCGCGGCCAAGAAGACCGCCGCGGCCGCCAAGCCCGGCGCCAAGGCCGGCGACGAGGACATCATCGGCGAGGAGGAACTCCTCGAGGACGTGGCCCTGCCCGGTGACGGCAAGGAGGTCGAGGCCGAGGAGGAGACCGACCAGGGCTTCGTGCTCTCGGACGACGACGAGGACGACGCCCCGGCCCAGCAGGTCGCCGTGGCCGGTGCCACCGCCGACCCGGTCAAGGACTACCTCAAGCAGATCGGCAAGGTCCCGCTGCTCAACGCCGAGCAGGAGGTCGAGCTCGCCAAGCGGATCGAGGCCGGCCTGTTCGCCGAGGACAAGCTGAGCCAGGCCGACAAGCTCGCCCCGAAGCTCAAGCGCGAGCTGGAGATCATCGCCGAGGACGGCCGCCGCGCCAAGAACCACCTGCTGGAGGCCAACCTCCGCCTGGTGGTCTCGCTGGCCAAGCGCTACACCGGCCGCGGCATGCTCTTCCTGGACCTGATCCAGGAGGGCAACCTCGGTCTGATCCGTGCGGTCGAGAAGTTCGACTACACCAAGGGCTACAAGTTCTCCACCTACGCGACCTGGTGGATCCGGCAGGCGATCACCCGCGCCATGGCCGACCAGGCCCGCACCATCCGCATCCCGGTGCACATGGTCGAGGTCATCAACAAGCTCGCCCGCGTGCAGCGCCAGATGCTCCAGGACCTGGGCCGCGAGCCCACCCCGGAGGAGCTGGCCAAGGAACTCGACATGACCCCCGAGAAGGTCATCGAGGTCCAGAAGTACGGCCGCGAGCCGATCTCGCTGCACACCCCGCTCGGCGAGGACGGCGACAGCGAGTTCGGCGACCTGATCGAGGACTCCGAGGCGGTCGTCCCGGCCGACGCGGTCTCCTTCACCCTGCTCCAGGAGCAGCTGCACTCCGTGCTGGACACGCTGTCCGAGCGCGAGGCGGGCGTGGTCTCGATGCGCTTCGGCCTGACCGACGGCCAGCCGAAGACGCTGGACGAGATCGGCAAGGTCTACGGCGTGACGCGCGAGCGCATCCGCCAGATCGAGTCGAAGACCATGTCGAAGCTGCGCCACCCGTCGCGTTCCCAGGTGCTGCGCGACTACCTGGACTGATCCGGCACTCCGGCACCGGGCCGATCCGGTCCGGACGTCACCTGGACGGGCCCCTCCGCCACCGGCGGAGGGGCCCGTTCGCGTGTCCGGGGGTACCCCGATGGGGTGGCGGGCGGACGGAGCATGGGCACGGAGGGTGACCTGCTTACTACGCTGGGCAGGTTGTCGCGCTGCACCCCGAACCCCGCCGAACCCCCTGGAGAACCGGTGCCCATCCTGGACACGTTCGCGCCTCGGCTCCGCCGCCGGGCGGTCGCGCTCGTCGCCCTGGCCGCCCTGCCCGCCCCGCTGATCGCGCTGGGCGCGGCCGACCCGGCCGCCGCGCAGCGGCGGATCATCGGCGGCACCGGCGCCAGCACCGGCGACCACCCGTGGATGGTGGCGCTGGCCAGCAGGCAGCAGTTCGGTTCGGCCCGCTCCGGGCAGTTCTGCGGCGGGGCACTGGTCAGCCCGACCAAGGTGGTCACGGCGGCGCACTGCTTCTACGACGAGTCCACGGCCCGTCCGACCGAGCGGCCCGGGCTGCGGGTGATCGTGGGGCGGGACGACCTGCGGGGCACCGCGGGGCGGGAGGTGGCGGTGCGCGGGGTGTGGATCGACCCGGGCTACAGCTTCACCGCGAACACCCGGGACGTGGCGGTGATCACGCTGGCCGAGCCGCAGGACGGCCGACCGGTGCTGGAGATGGTGAACCCGGGCGAGACCGAGCCGTACGCGGCGGGCACCCCGGCCACGGTGTTCGGTTGGGGCGACACCCGGGGCAACGGGAGCTACTCGAACACGCTGCGCCAGGTCACGGTGCCGATCATCTCGGACGAGGCGTGCGGGCGCGCCTACCCGGGCGGCTCGGACAGCGCGTACGACGCCCGCAGCATGGTGTGCGCGGGCGAGCAGCAGGGCGGCAAGGACGCCTGCCAGGGCGACAGCGGCGGGCCGCTGCTGGTGGCGGGGCGGCTGGCCGGGCTGGTGTCCTGGGGCGCGGGCTGCGCGGAGGCCGACCACCCCGGGGTGTACACCCGGATCGCGGCGGTCTCGGAGGCCGTGCACGGCGTGCTGTGAGACGGCAGGCGGGGAAAACGCCACGGCCGGGCGGCCCGCCCCTGGGAAGGGTGGGCCACCCGGCCGTCAGGCAGCTCGGGAGAGCAACGGGAGCGTCTAGCGCTCCCCCTCCTCGGCAACCGCCGGGGTGCCGGAGAGGCGGTCGCTCTCGTCGTGTATCTCCACGGCGATCTTCTTGAGCTCGGGCTCGAACTTACGCCCGTGGTGGGCGCAGAACAGCAGCTCTCCGCCACTGGAGAGGACGACGCGCAGGTAGGCCTGAGCGCCGCAACGGTCGCAGCGGTCTGCCGCGGTGAGCGGGCTCGCAGGGGTCAGAACAGTAGTCACGTCGCCTCTTCTCTAGCTCGACGAGCTGTGTACCAGGATCAACATCCAACCAGGTCGAATTCGTTCCCGCTCGTGGCTTTTCTCTTGGAGGATTCTGCCGTCGTCTTGATGAGGACGTGCCCCGGGCAACGATGGTTCATGCGTACCGATTCCCGCGGCCGGCCAATCACCTCGAACGCCCGACCGGGCCGGGGTGCGAGGTCCGCGTAGCATAATCCTCCGCTGGGTTGGAGCATAAGCCCCGTCCCGGAACCCGTTGAACCGCATCGCAGCAGCTCCGCAGCCCGCACCGGCCGCCCCGATCCGCCAGGACCCGTGGTGTCGGCAGGAGATGGCAGGCTGGGAACCGCCCCCGGGGCGGGAACCGTGTTCGCGCAGCGCGTACAGAGCGCGCGGACCTCAGCGCCCCGGATCTCAGTTGCTGAGAGCATGCGGGGGTGTCCGTCAACGTCATGGAGGAGTGCAGAGCGTGAGTGGAGAAAAGACCGGCCCGTCCTCTCTGGTGACCGGTGAGGGCGGGTCCGACTACACCGCGCGGCATCTGCTCGTCCTGGAGGGGCTCGAAGCGGTCCGCAAGCGGCCGGGCATGTACATCGGGTCGACCGACAGCCGCGGCCTGATGCACTGCCTCTGGGAGATCATCGACAACGCGGTGGACGAGGCGCTGGGCGGCTTCTGCGACCGGATCGAGGTGCTGCTGCACCAGGACGGTTCGGTCGAGGTGCGCGACAACGGCCGCGGTATCCCGGTGGACGTCGAGCCCAAGACCGGACTGTCCGGCGTCGAGGTGGTGATGACCAAGCTGCACGCGGGCGGCAAGTTCGGCGGCGGCTCGTACGCGGCCTCCGGCGGTCTGCACGGCGTCGGCGCCTCGGTGGTCAACGCGCTGTCCGCCCGGCTGGACGTGGAGGTGGACCGCTCCGGCACCACCCACGCGATCAGCTTCCGGCGCGGCACCCCCGGCGCGTACGCGGGGGAGGGGCCGGACGCGAAGTTCGAGCCCGGCAGCGGCATGACCAAGCGGGGCAAGTTCGCCAAGACCCGCACCGGCACCCGGATCCGCTACTGGGCGGACCGGCAGATCTTCCTCAAGGACGCGAAGCTCTCGCTGGAGCTGCTGCACAACCGGGCCCGGCAGACCGCCTTCCTGGTGCCCGGGCTGACCATCGTGGTGCGTGACGAGCGGCTCACCGAGAGCGAGCAGGTCGCCGAGGAGACCTTCCGCTACGACGGCGGGATCAGCGAGTTCTGCGAGTTCCTGGCCCCCGACCGCCCGATCTCCGACGTGCTGCGGCTGCGCGGCGAGGGCACCTTCAAGGAGACCGTCCCGGTGCTCGACGAGCTCGGGCACATGACCCCCACCGAGGTCACCCGCGAGCTCGGGGTGGACATCGCGCTGCGCTGGGGCGCCGGGTACGACACCACCCAGCGCTCCTTCGTCAACATCATCGCCACCCCCAAGGGCGGCACCCACGTCACCGGCTTCGAGCGGCAGCTCGCCAAGACCGTCAACGAGGTGCTGCGGGCCACCAAGCTGCTGCGGGTCGCCGAGGACGACATCACCAAGGACGACGCGCAGGAGGGCCTGACCGCGGTCATCACCGTCCGGCTGGCCGAGCCGCAGTTCGAGGGGCAGACCAAGGAGGTGCTCGGCACCTCGGCGGCCAACCGGATCGTCGCCGCCGTGGTCGCCAAGGAGCTGAAGGCGTTCCTCACCTCCGCCAAGAAGGACGAGAAGCTCCAGGCCCGGGCGGTGCTGGAGAAGGTCGTCGCGGCCGCCCGGACCAGGGTCGCGGCCCGGCAGCACAAGGAGGCGCAGCGCCGCAAGACCGCGCTGGAGACCTCCTCGCTGCCCGCCAAGCTGGCCGACTGCCGCAGCGACGACGTGGACCGCAGCGAGCTGTTCATCGTCGAGGGCGACTCCGCGCTCGGCACCGCCAAGCTGGCCCGCAACTCGGAGTTCCAGGCGCTGCTGCCGATCCGCGGCAAGATCCTGAACGTCCAGAAGGCGTCCGTGAGCGACATGCTCAAGAACGCCGAGTGCGCCTCGATCATCCAGGTGATAGGAGCGGGTTCGGGGCGGACGTTCGACATCGACCAGGCCCGCTACGGCAAGGTCATCTTCATGGCCGACGCCGACGTCGACGGCTCGCACATCCGCACCCTGCTGCTGACGCTCTTCCACCGCTACATGCGGCCGATGGTCGAGCAGGGCCGGGTGTTCGCCGCGGTGCCGCCGCTGCACCGGATCGAGCTGACCAACCCCAAGCGCGGCCAGGAGAAGTACCACTACACCTACTCCGACGCCGAACTGCGGCGCACCCTGCTGCAGTTCCAGGGCAAGGGACTGCGCTGGAAGGACCCGATCCAGCGCTACAAGGGCCTCGGCGAGATGGACGCCGACCAGCTGGCCGAGACCACCATGGACCCGCGGTTCCGGATCCTGCGCCGGATCAACCTGGGCGACCTGGAGTCCGCGGAGAAGACCTTCGACCTGCTGATGGGCAACGACGTCGCCCCGCGGCGGGAGTTCATCGTCGACTCGGCGGCCACCCTGGACCGGTCCCGGATCGACGCCTGACCGGTGCGGTGCGCGAGGGCTCTCCACCCCAGGGTGGAGAGCCCTCGCGCGTGCGGGATCAACCCGTGCTCCGAGGACCGGGCGGCCCGTTCTCCGTAGCGTTCCGGGTGTCGAGAACGCCCCGTCCCGGAGGAACCGAAATGACCGCCCTGTCCGACGTCCTGATCGCCGTCGCCGTGATCGTCCTGGTGGTGGGCCGGCAGCTGCGGGCCCGTCGACTGGACACCGAGCGCCGCTTCTGGCTGATCCCGCTGGTGCTGGCCGCCGTCGCGCTGCGCGACCCGGTGCTACTGGACCCGCACCACCGGGTCGCCTCCGCCGTGCTGGTGGCGGGCTCGCTGCTCACCACCGCCGGGATGGGCTGCGTCTGGGGCTGGACGGTGCGGATCTGGCGCGAGGCCGACGGCTCGCTGTGGAGCAAGGGCACCGCCGCCACCGCGTTCGCCTGGATCGGCGCGATCCTGGTCCGGATCGCCTGGTACGGGGTGGGCGCCGCGCTGCACGTCCACCAGTCCGGCAGCGTGCTGCTGCTCTCGCTCGGCCTGCTGCTGCTGATCCGCTCGGCGGCCGTCCAGTGGCGGGCCCGGCAACTGGGCGGCCACCGGCACGCCCTGGCCGCCTGACGGAACGCCGCGCGAGCGCCGCCGAGCCCCACCGGGGCCCGGCGGCACCGCCGTTGAGGGAGGATCGTCCGGTGAGCACACTGGAACGCTGGACCCGGTGGCCCGCCGGGGACGTCCCGATCCGGGAGCGCAGCTCGCGGGCCCGGATCACGCTGTCCCTGTTCGGCCGGACCGCGATGCTGGGCGCCGTGGTGTTCGGCACCTTCGCCGAACACCGGTACACCGGCTGGCGGTTGCTGCCCCCGATCGGCTGGATCGCCGCCGCGGCCGCCCTGTTCACCGGCTGGTACCTGGCCTGCCGGGCCCGGCGGCTGTGGCCCGCGCTGGGCTGCGCCGCCGGGCTGCTGGCCACCGCCGGGGTGGCCCACGAGGGCGGGGCCGACACCCTGGCCTCGGTGATCTGGTGCGGGCTCGCGGTGCTCGCCGTGATCCGGCTGCCGCTGGCCGCCGGACTGCTCACCGCCGGTGCGGCGCTGGTCAGTTACGGCCTGGGCTCGGGCGACTCGCTGCTGGCGATGCTGGCCGTCGCGGGCGGCATGGGCCTGCTCGGCTACCTGCTGCGCCTGGACGGCCAGGCCCGCTCCGCGCAGCGCGCCCTGCTCGCCCAGGAACGGGCCGCGCAGGCCGCGCAGGCCGAGAGCGCGGCGCTCGCCGAACGGGCCAGGATCGCCCGGGAGATCCACGACGTGCTCGCGCACAGCCTCTCCGCGCAGCTGGTGCACCTGGAGGCGGCCCGGCTGATGCTGGACGCCGGGGCCGAGCGGGCCGAGATCCGCGAACGGGTGGTCGCCGCCCGGCGGATGGCCCAGGACGGCCTGGCCGAGACCCGGCAGGCGCTGTCCGCGCTGCGCGGCGAGTTCGCCCCCGTCGCCGAGTTCGTGGCCCAGCTGGCCGCGCAGTCCGGGGCCGACCTGGCCGTGGACGGGGTGCCCCGCCCGCTGCCCGCCGAGGCCGGGCTGGCGGTGCGCCGGGTCGCCCAGGAGGCGCTGACCAACGCCCGCAAGCACGCGCCCGGCGGCCGGGTGGAGGTCCGACTCGCCTACCTGGAGGGGGAGGTGGAGCTGCGGGTGCACAACTCCCTCGCCCCGCGCGGGGCGCACCCCGTGCTCGGCGACAGCGGGAGCGGGTACGGTCTGCTCGGGATGCGCGAACGCGCGGAACTGCTCGGCGGCGAACTGCTGGCGGGCCCCGACCAGGGAGGGTGGCGCGTGCTGCTGCGGGTGCCGACGTGACGGACGGACCGATCCGGGTGGTGGTCGCCGACGACCAGACCGTGGTGCGGGAGGGCATCGTGATGCTGCTCGGCCTGCTGCCGGGCATCACCGTGGTCGGCTCCGCGCCGGACGGCGAGGAGGCGCTGCGGCTGGTCGCCGAGCACGCCCCCGACGTGGTGCTGATGGACCTGCGGATGCCGCGCTGCGACGGGGTGGAGGCCACCCGCCGGATCCGCGCCGAGCACCCCGGCACCGAGGTGGTGGTGCTCACCACGTACGCCGACGACGACTCGCTGTTCTCCGCGCTGCAGGCCGGGGCGCGCGGCTTCCTCACCAAGGACGCGGGCGCGGAGGAGATCGCCCGCGCCGTGGCCGATGTCCGCTCGGGCGCGGCGGGGCTCTCCCCGCAGGTCCAACTGCGGCTGCTGGAGCGGCTGTCGGAGCCGAAGCAGGCCGAGCCGGAGCACGCGCCCGCGCCGACCCGACGCCCGGCGCTGCCCGACGGGTTGACCCAGCGGGAGGCCGAGGTGCTGGCGCTGATCGCCGCCGGACTGTCCAACGCGGAGATCGCGGAAAGGTTGTTCGTCAGCCCCGCAACGGTGAAAACGCATATCAACAACCTTTTCGCCAAGACGGCGGTGCGGGACCGCGCGCAGGCCGTGGCGTACGCCTTCAGGCATGGAATTTCCGACGGTTCGTAGGCCAACCTCCTGGTAGCTGGTTCGGGTGAACGTATCTGCACCGGTTTCAGGGCGGGTTTGTGACGCTCCATCATGGTTCGGTCGTAGTGACCGAAATGATGAGGTGTCGGCTGTGGCACAGCAGGAGAGAGTCGACTGGTGGGCCGTGGCCGCCCCCCGTCCCCGGGTGGTGGCGCAGCGGCGGACCGCGGAGCCCGCGCCGCCGGAGGAGCGGGCCGGGCGGGAGGTCTACCGGAGCGTCCAGGAAAGCGACGCCTTCCAGGAGATCCGGAGCGGCTACCGCTCGTTCGTGTTCCCGGCCAGCGCCGGGTTCCTGGCCTGGTACCTGCTGTTCGTCGTCGCCCAGGCGTTCGCGCCCGAGCTGATGCGCCAGCAGGTCGCCGGGCCGCTCAACCTGGCCTGGCTGCTCGGCCTCGGCCAGTTCGCCTCCACCTTCCTGCTCACCTGGCTCTACGCCCGCAACGCCCGCACCAAGCGCGATCGAGCCGCCCTCGAGCTGCGCTGGGACACCCAGGACCAACTGCGATGACCCCACACCCCAGCCACGGCCTCGCGATCGCGCTGTTCGCCGTCGTCGTCGCCGTCACCCTGACCATCACCGTCTGGGTCGGCCGCCGCGGCCACGCCGCGGAGGACTTCTACGCCGGCGGCCGCGACTTCTCGCCGCTGCAGAACGGCTTCGCCCTCTCCGGCGACTACCTGTCGGCCGCCTCCTTCCTCGGCGTCACCGGCCTGATCGCGCTCTACGGCTACGACGGCGTGCTCTACAGCATCGGCTTCCTGGTCGCCTGGCTGGTCGTGCTGATGCTGGTCTCCGAACTCGTCCGCAACGCCGGCCGCTACACCCTGGCCGACGTGCTGGCGCTGCGGATGCGCCAGCGCCCGGTGCGCGCCGCGGCCGGCCTCGCGTCCATGGTCGTCACCCTGATGTACCTGATCGCGCAGATGGTCGGCGCGGGCAGCCTGGTCGCCCTGCTGCTGGGCACCGACAGCGGCGCCGCCAAGGGCTGGACCATCGTCGCGGTCGGCGGACTGATGATCGTCTACGTGACGGTCGGCGGGATGCGCGCCACCACCTGGATCCAGATCGTCAAGGCCTTCCTGCTGGTGGCCGGGTCGCTGCTGCTCACCGGGCTGGTGCTGGCCCGCTTCCACGGCGACCTCGGCGCGCTGATGCACGCCGCCGCGCAGCACAGCGGCGTCGGCGACAAGTACCTGGAGCCGGGGCTGAAGTACGGGGCCAGCACGACCAGCCGACTCGACTTCGTCAGCCTCGGCCTGGCGCTGGTGCTCGGCACCGCGGGCCTGCCGCACATCCTCAGCCGCTTCTACACCGTGCCCACGGCGCGGGCCGCGCGGCGCTCCACGATGTGGGCGATCGGCCTGATCGGCTGCTTCTACCTGATGGCGATCGTGCTCGGGCTCGGGGCCGGGGCGGTGGTGGGCGCGAAGGCCGTCAAGGCGGCCAACCCGGCCGGGAACACCGCCGTCCCGCTGCTGGCCCTGGACCTCGGCGGCGGCGCCGGATCCACCTGGGGCCTGCTGCTGTTCGCGGTGATCTCGGCGATCGCCTTCGCCACCATCCTCGCCGTGGTCGCCGGGCTCACCCTGGCCTCCTCCGCGGCCTTCGCCCACGACCTCTACGCGCGGGCCTGGCGGCGCACCGAGGAGCGGCAGGTCTCCGAGCGCGAGGAGGTCATCGCGGCCCGGATCTCCGCCGTCGTGATCGGCGGACTCGCGGTCGTGCTCAGCCTGTTCGCGCAGAAGCTGAACGTCGCGTTCCTGGTCGGCCTGGCCTTCGCGGTGGCCGCCTCGGCGAACCTGCCGACGCTGCTGTACTCGCTGTTCTGGAAGCGGTTCACCACCCGCGGCGCGGTCTGGTCGGTGTACGGCGGCCTCGTCCCGGCGGTGCTGCTGGTGCTGTTCTCGCCGGTCGTCTCCGGGGCGAGGACCTCGGTGCTGCCCGGCGTCGACTTCCACTGGTTCCCGCTGGAGAACCCGGGTCTGGTCTCCATCCCGCTCGGCTTCCTGGCCGGCTGGCTGGGCACCGTCCTGGACAAGGAGACCGCGGACGAGGACGGCTTCGCGGAGCTGGAGGTGCGGGCCCTGACCGGCGCGGGCGCGGCGTAGGCCCCGTCCGGCCGCGCGGCGGCGGGACGCACGGCGAGGTCGCGACGGGACGGCGGGTCACCGCCCTCGTCGCGACCTCGCTCCGCGCGGGGGCGCGGGCCGCTCAGGGGCGCGGGCCGCTCAGGGGCTCTGCGGCGAGAGTTCCACGACGTCCATCCGGGACGGGGTGCCCGGGGTCTTGCCGCAGCTCTCGGGGCGGGGCGGCTCGCTGGCGGACTCGGCGACGGTGGCCCGCCAGCGGCGGCCGTCGGCGTGGTGGACGTCGACCGTCCAGGGGGAGCCGCCGGGGTGCTGGTGCAGGGTCAGGGCGTCGGCGGCGCTCTCGCCGGTCAGTTCGCGGACGGCCTGCTCGGCCGCCTGGGCCGGGCGGGGCCAGTAGGAGCGGCCGCGGGAGTGGGCGGGGACGGTCTGCCCGGCGGCGGTCGCGGCGAGGACCTCCTTCGCGGTCTCGGCGGTGAGCCGCCCGTACGCGTAGCCGTGCGGCAGCACCAGCATGGTGGGGGAGAAGCGGTGGCCGCCGAGGTGGGTGACCTCCCAGACCTCGCTGTGGCCCGCCGCGGCGATCTCGGCGGCGAGCGGGCGGCCGAGCAGCGCGCAGCAGCGGTCGCGGCGGCCGTTGGTGCACACCAGGGCGATCGGGCCGCCGGCGTGCGGGGTGCCGAAGGAGCCGTGGTCGCCCGCGCCGAGGGCGGCGAAGTCGAGGTCGAGCAGGGCGGCGGGGGAGGAGAGGTGGCCGCGGCGCACCCACGGGTCGGCGGGGGAGGTGTGGGCGAGCAGCACCTCGTGCCCGGCGGCGCCGCCGGCGTCGGCGTGCCGACCGGGGCGGCGGATCAGGGCGACCCGGACGCCGGTGCCCGCGGCGGCGCGGTCGAGGGCGGCGCCGAGCTCGGGGTCGAGGTGGCTGCCGGTGAGCGCCTTCGCGCCCCAGGGACCGGACTGTTCGAGCAGCAGCCAGGTGGTGGCGGTGGCCGCGGTGGCGCTCAGCGGCTCGGTCAGTTCGCGCGACAGCGTCGTACAGGTGCTCACCAGGCCCACCCTACGACCGGACGGCCCCGCGGGGTGCGGTCGTGTGCCCACGGAGGGCCGGTGGGGGCGGGCTATGCTGGGCCCGGTTGCTGGCAGTTGACGTTCTTTTGGGGGAGTCTTGACGTTCTTCCTGCGCGGCGGGGGCGGCTGATGCACGGGGTACCGCAGGTGATGCCGGAGACGGTCGAACCGGTGAAGCGGCGCTGGCGGCCCGGGCTGCTGCTGTGGTTCGTCCTGCAGTGGGTGCTGATCCCGGCGGAGCTGGTGCTCACACTGGTGGTGTGGATCCCGTTCCGGACGGTCTACGAGCTCAACGAGATCGGCAAGGGGCGCGGCTGGTTCCTGCTCGGCTGGGTGCAGCTGCTGGTGCGTCCGCTGCGCCGTTTCGTCGGCCCGGCCAGGTTCGTCCGGGAGTGGACCAACGACCAGCGGCGCTGGGAGGCCAGGCTGGCGGAGATCTGCCGCACCGCGGCCGAGGCGTTCGCCCGCGGCCCGGGCCGCTGGTACGCCTTCCGCGGTTGGGCCTACCTGCGCTGGGGGGTGGACACCAAGAATTTCGAGGTGCGCGAGAAGGACTACCGGGGCGCCCGGCCGGAGCCGGTCCTCGCGATCGCCGCCCAGCACGGACTGTACGTGCACTTCCACGAGTACAGCGGCGGCTTCCTGCTGTCGCCGACGCCGGTGGAACGGCAGGCGTCCGGGCAGCAGACACCCGGGCGGCAGGCGTTCGGGCAGTACCCGGCGACGTACCGCTGAGTCCGTGCGGAGCGCGGGGGGGGGGGGGGGCCCCCCCCGGGGCCCCCCCCCCCCCCCCCCCGGGGGGGGGGGGGCGGGGCGAAAAACGCGGGCCCCCCCGCCGGGCGCGGGCGGCCCCCCGGGGGCGGGGGGGGGGCGCGCCCCGCGCGCGCCCCGGGGGGGGGGGGGGGGGGGGGGGGGGGGGGCGCCCCCCCCGGGGCCCCCCCCCCCCCCCCGCGTCCGTGCGTCCGTGCGCGGCGCTACATCCGGCTGCCGACCGCGGCGACCGGGG
>NZ_JBIAVO010000027.1:0-108538 GCF_042894345.1 Kitasatospora sp. NPDC001540
TACCGGGCCGGCGTCGTCCTCGCTTCGCTGATCCTGTGGCTGCGAGCCGAAGAGCAATAACCCACCACAAGATCAATTACGAGACACGGCCTAGGCGTCCTCGGTCAGCCAGGCGTCGATCTCGCCGAGCAGCTCCTTCACCACGTGCTCGGGGGCCTGCGAGGAGCGGATCGACTGGCGGGCCAGTTCGGCCAGTTCGGCGTCGGTGAAGGCGTGCGACTCGCGGGCCAGGGCGTACTGGTCGGCCAGCCGGGAGCCGAACAGCAGCGGGTCGTCGGCGCCCAGGGCGAGCGGGACGCCCGCCTCGAAGAGTTGCCGCAGCGGGACCTGCTCGGGGCTGTCGTAGACGCCGAGGGCGACGTTGGAGGCGGGGCAGACCTCGCAGGTGACCTGCCGGTCGGCGAGGCGCTGGAGCAGCCGCGGGTCCTCGGCGGCGCGCACCCCGTGGCCGATCCGGGTGGCGCCCAGGTCGTCCAGGCAGTCGCGGACGGACTCCGGCCCGGCCAGCTCGCCGCCGTGCGGGGCGGCGATCAGACCGCCGTTGCGGGCGATGGCGAAGGCGCGGTCGAAGTCCCGGGCCAGGCCGCGGCGCTCGTCGTTGGAGAGGCCGAAGCCGATCACGCCCCGGTCGGCGTACCGGACGGCGAGCCGGGCCAGCGTCCGGGCGTCCATCGGGGACTTCATCCGGTTCGCGGCGACCAACACCCGGATGCCGACGCCGGTCGCCTCGGAGGCCTCCCGGACGGCGTCCAGCACCAGCTCCAGGGTCGGGGTCAGACCGCCGAGCAGCGGCGCGTACGAGGTCGGGTCGACCTGGATCTCCAGCCAGCGGGAGCCGTCGGCGCGCTCGTCCTCGGCGGTCTCCCGGACGAGGCGGCGGATGTCGGACTCGTCGCGCAGGCAGGAGCGGGCGGTGTCGTAGAGCCGCTGGAAGCGGAACCAGCCGCGTTCGTCGGTGGCCCGGAGCTTGGGCGGGTGCTCGGAGCTGAGCGCCTCGGGCAGCCGGATGCCGTGCTTGTCGGCGAGTTCGAGCAGCGTCGCGGGGCGCATCGAACCGGTGAAGTGCAGGTGCAGATGGGCCTTCGGCAGGCTCCGGACATCACGCAGGCGATCCATTCACCGATCCTGCCGCAAAACCCCCGGAAACAGGAACCGCCCCCCGCGGCTCGCCCGATCGGGTGAGTCGCGGGGGGCGGTGCTGACGGGAGGTCAGTCGCGGGCCTCGCCGAGCAGCTTCTGCAGCCGGCTGACGCCCTCGACCAGGTCGGTGTCGCCCAGCGCGTAGGACAGCCGCAGGTAGCCGGGGGTGCCGAAGGCCTCGCCCGGGACGACCGCGACCTCGGCCTCGTCCAGGATCAGCGCGGCCAGCTCGGCGGAGGTCTGCGGGCGCTTGCCGCGGATCTCCTTGCCCAGCAGGCCCTTGACCGACGGGTAGGCGTAGAACGCGCCCTCGGGCTCGGGGCAGAACACGCCCTCGATCTCGTTCAGCATCGCCACGATGGTGCGGCGGCGGCGGTCGAACGCGGTCTTCATCTCGTCCACCGCGGAGAGGTCGCCGGAGACGGCGGCGAGCGCCGCGCGCTGGGCCACGTTGGAGACGTTCGAGGTGGCGTGCGACTGCAGGTTGGCGGCCGCGTTGACGACGTCCTTCGGGCCGATCAGCCAGCCCACCCGCCAGCCGGTCATCGCGTAGGTCTTGGCCACGCCGTTGACCACGATGCACTTGTCGGCCAGCTCGGGCAGCAGCGCGGGCAGCGAGGTGAAGGTCGCGTCGCCGTAGACCAGGTGCTCGTAGATCTCGTCGGTGAGCACCCACAGGCCGTGCTCCAGCGCCCAGCGGCCGATCGCCTCGGCCTCGGCCTCGGTGTACACCGCGCCGGTCGGGTTGGACGGCGAGACGAACAGCACCACCTTGGTGTTCGCGGTGCGGGCGGCCTCCAGCTGCTCCACCGAGACCTTGTAGCCGGTGGTCTCGTCCGAGACGACCTCGACGGGGGTGCCGCCGGCCAGCTTCACGGCCTCCGGGTAGGTGGTCCAGTACGGGGCCGGGATGATCACCTCGTCGCCCGGGTCGAGGATCGCGGCGAAGGCGTTGTAGATCGCCTGCTTGCCGCCGTTGGTCACCAGCACCTGCGAGGCGTCCACCTGGTAGCCGGAGTCGCGGAGCGTCTTGGCGGCGATCGCGGCCTTCAGCTCCGGCAGGCCGCCGGCCGGGGTGTAGCGGTGGTTCGCCGGGTCCTGGCAGGCGGCGACCGCGGCGTCCACGATGTAGCCGGGGGTCGGGAAGTCGGGCTCGCCGGCGCCGAAGCCGATCACCGGGCGCCCGGCGGCCTTGAGGGCCTTGGCCTTGGCGTCGACGGCGAGGGTGGCGGACTCGGCGATGGCGCCGACCCGGGCGGAGACCCGGCGGTTGGCGGGGGACACGTTCTCGGGGGTGGGTGCGCTCATGCCCTGAATGGTCCCAGACCGCAGGGGTGCCGGTCATCGCGGTTCCGCGGTGCGGACCCGGGCGTTCCAGCATCCGCGCCGCGGACCCGGACGATCTCGGGCGGACGGCGATCGGAGCCGGAGGATCTCGGGCGGAGGGCGTCGAAAGTCGGCGAATGTGATCTCGGTGAATGAGGTTCGACCAATCGGCGAAGAACCCGTACACTCACTGCTCGATGGCTCCCGAAGTGCGGATCCTCCGGTCGGATACACCACACGGCCGGGCGGATGCGGTAGGTTGGGGGCCACGTCGGAGTCGCGAGGCTCCGTAGGGCACTAGCTCAATTGGTAGAGCACCGGTCTCCAAAACCGGCGGTTGGGGGTTCGAGTCCCTCGTGCCCTGCAGCTCGATCCGTGCCAAGCCCGTTCGCTCCGCAGAGCGAGCGGGCTTGATGCGGAGAGGGCCCCACCCAGCACAGCTTTCGCCGGATCGCCCGTGCACCAGGCACGGACCTCCGCAGGACCGGGATTCAGGTGAGGACGAGTGACGGAGACCACGGGCTCCACCGCAACGCCTGAGAGCGGCAACTCCGAGGGGGCCGAGGGCACCGCGGACGGGACCGCCGGCACCGAGGACGGCAAGAAGCTCTCCCGGCGCGAGCGTCGCCGTGCCAACAAGGCCGAGGGCGGCGAGGGCAAGAAGTCCGGCAAGCGGGCCAAGAAGGGCCTCTTCGCCCGGACGGCGATCTTCTACCGCCAGATCATCGCGGAGCTCCGCAAGGTGGTCTGGCCCACCCGCAGCCAGCTGATCCAGTACACCACCGTCGTGGTCGTCTTCGTGGTCGTGATGATGCTGGTGGTCGCCGGCCTCGACTGGGTCTTCGGGAAGGGCGCCTTCTGGATCTTCGGCTGACGCCCGATCCGGTACCACCCCCCCGCAGGGATCCCCGCCGGTCCCGCACCGAATACTCCACCCCGACCCGGGCCGAATCCTTCGGCCCGGGTCGAGCTGTCGGCGCGAAGGGCCGCGGGCGACTACCGTTGAGTCGGTACTGTTGAGGTATCCGTTCCACAACCAGGAAAGAAGCAGCGACCGTGTCTGAGTCCCCCCTGTACGACGCCGACGAGACCGTCCGCGAGGCGGATGTCGCCGCCGAGCTGGACGCGGCCGAGGCTGCCGACGTCGAGGCTGCCGAGGAGATCGTCACCGAGGCGGACGCCGAGGAGGACGAGGTCGAGGCCGCCGACGAGCTGGAGGCGGGCGAGCCCGCCGAGGCCGCCGCCGTGCACGAGGTGGACGGGGCCGAGGAGGCCGACGTCGAGGCCGCGGAGGAGGTCGAGGCCGAGGCCGAGGAGGTCGAGAGCGACCCGGTCGCCGAGTTCCGCGAGCAGCTGCGCCGCGCGCCGGGCGAGTGGTACGTCATCCACACCTACGCCGGCTACGAGAACCGGGTGAAGCAGAACCTGGAGCAGCGCTCCGTCTCGCTGAACGTCGAGGACTACATCTTCGAGTCCCAGGTTCCGCAGGAGGAGGTCGTCCAGATCAAGAACGGCGACCGCAAGACCATCCGGCAGAACAAGCTCCCCGGCTACGTGCTGGTCCGGATGGACCTCACCCCGGAGTCCTGGGGCGTCGTGCGCAACACCCCCGGTGTCACCGGCTTCGTCGGCAACGCCTACGACCCGTACCCGCTGACCCTGGACGAGGTCGTCAAGATGCTCGCCCCCGACGTGGAGCGCGCCGCGGCCAAGGAGGCCGGCAAGGCCTCGCCGGTGCGCCCGGTCGAGGTGCAGGTGCTGGACTTCGAGGTCGGCGACTCGGTCACCGTCACCGACGGTCCGTTCGCCACCCTGCAGGCGACCATCAACGAGATCAACCCCGACTCGAAGAAGGTCAAGGGCCTGGTGGAGATCTTCGGCCGGGAGACCCCGGTCGAGCTCTCCTTCGACCAGATCCAGAAGAACTGACCCGAAGGTCTCCGGTGCCGGGGCGGGGCGAGAGCCTCCGCCCCGGCACCGTTTTGGTTCCGCGACACCTGACCGGTTAGCCTGGTCCGATGTGTGTCCTGGCGGCCGGGTTTCGCCCCGGGCCGGGCACATCAGCAATCACCTCTCGGAAGGACCCGGAGAGACATGCCTCCCAAGAAGAAGAAGGTCACGGGGCTTATCAAGCTCCAGATCAACGCCGGTGCGGCGAACCCGGCCCCGCCGGTCGGCCCCGCGCTCGGTCAGCACGGCGTCAACATCATGGAGTTCTGCAAGGCGTACAACGCGGCCACCGAGTCGCAGCGCGGCATGATCGTGCCGGTGGAGATCACGGTCTACGACGACCGTTCCTTCACCTTCGTCACGAAGACCCCGCCGGCGGCGCGCCTCATCCTGAAGGCCGCGGGCATCGACAAGGGCTCCAAGGAGCCGCACAAGACCAAGGTCGCCAAGCTGACCTCGGCCCAGGTGCGCGAGATCGCCACCACCAAGATGCCCGACCTGAACGCCAACGACCTGGACGCGGCGGAGAAGATCATCGCCGGCACCGCCCGGTCGATGGGCATCACCGTCGAGGGCTGACCAGCCCGTACGTCCTCCGTGGTAGGGCCGCGCGCGGCCCGTTCCCACCACGACTCCAATAATCACCAGGAGCAGCAGTGAAGCGCAGCAAGGCCCTCAAGGCCGCGGACGCCCAGGTCGACCGCGCCCGGATCTACGCCCCCCTCGAGGCCGTCCGCCTCGCCAAGGCGACCTCCGTCACCAAGTTCGACGGCACCGTCGAGGTCGCCATGCGTCTGGGCGTCGACCCGCGCAAGGCCGACCAGATGGTCCGCAGCACCGTCATCCTCCCGCACGGCACCGGTAAGACCGCCCGGGTCCTGGTCTTCGCGAACGGTGAGCGTGCCGAGGCCGCGCGTGCCGCGGGCGCCGACATCGTCGGCTCCGACGAGCTGATCGACGAGGTCGCCAAGGGCCGTCTGGACTTCGACGCCGTCGTCGCCACCCCGGACCTCATGGGCAAGGTCGGCCGCCTGGGCCGCGTGCTCGGTCCCCGTGGCCTGATGCCGAACCCGAAGACCGGCACCGTGACCCCGGACGTCGCCAAGGCCGTCAACGACATCAAGGGCGGCAAGATCGAGTTCCGCGTCGACAAGCACTCGAACCTGCACCTGATCATCGGCAAGACCTCGTTCACCGACGAGCAGCTGGTCGAGAACTACGCCGCCGCGCTGGACGAGGTCCTCCGGGCCAAGCCGTCCGCCGCCAAGGGCCGCTACCTGAAGAAGGTCTCCTTCTCCACCACCATCGGCCCCGGCATCCAGGTGGACCCGAACCGCACCCGCAACCTCCTCGTCGAGGAGGACCCGGCGGCGGTCTGACCCTGAGTCAGCCCCTGCGAGGTTCCCACCGGGCCCGCACCCCTTCGAGGGGTGCGGGCCCGGTGGCGTTCGAAATGGTGTGCGCGGCGGTCGGCGCGGTTCGGTAGAGTCCGCTCCCGTACTTCAGATGAGAATCCGATGAGTGGGGGACCCTCGTGCGCGCACTGCGTACCGTTGCCGTGGCTTGTGTGGCCATCGGCGCCCTGACCGCCTGCAGCAGCTCCGGTTCGGGCGGCTCGACCGACGGCAAGTCCGGCAGCGACGCCTCGCAGAGCGCCCCGGCCGCGGGCAAGGGCGGGGCCAAGCTGCCCCCCAAGGAGGCCCTGCTGGCCTCGGCCGCGGTGATGGAGAAGGCGGGCAGCGCCAAGCTGACCCTCAAGGACGCCGACGGCGGCGGCTCCGCCGACTACGTCTGGAAGGACCCGTCCTCCTTCCTGATGACCTCCCAGGAAGAGGGCAAGGAGGTCAAGGTCCTCTTCGTCGGCGGCCAGATGTACGTCGGTGCCACCCCCGACATGGCGGCCGCGGCCAAGGGCAAGAAGTGGCTGTCGCTCGACGTGAAGGACGGCTCGGGCGACTCCGACAACGAGGTCGGCTCCTTCGCCGCGGCGATGCAGGTGATGAACCCGGCGGTCCAGCTGGCCGCCGCCGCCCCCACCGCCACCGCGGTCGGCACCGAGACCGTCGCGGGCCAGAGCACCACGCACTACCACAGCCAGCTGAAGGCCGAGGACCTGGCCGCCAAGATGAACCTGGACCCGGCCCTCAAGGCCAAGGCGCTGGCCCAGATCAAGAAGGAGGGCGACACCGTCTCCGCCGACGTGTGGATCAACGGCAAGGGCGAGCTGGTCCAGCAGACCGTCGTCGACCCCACCGCCGAGAAGGGCGGCGCCCCCCTCACGGTCACCTACAGCGACCTGGGCCAGGCCAAGGCCACCCCGGCCCCGACCGCCGACCAGGTCTTCAAGCTCTCGGACCTGATGCAGCAGTAGGCGCGGCTCGGCGGCCCGCCCGGCCCGGGGGCGACTCCGGGGCCGGGCGGGCCGCATGGCATGGTGAGGGGACCGGACGGCAGCGGCAGGAGGAGGGACCGATGGGCGCACGGGCGCGCGGGGCCGGAGCCCTCCTGGCGGTCGCCCTGCTCGTCGGCGCGGCCACCGGCTGCACCGCCTCCGACCGGACGCCCGGCCGCGCCGAGACCTCCACCGCCACCCCGAGCACCGCGCAGCCCAGCCCCACCGACCGCTCCCCGCACGGGGTGATGCTCTCCGCCCAGCTGGTGCTGCACGACGCCCGGCGCGCCGGGTACACCGCGGTGCTGGGCGGCCAGGGGGCCAAGGGCGAGCTGTTCTGGGCGCCGAAGACGGTGCTGAAGTACCAGGCCGACGCGGAGAGCCAGGTGCTGATGGTGCTGGACACCTCCGCCTACCTGGGCGGCGACCCGGGCAGCGCGGCCAGGCTCGGCGGCCCGCACTGGCAGAAGTTCTCCAACGGCCGCATCCCGTACGGCGACCTGATCGACCGGCTCAGCCCGGTGGTCGCGGTCGCCGCCGCCGCGGCCGCCGCGGACCCGCAGCTGGTCGGCGAGGAGAAGCTGCTCGACGGCACCGCCGAGCACTACCGGGTCACCGTGACGGCAGCCCGGTACGTCGCCGCGCAGACCCAGCTCGACCAGACCCGGCGGCAGGCCCTGGCGGCCGCGCTGGGCGCCGGCGACGTGGTGCTCGACCTGTGGCTGGACGACAGCGACCGGCTGGTGCGGCTGCGCCGGGCCGCGGCCGAGGTCGACACCGTGGACTACAGCGAGTTCGGCAGCTCCGCGCTCTCCGTCCAGGCCCCCGCCGAGGCCGACGTCGCGCCCGGCACCGGTGCCAGCCCGCCCGCCTTCCCGTAGCGCGATTTGGTCAAACCCGACTCGTCCCGTTAGGCTGGCCGAGCCAAAGACCGCTGGTTGTCGCCGTGCCCCCGCGAGGGAGGACGGCACCGAAGGGTCCGCACCCGGTGCGGATCGCCCGCGCAGGTTGTGGAGCCAAGTGAAGATCTCCGGGCCGTTCCGGTCCGTCGAGGTCGTTGCCAGCCCCGTGCGCCTGCGCGCCGGGGCTTCTTCGCTTCCTGGGGTCCGAGGCGTTGGATGGTCGACTTCTCGAAGGTCGGCCCGACTTCGACATCACGGAAGGAGGCGTAAGCCTATGGCCAGGCCCGACAAGGCTGCCGACGTCGCCGAGATCACGGACAAGTTCCGTGCCTCCAGCGCCGCCGTTCTGACCGAGTACCGCGGTCTCACGGTGAAGCAGCTGAAGACGCTGCGTCGCTCGCTCGGCGGCAACGCCGATTACGCCGTGGTGAAGAACACGCTGACCAAGATCGCGGCCAATGAGGCCGGGATCTCCGAGCTGGACGACCTGTTCGCCGGTCCGACGGCTGTCGCCTTCGTCACCGGTGACCCGGTGGAGTCGGCGAAGGCTCTGCGTGACTTCGCCAAGGAGAACCCTGCTCTCATCATCAAGGGCGGTGTCCTTGACGGTAAGGCGCTGTCCGCCGATGAGATCAAGAAGCTCGCGGACCTCGAGTCCCGCGAGGTGCTGCTCGCCAAGCTGGCGGGTGCCCTGAAGGCCAAGCCCTCCCAGGCTGCCGCCGTGTTCCAGGCGCTCCCGTCCAAGCTCGTTCGCACCGTGGAAGCGCTGCGCGAGAAGGTCGAGCAGGGCGGTGCCGGTACTCCGGCTCCCGCCGAGGACGCGGAGTAACCACTCCCGTCCCAGCGGGCCCGTAAGCACGCCCGCCAACCCGTACATCCGGCACCTGCCGATTTAGTGGAAGGACGCCAATCATGGCGAAGCTCAGCACCGAGGACCTGCTCGAGCAGTTCGAGGGCATGACCCTGATCGAGCTCTCCGAGTTCGTCAAGGCCTTCGAGGAGAAGTTCGACGTCACCGCCGCCGCCCCGGTCGCCGTTGCCGCCGCCGGTGGCGCTGCCGCCCCGGCCGAGGTCGCGGACGAGCAGGACGAGTTCGACGTCATCCTCGACGGCGCCGGCGACAAGAAGATCCAGGTCATCAAGGAGGTGCGCGCCCTCACCTCCCTCGGCCTGAAGGAGGCCAAGGACCTCGTCGACACCGCTGGTGCCAAGGTTCTGGAGAAGGTCGCCAAGGACGTCGCCGAGAAGGCGAAGGCCCAGCTCGAGGGCGCGGGCGCCAAGGTCACCGTCAAGTGACCCGTTCCTCTCGCTGAGAGGTTCTCTGCCGGGCCGGGCCGGCCACCCTTCGGGGGGGCCGGCCCGGCCTGCTCGCGTTCCGGGCCCGGCGGGCCGTTGCTCCTGATGGCCCACGCGGGACTCGGCTCCTGTCGGTGTCCGGGGGTAGGGTGATCGCTGTCCGTCGGCCCCCGGGTGCAGGCAGCGTGTAACGCCCGGAGCGGTCCGGACGATGGGCAGGACGAGGTCCACACCCTGGTGCGGGCCTTGACGAACAGCACGCGGCGCGCGATTCTCGAGGCGCGTGCCCAAGCGGAACCGCCGCCGATGCATATTCGGGGGCGGCACTGGGAAGGTTCCCGGTGACGCAGAAGTGGGTGCGACGGCCCGGCCGGTGAGGGATCACTGCCCGGGTTGTCGGTTGTACGGGAGGAGCGTCCGATTCGGTCTCCGAATCAGGGCTTGCTAGCAGTGTCGCCTTTGGCTACACTGTCCCTTTGCGCTGCCTGTTAGCTGCTCCGTGACTCGTCGCCCGGAGTGGTCCCTGTCCTGACCTGGGGTTTTCACCCCTCGGCAAGGCCCGGCCGGTATGCGCGTAGTGAGCTCCGAGCCCTCGGAAGGACCCCCCTCTTGGCCGCGCCGCGCAACGCCTCGAACAATTCCGCATCCACCGCCCCGCTCCGCGTCTCGTTCGCGAAGATCAAGGAACCCCTCGAGGTCCCGAACCTCCTGGCCCTGCAGACCGAGAGCTTTGACTGGCTGCTCGGGAACGCGGCCTGGAAGTCCCGGGTCGAGGCTGCCCTGGAGAGCGGTCAGGACGTCCCCACCAAGTCCGGTCTGGAGGAGATCTTCGAAGAGATCTCCCCGATCGAGGACTTCAGCGGGTCGATGTCCCTGACCTTCCGGGACCACCGTTTCGAGCCGCCGAAGAACTCCATCGACGAGTGCAAGGACCGCGACTTCACCTTCGCGGCCCCGCTCTTCGTCACCGCGGAGTTCACCAACAACGAGACCGGTGAGATCAAGTCCCAGACCGTGTTCATGGGCGACTTCCCGCTCATGACCAACAAGGGCACGTTCATCATCAACGGCACCGAGCGTGTCGTCGTGTCCCAGCTGGTGCGCTCCCCGGGCGTCTACTTCGACTCCACGCTGGACAAGGTCTCCGACAAGGACATCTTCTCCGCCAAGATCATCCCCTCCCGCGGTGCCTGGCTGGAGATGGAGATCGACAAGCGCGACATGGTCGGTGTCCGCATCGACCGCAAGCGCAAGCAGTCGGTCACCGTCCTCCTCAAGGCCCTCGGCTGGACCACCGAGATGATCCTGGAGGAGTTCGGCGAGTACGAGTCGATGCGCGCCACCCTGGAGAAGGACCACACCCAGGGCCAGGACGACGCGCTGCTCGACATCTACCGCAAGCTGCGCCCGGGCGAGCC
Organism: Kitasatospora sp. NPDC001540; assembly: GCF_042894345.1. Lineage (NCBI taxonomy): Bacteria > Bacillati > Actinomycetota > Actinomycetes > Kitasatosporales > Streptomycetaceae > Kitasatospora > Kitasatospora sp. NPDC001540. The sequence goes on from NZ_JBIAVO010000027.1 coordinate 10,425, forward strand.
GCCGACCCGCGAGGCCGCGCAGACGCTGCTGGAGAACCTGTACTTCAACCCGAAGCGCTACGACCTCGCCAAGGTCGGCCGCTACAAGGTGAACCGGAAGCTGGGCAACGCCGAGTCGCTCGACTCCGGCGTGCTCACCGAGCCGGACATCATCAACACCATCAAGTACCTGGTGAAGCTGCACGCCGGCGAGACCGAGTGGCGCGATGACGAGGGCCGCGACATCGTCATCGAGGTCGACGACATCGACCACTTCGGCAACCGCCGCCTGCGCAACGTCGGCGAGCTGATCCAGAACCAGGTCCGCACCGGCCTCGCCCGCATGGAGCGCGTGGTCCGCGAGCGCATGACCACCCAGGACGTCGAGGCGATCACGCCGCAGACCCTGATCAACATCCGGCCGGTCGTCGCCTCCATCAAGGAGTTCTTCGGCACCAGCCAGCTGTCGCAGTTCATGGACCAGACGAACCCGCTGTCGGGCCTGACCCACAAGCGCCGTCTGTCCGCGCTGGGCCCCGGTGGTCTGTCCCGCGAGCGGGCCGGCTTCGAGGTCCGCGACGTGCACCCCTCGCACTACGGCCGCATGTGTCCGATCGAGACCCCCGAAGGCCCGAACATCGGTCTGATCGGCTCGCTGGCCTCGTACGGCCGGGTCAACGCGTTCGGCTTCATCGAGACCCCGTACCGCAAGGTCGTCGACGGCGTCGTCACCGAGGCCGTGGACTACCTGACCGCGGACGAGGAGGACCGGTACGTCATCGCGCAGGCCAACGCCCCGCTCACCCCGGAGCTGACCTTCGCCGAGCCCCGCGTCCTGGTCCGCCGCCGCGGCGGCGAGATCGACTACATCCCCGGCACCGAGATCGACTACATGGACGTCTCGCCGCGCCAGATGGTGTCGGTCGCGACCGCCATGATCCCCTTCCTCGAGCACGACGACGCCAACCGCGCGCTGATGGGCTCGAACATGATGCGCCAGGCCGTCCCGCTGCTGCGCAGCGAGGCGCCGCTGGTCGGCACCGGCATGGAGTACCGCTGCGCCGTCGACGCCGCGGACGTCATCACCGCCGACAAGGCCGGTGTGGTGCAGGAGGTCTCGGCCGACTACGTCACCGTCGCCAACGACGACGGCACGTACAACACCTACCGGGCCGCCAAGTTCACCCGCTCCAACCAGGGCACCGCCTTCAACCAGAAGGTGCTCGTGGACGAGGGCGCCCGGGTCGAGGCCGGCCAGGTGCTGGCCGACGGCCCGTGCACCGACGAGGGCGAGATGGCCCTCGGCAAGAACCTCCTCGTGGCGTTCATGTCGTGGGAGGGCCACAACTACGAGGACGCGATCATCCTGTCGCAGCGCCTCGTCCAGGACGACGTCCTCTCCTCGATCCACATCGAGGAGCACGAGGTCGACGCCCGTGACACCAAGCTGGGCCCCGAGGAGATCACCCGGGACATCCCGAACGTCTCCGAGGAGGTCCTCGCCGACCTCGACGAGCGCGGCATCATCCGGATCGGCGCCGACGTCGTCACCGGTGACATCCTGGTCGGCAAGGTCACCCCGAAGGGCGAGACCGAGCTGACCCCGGAGGAGCGCCTGCTCCGCGCGATCTTCGGCGAGAAGGCCCGCGAGGTCCGCGACACCTCGCTGAAGGTGCCGCACGGCGAGTCCGGCAAGGTCATCGGCGTGCGCGTCTTCGACCGCGAGGAGGGGGACGAGCTCCCCCCGGGCGTGAACCAGCTGGTCCGCGTCTACGTCGCCCAGAAGCGCAAGATCACCAACGGCGACAAGCTGGCCGGCCGCCACGGCAACAAGGGCGTCATCTCCAAGATCCTGCCGGTCGAGGACATGCCGTTCCTGGAGGACGGCACCCCGGTCGACATCATCCTGAACCCGCTGGGCGTCCCGTCCCGAATGAACCCGGGACAGGTCCTGGAGATCCACCTCGGCTGGCTCGCCAAGCAGGGCTGGGACGTCTCCGGCCTCGCCGACGAGTGGGCCAAGCGGCTCCAGGCGATCGGCGCCGACCGGGTCGAGGGCGGCACCAACCTCGCCACCCCCGTCTTCGACGGCGCCCGCGAGGACGAGATCACCGGCCTGCTGGACAACACCACCCTCACCCGTGACGGTGAGCGCCTGGTGAACTCCACCGGCAAGGCCCGGCTGTACGACGGCCGCTCCGGCGAGCCGTTCCCGATGCCGATCTCGGTCGGCTACATGTACATCCTCAAGCTGCACCACCTGGTCGACGACAAGCTGCACGCCCGTTCGACCGGCCCGTACTCGATGATCACCCAGCAGCCGCTCGGTGGTAAGGCGCAGTTCGGTGGTCAGCGCTTCGGTGAGATGGAGGTGTGGGCCCTTGAGGCGTACGGCGCCGCTTACGCGCTGCAGGAGCTGCTCACCATCAAGTCCGACGACGTCCTGGGCCGCGTGAAGGTCTACGAGGCGATCGTCAAGGGCGAGAACATCCCCGAGCCCGGCATTCCCGAGTCCTTCAAGGTCCTCATCAAGGAAATGCAGTCGCTCTGCCTCAACGTGGAGGTGCTGTCCTCGGACGGCCAGTCCATCGAGATGCGCGACAGCGACGAGGACGTGTTCCGCGCCGCCGAGGAGCTCGGCATTGACCTGTCCCGGCGCGAGCCGAGCAGCGTCGAAGAGGTCTGACGGAGGTCGGGCCGACCCCTAGTCCGGGTCGGCCCGCCCCCAGGCCCCCCTCAGACCAACAGACAGACTCTCGAATCACGAAAGAGGGCTTGACGACCAGTGCTTGACGTCAACTTCTTCGACGAGCTCCGCATCGGACTGGCCACCGCCGACGACATCCGCCAGTGGTCGCACGGCGAGGTGAAGAAGCCGGAGACCATCAACTACCGCACGCTGAAGCCGGAAAAGGACGGCCTCTTCTGCGAGAAGATCTTCGGTCCCACCCGGGACTGGGAGTGCTACTGCGGCAAGTACAAGCGCGTCCGCTTCAAGGGCATCATCTGTGAGCGCTGCGGCGTCGAGGTGACCCGCGCCAAGGTGCGCCGCGAGCGGATGGGCCACATCGAGCTGGCCGCCCCGGTCACCCACATCTGGTACTTCAAGGGCGTCCCGTCGCGCCTGGGCTACCTGCTCGACCTGGCGCCGAAGGACCTCGAGAAGGTCATCTACTTCGCCGCCTACATGATCACCTGGGTGGACGACGAGCGTCGCCAGCGCGACCTCCCGTCCCTGGAGGCGCACGTCTCGGTCGAGCGCCAGCAGATCGAGAACCGGCGCGACGCCGACCTGGAGGCCCGGGCCAAGAAGGCCGAGGCCGACCTGGCCGAGCTGGAGGCCGAGGGCGCCAAGGCCGACGTGCGCCGCAAGGTGCGCGAGGGCGCCGAGCGCGAGATGAAGCAGCTGCGCGACCGCGCGCAGCGCGAGATCGACCGCCTCGACGAGGTCTGGACCCGGTTCAAGAACCTCAAGGTCCAGGACCTGGAGGGCGACGAGCTGCTCTACCGCGAGCTGCGCGACCGCTTCGGCACCTACTTCTCCGGCTCGATGGGCGCGGCGGCCCTCAAGGACCGCCTGGAGTCCTTCGACCTGGGCGAGGAGGCCGAGCGCCTCCGCGAGATCATCCGCACCGGCAAGGGCCAGAAGAAGACCCGCGCGCTCAAGCGCCTCAAGGTCGTCTCCGCCTTCCTGCAGACCAGCAACAAGCCCAAGGGCATGGTGCTCGACTGCGTCCCGGTGATCCCGCCGGACCTGCGCCCGATGGTCCAGCTCGACGGTGGCCGCTTCGCCACCTCCGACCTGAACGACCTGTACCGCCGCGTCATCAACCGCAACAACCGCCTGAAGCGGCTTCTCGACCTCGGCGCGCCCGAGATCATCGTGAACAACGAGAAGCGCATGCTCCAGGAGGCCGTCGACGCGCTCTTCGACAACGGCCGCCGCGGCCGCCCGGTCACGGGCCCCGGCAACCGTCCGCTGAAGTCGCTGTCCGACATGCTCAAGGGCAAGCAGGGTCGTTTCCGCCAGAACCTGCTCGGCAAGCGCGTCGACTACTCGGCCCGTTCGGTCATCGTCGTCGGCCCGCAGCTCAAGCTGCACCAGTGCGGCCTGCCCAAGGCCATGGCGCTGGAGCTCTTCAAGCCGTTCGTGATGAAGCGCCTGGTCGACCTGAACCACGCGCAGAACATCAAGTCGGCCAAGCGCATGGTCGAGCGCGCCCGCCCCGTGGTGTGGGACGTCCTCGAAGAGGTCATCGCCGAGCACCCGGTGCTGCTGAACCGTGCGCCCACCCTGCACCGCCTCGGCATCCAGGCCTTCGAGCCGCAGCTGGTCGAGGGCAAGGCCATCCAGATCCACCCGCTCGTCTGCACCGCGTTCAACGCGGACTTCGACGGCGACCAGATGGCCGTGCACCTGCCGCTGTCCGCGGAGGCGCAGGCCGAGGCCCGCATCCTGATGCTGTCCTCGAACAACATCCTGAAGCCGGCCGACGGTCGCCCCGTCACCATGCCGACCCAGGACATGGTGCTGGGCCTGTTCTTCCTCACCTCGGACCGCGAGGAGGTCAAGGGCAAGGGCCGTTCCTTCTCCTCGACCGCCGAGGCGATCATGGCCTTCGACGCCCGCGAGCTGGACGTCCAGGCCCCGATCGACCTGCGCCTCCCGGCCGGCACCGTCCCGCCCCGCGGCTGGACCCCGCCGGTGGACGAGGACGGGCAGCCGGCCTGGACCGAGGGCGAGCCGTTCCGGATCACCACCACGCTGGGCCGCGCGCTCTTCAACGAGCTGCTGCCCGAGGACTACCCGTTCGTCGACTACGAGGTCGGCAAGAAGCAGCTGTCGGCGATCGTCAACGACCTCGCCGAGCGCTACCCGAAGGTCGTCGTCGCCGCGGCGCTCGACAACCTGAAGGCGGCCGGCTTCCACTGGTCGACCCGTTCCGGTGTCACCGTCTCGATCTCGGACGTCATCGTCCCGCCGAGCAAGCCCGCCATCCTGGAGGGCTACGAGGCGCAGGCGGAGAAGGTCCAGAAGCAGTACGAGCGCGGTCTGATCACCGACAACGAGCGCAAGTCCGAGCTGGTCGGCATCTGGACCCGCGCGACCAACGAGGTCGCCGACGCGATGGCCGCGAACTTCCCGAAGACGAACCCCATCTTCATGATGGTCGACTCGGGCGCGCGCGGAAACATGATGCAGATGCGTCAGATCGCCGGTATGCGTGGTCTGGTGTCGAACGCGAAGAACGAGACCATCGCGCGTCCCATCAAGGCCTCGTTCCGCGAGGGCCTGTCCGTGCTGGAGTACTTCATCTCCACCCACGGTGCCCGTAAGGGTCTGGCCGACACCGCGCTGCGCACCGCCGACTCGGGTTACCTGACCCGTCGTCTGGTGGACGTCTCGCAGGACGTGATCATCCGCGAGGAGGACTGCGGCACCGAGCGCGGCCTCAAGCTGTCGATCGGCTCGGTCGGCGCGGACGGCGTGCTGCGCAAGGCCGACGACGTCGAGACCAGCGTGTACGCCCGCATGCTCGCCGAGGACATCACCGTCGACGGCAAGCTGATCGCCACCGCCAACACCGACCTCGGCGACGTCCTGATGGACGAGCTGATCCGGCACGGCGTGAGCGAGGTCAAGGTCCGCTCGATCCTGACCTGCGAGTCCGCGGTCGGCACCTGTGCCTTCTGCTACGGCCGCTCGCTGGCCACCGGCAAGCTGGTCGACATCGGTGAGGCGGTCGGCATCATCGCCGCCCAGTCCATCGGTGAGCCCGGCACCCAGCTGACCATGCGCACCTTCCACACCGGTGGTGTGGCCGGTGACGACATCACCCAGGGTCTGCCGCGTGTCGTCGAGCTCTTCGAGGCCCGCACCCCCAAGGGCGTGGCCCCGATCTCGGAGGCGGCTGGCCGCGTCCGGATCGAGGACACCGAGAAGACCCGCAAGGTCGTCGTCACCCCCGACGACGGCAGCGACGAGATCGCCTACCCGGTCTCCAAGCGCGTCAAGCTGCTGGTCAGCGAGGGCGAGGCGGTCGAGGTCGGCCAGAAGCTGACCGTCGGTGCGACCAACCCGCACGACGTGCTGCGCATCATGGGCCAGCGTGCCGTCCAGATCCACCTGGTGGCCGAGGTCCAGAAGGTCTACAACTCGCAGGGCGTGTCGATCCACGACAAGCACATCGAGATCATCATCCGGCAGATGCTCCGCCGCGTGACGATCATCGAGTCGGGCGACGCCGAGCTGCTCCCGGGCGAGCTCGTCGAGCGCGGCCGCTTCGAGCAGGAGAACCGTCGCGTGGTCTCCGAGGGCGGTCACCCCGCCTCCGGCCGTCCGCAGCTGATGGGCATCACCAAGGCCTCGCTGGCCACCGAGTCCTGGCTGTCGGCCGCCTCCTTCCAGGAGACGACCCGGGTGCTCACCGACGCGGCGATCCACGCCAAGTCGGACCCGCTGCTGGGCCTCAAGGAGAACGTCATCCTCGGCAAGCTCATCCCGGCCGGTACGGGTCTGCCCCGCTACCGCAACATCCGGGTCGAGCCGACCGAGGAGGCCAAGGCCGCGATGTACTCGGCCGTCGGCTACGACGACTACGACCTGTCGCCGTTCGGCGCGGGCTCCGGTCAGGCCGTCCCGCTGGACGACTACGACTACGGCCCGTACACCGGCTGATCCCCGGTACGGAACGCAGGGCGGTCACCCCGATCGGGGTGGCCGCCCTGCGGCGTTCCCTAGGGGGAATCCCCCCGGGGAGGGAGGGGGGCGAACCCGCCGCGGGAGGGAGGCGGGCGGGGGTGGGCGGCCGGGAGACTGGGGGTGTCGAAGGGAGGCCGCGGTGAAGCGGTGGGTGGGGACGGTGGCCGTCGTGGGGCTGCTGGCGGGCGGGGCGGCCGGATGCGGGCCGTGGGACGACCGGAAGCAGACGGTGTCGTACGAGGTGCCCGGGCAGGTCACCGAGCTGCGGGTGGACGGCGAGGTCGGCGGGATCGAGGTGCGGGCCGGGGACGGGCCGGTGCAGGTGGTGGAGAAGCGCAGCTGGCGGGACGAGGAGCCGCAGGCCGCCCACGTGCTCGCCGACGGGGTGCTGAAGCTGTCGTACTCCTGCACGCAGTGCGGGATCGGCTACCAGGTGCGGGTGCCCGCCGGGACGGTGCTGCGGCTGACGGCGACCACCGGCGGCATCCGGGTGCACGGCCTGAGCGGCGACGTCACCGCGGAGACGGTCACCGGCGGGGTGGAGGCCACCGGGCTGCGCAGCGCGAACGTGGTGCTGAAGGCCGAGACCGGGGGCGTGTCGGCCCGGTTCGAGGCGGCCCCGACCCGGGCCGAACTGCGCACCGGCACCGGCGGGGTGGAGCTGACCGTGCCCGCCGGGGAGGCGTACGCGGTGGACGCGCACGCATCGACGGGCGGCACCGAGGTGGACGTCCCCTCGCAGGCCGGGGCGGCGCACGCGCTGGTCGCCCGGGCCGACACCGGTGGCGTGAAGGTCGGCACCGGCTGAGCGCCAACTGTCGTTGCCGGGCCGTAGGTTGAGCGGTGTCGGCAGGTGGCGAGACCCCGCCGGCACCCCTCCGAACTCTGTGCCCGAAAGGGGCGTCGGCCATGTCCGTCACCGTTTCCGCGGACCCGCAGGTGACCTACCTGGAACTCTCCGAGGACCAGGGGAGCGCCCACAAGTTCTACGAAGTCACGGTCGAGGGCGCCGAGTTGACGATCCGCTACGGGCGGATCGGCGAGAGCGGCACCACCAGGTCCACGGTGTGCGCGAGCGCCGAGAAGGCCGCCGCGCAGGCCGCCAGGAAGATCGGCGAGAAGGTCCGCAAGGGCTACGCCCCGGCCGTCCGGGGCGTGCGCCGGCGCCGGGCGGTGACCCGGCGGCAGATCACCTCCAGCCGCTCCACCGCCCGCCAGGCGCCGCTGCTGTGGCGCTTCCGCTCCGGCTCGCCCGCCTTCGGGGTGTACGTCGGCGAGGAGCACGCCTGGGTCGGCAACGAGCAGGGCGACGTCTACACGCTGACCACCGACGGGCAGGTCACCGGCCGGTTCGGGCTGCCCGACGGCGTCAAGTGCATCGTCGCCGACGACTGGTGGATCTACGCGGGCTGCGACGACGGCAAGGTGTACGACCTCGGCGGGAAGGTGCCGCGGGTGGCGTACGAGATCGCCCAGGACGTGGACATCTACTGGCTGGACATCCACGACGGCGTGCTCGGCGTCGCCGACGAGCGCGGCGGGCTGACCACCGTCGACCACGAGGACGAGTTCCAGTGGCGGCGCGGCGCGCAGGGCTCGGCCGGCTGGATGGTGCGCTGCGACGCCGAGTCGGTCTACCACGGCTGGTCGGCGGGCGTGGCCCGGTACGCCGGGCGGGGCGGCGAGCAGCTGTGGCACACCCGGACCAAGGGTGCGGTGCTGTTCGGCTGGCAGGAGCGGGACGAGGTGTTCGCGGGCACCTCGCAGGGCTGGGTGCACCGGCTGCGCAAGGCCGACGGCTCGGAGGCCGCCGCGTACAGGTGCGACGCCGCGGTGTTCTCCTGCGCGGCCTCCCCCGACGGGGAGTTCGTCTTCGCGGGCGACAACCACTCGTCCGTCTACTGCTTCGCCGCGGACGGCACCCGGCTGTGGAAGCTCGGCACCGGCTGCGGCTCGGCGTACAGCATGCAGTACCGGGACGGGCGGCTGTACCTGGTCACCACCGACGGCTCGCTGGCCTGCCTGGACGCCTCCCAGGGCGCCGTGCGGGACGCCGAGCGGGGCACCCTGCCGGCCACCGCGGAGGTGAACGGGGCGGGCGTCGAACGCGTCGCGGCGGGCGCCGAGCTGGAGACCGTCAGCGCCGGGGCGGCGGCCGGGGGCGTCGAGGTGGAGTGCGTGGCCGAGGGCGGGCGGCTGCGGGTGCGGGTGGTGACGCCCGGCTACGACGCCGCGCTGCGGGTGCAGTTCCCGAAGGACGTCCGGGTGGCCGGGGCCAGGTACCTGGTCGCCGAGGTGCGCCGGTCCGAGTCCGGCGGGTTCTACCGGGCGCGGGGGGAGATCAAGCGGCTGCTGTGACGTCCCGGGGCGCTCGCCCAGGGGGTGCTCCCGGTCGGGGGCGCCCCCTCGCGCGTGCGGTCGCCGGTGGGGCGGGCGTGCGGCGGTCGACCGACGGTGCGAGAGGATGCGCGGCATGGGGACGTGGGGGAAGTGGACGGACGGGCTGCTCGCTTGGGGGCGGGCCCGGCCCTGGGCGGTGAACGGGCCGGTGGTGGCGCTCGCCGTCGGCGTCTCGCTGTGGGGGGTGTACACCGACCGGATCCCCTCCGAACGGCAGTGGTGGGCCTACGCGTTGGCGCTCGCCGGCTCGCTGCCGCTGTGGTGGCGCCAGCGCGCGCCGTGGGCGGTGATGCTGGCCTGTGCGGTGCCCACGGCGGCGCTGTCGGCGCTCGCGCACTTCGCGATGCCGCAGATCCAGCTCGCCATGGCGGTCGCCATCTACACCGTCGCCGACCGCGGCCGGGACTGGCAGCGGGCCGTGCTGCTGACCGTCGCGGTGCTCGGCAACGTGTACGGCACCCGGTCCTTCGGCGGCATGCTGTTCAGCATGGTGGTGTCGGTGGGCAGCTTCGTGCTCGGCTCGCTGGTGCGGGAGCTGCGCCGCCTGGCGGGCGTCGAGGCCGAACGGGCCCGGCAGGCCGGGCTGCGGGCCGCCAGCGACGCCGCCCGCGCGGTCGCCGAGGAGCGGGCCCGGATCGCCCGCGAGATGCACGACATCCTGGCGCACGCGGTCTCGCTGATGGTGGTCCAGGCCGAGGCCGGGCCGCTGGTGGTGCGCGGCAACCCCGACCGGGCGATCCGGGCGTTCGACGCCATCGCCGACTCCGGGCGTGACGCGATGGTCCAACTCCGGCGGGTGCTGGGCGTGTTGAAGGAGGACGGGGCGGCTCCCGCGCTCGCCCCGCAGCCCCGGCTGGCGGAGCTCGCCGACGTGCTGCAGCGGGTCCGCGACTCCGGGATCGCGGTCGACGCCGAGATCGAGGAGGCCGGGCCCGCCGAGGTGCAGGCCGCGGCCTTCCGGATCGTCCAGGAGGCGCTGACCAACGTGGTCAAGCACGCCGACGCCCGGCACGTCAGCGTCCGGGTCGCGGTCCGCGACGGCGCCCGGCTGCACGTCGAGGTCGCCGACGACGGCGCCGGACCGGCCCCCGCCCCGGTCGGCGCGGGCATCGACGGGCGCTCCGGCGGCCGCGGCCTGCTCTCCATCCGGGAGCGCGCCGCGGCCTGCGGCGGCAGCGCCGAGACCGGGCCCCGGCCGGGTCGCACCGGCTACCTGGTGGCCGCCGTGCTGCCGCTCCATGCCTGAGCAATTCACAAGAGGGGAACGAGAGTTGACCATCCGCGTGGTGATCGCCGACGACCAGGAGCTGGTCCGGGCCGGATTCGGCATGATCCTGGAGGCCCAGCCCGACATCGAGGTCGTCGCCGAGGCGGGCGACGGGCGGCAGGCCGTCGCGGCCGTCCGCGAACACGCCCCCGACGTCCTGCTGCTGGACGTCCGGATGCCCGTCATGGACGGCCTGGAGGCCGCCCGCCGGGTCTGCGCCGACCACCCCGACTGCAAGGTGGTCATGCTGACCACCTTCGACGTCGACGACTACGTCTTCGACGCGCTGTACGCCGGGGCCAGCGGCTTCCTGCTCAAGGACGTCCGCCGCGACGACCTCGTCCACGCCGTCCGGGTCGTCCACTCCGGCGAGGCGCTGCTGGCCCCGTCCGTCACCCGCCGGGTCATCGGCGAGGTCACCGCCCGCAAGGCGGGCGGCGCGCTGGCCCTCTCCCGGCCGCTCGGGCGGCTCCTGGAGTCGCTCACCGCACGGGAGTTGGAGATCCTGCGGCTGGTCGCCCGCGGCATGTCGAACGCCGAGATCGCCGCCGCCCTGGTGGTCAGCGAGCACACCGTCAAGACGCACGTCAGCAACCTCCTGCAGAAGCTCGGCCTGCGCGACCGCGTCCACGCCGTGGTGTTCGCCTACGAGGCGGGCGCGGTCACCGCAGGGGAGTAGCCGACTCCTCCCCGCGGGGGAGGCCCGACTCTCACCGGCGCGGGGGAGGCGCGCCGCGGGCCGCCGCGGCAGGGTTGGGGGTGCCGGAAAGGGCATTCTCACAAGGGGGTCGGGGCAGATGGTGACGGGACGACGGGCGCTGGGGTGGTCGGCCGGGCTGATGGCGGTGTACGGGCTGGTGCGGCTGCTGCCGGGCTCGCGCGACGTGGGCACCGGCTGGACGGTGGGGCACCTGGCGCTGTTCGCCGCCCTGGCGCTGCTGGGCGTCGGCCTGCTCGAACTGTGGCGGCTGGGCGGCCGGACCTCGCGGTGGGGCCGGGCCTGGCTGGCGACGGGCTGGGCGGGCGTCGCCGCCGGACTGGCCCAGTCCGGGATCGACCTGTACGCCAACGCCGTCTCCGCCGACCGGGCGGCCCGCTCGGCGGTGTTCGACCGGGTCCGGTCGGTGCCCGGCGTGCGGCCGGTGGTGTACGACGTGGTGCCGGTGCTGCTGTACGTCGGCCTGATCGCGCTGCTGGTCCGGCTGGCCCTGCGGCGCGCCACCCCCTGGTGGAGCCCCGCCCTGGTGCTGCTGGGCACCCTGGCCATGGCCGCGTCCCTGGACTACCTGGCGGTCGGCGCGGCGCTGTACCTGACCGCCTTCCTGCCGGTGATAACCGGTGGCCGCGGACGGGGACGGGCCGTACCCTCCGGGACATGACCGGTAAGCGGCCGCTGGTGGCGGTGTTGACAGGGGCGGGCATCTCTACGGACTCGGGGATCCCCGACTACCGCGGCCCGCAAGGACTCTGGCAGCGGGACCCGAGCGCGCAGGAACTGGTGACGATCGGCCCGTACCTGGCGAGCCGCGAGGTGCGCCGCCGCTCCTGGCTGATGCGGCGGGACGCCGGGGCGATCGGCGCCGCACCCAACGCGGGCCACCGGGCGCTGGCCGAACTGGAGCGCGCGGGCGTCCCGGTGCGGGTCCTTACCCAGAACGTGGACGGGCTGCACCAGGCCGCCGGCCTCCCGGCGCGCAAGGTGCTCGAACTGCACGGGACGGCCACCGAGGTGCAGTGCGTGCGCTGCCGGGCCACCGGCCCGATGGCGGACGCCCTGGAACGCGTCGCCGCGGGCGAGGACGACCCGGCCTGCGAGCAGTGCGGCGGCGTGCTGCGCCCGCGCACCGTGATGTTCGGCGAGGCGCTGGACGAGCGGGTGCTGGAGCAGGCCGACGCGATCGCCAGGAACTGCCAGGTGTTCCTGGCGGTCGGCAGCTCGCTGCAGGTGCACCCGGCCGCGCTGCTGCCGAAGATCGCGCTGGAGCACGACGCGCGGCTGATCGTGGTCAACGGCGAACCCACGCCCTGGGACTGGGCCGCGCACGAGGTGATCCGGACACCGATCTCGCAGGCGCTCCCGGAGCTGGTGGCCCGCCTGGTGGACGGCGACCTGTCCGAAGTCTGACCGTCGCCGGCCGTCCGCTGCCCGCTGCGGGACGGCGGACCGGCCCGCGTAGCATGGCGGCCCGACGACCAGGGAGGACCCCGTGACGACCGACGCCTTCGACCCCCGGTCGGCCGAGTTCGTGGCCCGCCCCTACCCCGCGTACGCCGCCCTGCGCGAACGGGCGCCCGTCCACCGCCACGAGCCGACCGGGCAGTGGCTGGTCTCCCGGTACGCCGACGTCAACGCGCTGCTGCGGGACCGCCGACTCGGCCGCACCTACACCCACCGCTTCACCCACGAGGAGTTCGGCCGCCCCGCGCCCGATCCGGCGTACGAGCCGTTCCACACCCTCAACGACCACGGGCTGCTCGACCTGGAGGGCCCCGACCACGCCCGGATCCGCCGCCTGGTCTCCAAGGCCTTCACCCCGCGCACGGTCGAGTCGCTGCGCCCCACCGTCCGGCGGCTGGCCGCCGAACTCGTCGACGGCCTGCTCGCCGACGGCGGCGGCGACCTGATCGCCCGGGTCGCCGAACCGCTGCCGGTCGCCGTGATCGCCGAGATGCTGGGCATCCCCGCCTCCGACCGGCACCTGCTGCGCCCCTGGTCCGCCGACATCACCGGCATGTTCGAACTCGACCCGAGCCCGGAGACCGCCCGCCGCGCCGTCACCGCCAGCCTCGAATTCTCCTCCTACCTGCGGGAGTTGATCCGCCGACGGCGCGCCGAGCCCGGCCCCGACCTGATCAGCGCCCTGGCCCTGGCCGCCGAGGACGGGCAGGTGCTCAGCGAGCAGGAGACCGTCTCCACCTGCGTCCTGCTGCTCAACGCGGGCCACGAGGCCACCGTCAACACCACCGGCAACGGCTGGCTCGCCCTGTTCCGCAACCCCGACCAACTCGCCCGGCTGCGCGGCGCGGTGGACGAACTGCTGCCCACCGCCGTCGAGGAACTCATGCGGTACGACACCCCGCTGCAGATGTTCGAACGCTGGGTGCTGGACGACATCGAGATCGGTGGCACGACCGTCCCGCGCGGTGCGGAGGTCGCCCTGCTGTTCGGCTCCGCCAACCGCGACCCCGAGCGCTTCACCGACCCCGACCGGCTCGACCTCGGCCGCACCGACAACCCGCACCTCAGCTTCGGCGCCGGAATCCACTTCTGCCTCGGCGCCCCGCTCGCCAGAATGGAACTCACCGAGTCCTACGGCGCACTGCTCCGCAAGGCCCCCGGGCTACGCCTGCTGCGCGAGCCCGCCTGGCGCCCCGGCTACGTGATCCGGGGGCTGGAACAGCTACTGGTCGAGGTCTGAGGACCGACGTTCGAAGAAGGGGGCGCACGGTGCGACGGGCGACGGGAGCGATGCTGGGGCTGGCGATCGGCGACGCCCTGGGCAAGCGCACCGAATTCCTGAACCTCCACGAGATCGGACTGCTCAGCCCCGCCTGGCGCACCCTCCCGCTCCCGAAGAAGGCCCAGGTCACCGACGACACCCAGATGACCCTCGCGCTCGCTCGCGCCCTGCGCGACGCCCTCACCGAGGGGCCGCTCGCCCCGCTGCGCCTCGAACTGCCGCTGCGCGAGGAGTTCGTCGACTGGTGGCGTTCCCCGGAGAACAACCGGGCCCCCGGCATGACCTGCCTGCGCTCCTGCTTCCGGCTCTCCACCGGGCGCCCCTGGCAGGACGCCAGCGACCTCGGCTCCAAGGGCTGCGGCGCGAACATGCGGGTCGCCCCGCTCGGCCTGGTCCGCGAACTGACCGACCGCCAGGTGGCCGGCGCCGCCCAGCTGCAGTCCGGCCTCACCCACGGCCACCCCACCGCGCTCGCCGCCAGCGAACTCACCGCCTTCACCGTCCGCTGGCTCGCCCGGGGCGTCGACCCCGCCGAGCTCCCCGCCCGGCTGCGCGCCCACGCGCAGCAGCAGCGCACCCACTACGACGCGACCTGGCTCGGCGACCTCGCCGCCCGGGACCACTTCGGCTCCCCGGAGGAGTTCATCGCCCGCGGCTGGGACGAGAGCCTGCGCGCCCTCGACCGGCTCGACGCGGCGCTCGCGGCGGGGGACGTCGAGGCCGACCCGTGCGAGCGCACCGGCGAGGGCTGGGTCGCCGAGGAGGCCTTCGCCACCGCGCTGCTCTGCTTCCTCCTGCTGCCCGACGACCCGGTCGCCGCCGTCCGCCGCGCCGCGGTCTCCTCCGGCGACTCCGACTCGCTGGCCTGCCTGGCCGGCGCGTTCGCCGGGGCCAGGCACGGCGCGGACGCCTGGCCGCGGGAGTGGGTGGACCGGATCGAGTACCGCGAGGAGCTGCTGGCCTTTGGCGCGCTCTGGGACTGAGACGGTGCCCGGATGGGCCCTTCAGGGGCCCGGGGAACGGCGGGCTCGGGACTGCTCACGGTTCACTGCCGGTGCGTGCCATTGGCTTCGGGTTCTGTTCAGGCGGCCCGAAGCAGCACGGACATTCCGATGGGCTCCGGCCGGTAGCAGCTCGGACCCGCCGTTCCCCGGGCCCCTGAAGGGGCTACTGCGCAGCTCGGACCCGCCGTTCCCCGGGCCCCTGGATTACCTGCCCGCCGGGTAGCGCCCGTCCAGCGCCGTGCGGTCGCCGAGGGCGAACGCGGTGACCAGGTCGTCGGCCACCCGGAGGACGACCTCGCGGCCCTCGACCAGCTCGCACCAGTCCGCGGGGAGGCCGGACAGGCCGTGCAGGGCGCCGACCAGGTTGCCGCAGACCGCGCCGGTGGAGTCGCTGTCGCCGGAGTGGTTGACCGCCAGGACGAGGGCCGCGCGGGCGTCCTCGCCGACCAGGGCCGCGTACACGGCGACGGCCAGGCACTCCTCGGCGATCCAGCCGAGGCCGACGCGTTCGACGGCCTCCGCGCTGCCGGGGCCCTCCGCGGCCACCCGCAGGGCCCGGCGCAGGGCGTCGGCGGTCTCCGCGCCCCGGTGCTGGGCGTCGAGCCGGACGAGGACGGCGTCGAGGGCCGGGCGCAGCGGGGTACCGGCGGCGACCAGGGTGATCAGGGCGGCGAAGGCGCCCGCCGCCAGGTAGCCGGTGGGGTGGCCGTGGGTCAACTGGGCGGCCACGGCGGCGCGTTGGAAGGCCTGCTGCGGATCGAGGCCGATCAGGCCGAACGGGGCCGAGCGCATGACGGTGCCGCAGCCCTTGGAGTGGGGGTTGAGCGGGCCGTCCTGGCCGAACGGGGCGGCGGGCCGGTAGTCGGTGGCGATGCCGGTGGTGCAGGCGTTGCCGGGGGCCCGGGAGGCGTACAGGAACTCCTGGGCGGCCAGCCAGCCGTCGGGCCGGGGGCCGGGTCCGGGCAGCCGCTGGGTGGTGAACCAGCGGCGGTAGGCGGCGTGCAGGTCCTCCGGGCGGCCGCCGCGCAGCAGGCCCTCCGCGGTGAACAGGGTCATCTGGGTGTCGTCGGTGACCTGGCCCCCGAGGGGGGTGTCGGCCAGGTCGGTCAGGCCGTCCGGCCCGTACTCGGCCCGGATCTGGTCCAGGCGCCGGAACTCGACCGGCCAGCCCAGGGCGTCGCCCAGGGCCCCGCCGAGCAGGGCGCCCCGTACCCGTTCCGTGAAGTCCATCGTCGTCCCCCCCGTGTGCGCCGACGGTCCGTCAGCGTTCGATGCGTCCGGAGCCGCGGTGCAGGGAGGCCCGGTCGGCGGCGGCCCGGCCCTCGGCCCAGCCCTCGCCGTCGCTCACCCGCACCCGCTGCGACACCAGCTTGGGGAACATTCTGCCCACCGCGTCGTCGACGGCCTCCGCCCGGGCCGCCAGGACCGGCAGCAGGCCGCCGTCGGGGACGGCCGGGAGCGGCGCGCCGTCCGGGTCGGCGGCGGTCGCGCGACCGGTGGCGGCCTCCTGGGCGGCCTCCTCGGTGGCCCGCTCGGTGGCGTCCGCCAGCCGCTCCCGGATCCGGGCCGCGTACGCGACCAGGAAGGACTGCCGGAACGCCTTGGTACGGGCCGCGCCGTCCTTGTGCTTGCGGCTGCCCGCCCGGTGCATCGCGGCCGTGGCCTGCACCAGCAGCGAGGTGTAGAGCAGTTCCACCGCGTCCAGGTCGGCGTCGAATCCGATCACCGTGCAGAACCCGAACTCCTTCGCCCACACCACCCGGCACCGGTTCGCCGCCGCGACGGCGTCCAGCAGCATCGTCTTGGGGCCCTCGTACGGGTTGTCCACGCCGATCCGCACCGCCGCCGGATCGTCCGCCGACCGGCCGCCGCCCGCCGCGAGCAGCGCCTCGTCGATCGAGTGGCGGGCCATCAGCTCCTGCGCCTTCGCGGTCAGCGCCTCCGCCTCCTCCGGGAACCCGGTCGACTCGGCCTTCGCCAGCAGCGCCCGGATCCGGCCCAGCATCCGCGGCTCGTCCGCGCGCGGCGCGCCCGCCCGCGGCGCGGCGGCCTGCCCGGGCGCCGGGCCCACCGGCTGGACGGGCGGCAGCAGCGCCCAGGCCCGCAGCAGCTCCAGCGCGGCGGTGGCCAGCGCGAACCGGTCCAGCCGGTGCCGGGACGCGAACTCCGGCAGGTACGCCTCGTCGGAGGGCCACCACGGGTGCGCGTCCAGCTCCCGCAACTGCTCCCGCCAGCGCCGGTCCAGGGACGCCGCCGGGTGCCGCCGCCCCTCCGCCGCGATCAGGTCCGCCGCCAGCGCGACCTGCACCGGGCCCAGCTCCCGCCGGGCCACCCGCACCAGGTCGGCGGGCTGCCATCCGGCCGCCCAGCAGCGGCCCACCGCGCGCTCCGCGGCCCCGAGCAGCGCCCGGCTCACCGCGGGCCACCGCTCCGCCGAGGCCGCCAGCAGCGACGCGGCCCCGTCCACCACGTACTCCAGGCCGTCGGCGGACGCCCCCGCGACCCGGGCCACCGCCTCCGCCACCAGCTCGTCCACGGGCTGATCGGTGCTGGCCACGGCGGTTCCTGCTTCCTGCGGGGACGGGGGAGGGGACGCCCTCCATGATGCCGGAGCGCGCCGCACCGCCCGGCGCCGCCCGGGAACGCCGCGGTTCAGGCGCGGTGCCGCGCCCGCAGCCGGAGCCGCACCGCGTTGCCCGCCAGGGCGAGGCCGGGCAGCAGCGCGGCCGTGCCGGCCAGCAGCGGCGGGCGCCCGGCGCCGTCCGGCGAGTCCGAGGTCTCCGCCCGCATCCAGTCCTTCCGGACCGCGACCAGCGCGCCGCGCCAGAACACGCCGGTGACCCGGTCCTCGACCGCGACCTGCTGGAACAGCCGTCCGTCGGCCGGGACCTGGACCTCGTGGGGCGCCCCGCCGTCCGGTCCGAGCAGTTGCAGACGCCCCGTGCTCTTCTGGGCGTACCTGCTGACGACCGTCATCGGCACCTCCCGAACGCACTCCCGGGCGCCCGCGGCACAGGACCGCCCGGCGGCGTACGCCCGCTCCTCGGCCCGCGCGTGCGGCAGGGCGAACAGCAGCAGCAGGACGGCCAGGAACAGCAGCAGCGCCGCCAGCGCGACGGAGGCCCCGGCCTGCCGCTGCTCGTCCGGCGTCAGCCGCTGCCCGGGCGGACGCCAGACCTCTCCCCGCCCGAACGGGCCCCTGGGACCGCCCGCCGCACCACCCGTGACGACCGGCCGTCCGACCGGGCCGAAGCCGGTCGTCCCGACGCTTGCCGGTTCGCCGCGCTGTTCCTCGCCCGCCGTCACCGCTCCTGCTCTCCCCCCGTCACGGCCCCGCCCCCGCCGCCGCCCCGTCGCCCGCCCGGAGGGCCGCCAGCAGCGGTGGCGCGTCGGACGCGTCGAGGGCGAGCAGCACCGGCGCACCGGACCCCGCCTCCCGGCACTCGACGGCCAGCGGCTCCTTGCCCGTACCCACCAGGGGATCGTCCCGAAACGGCCGCCGGACCTCCTCCACCACCAGCCGGGCCGGGTACGGCCGCACCGACAGGTTCTCGCCCAGCGCGGTGGACAGCCGGCCGTCGAGGACGATCAGGCAGTGGTGCCCCATCGTCCGCGGGGGAGCGCCGGGGCCGGCCACCGCGCCCGGGACGCAGACCCGGCCCGGGGCCGCCACGGCCGGGACGTCGACCAGCGGCGTCCGGTCCCGGCGGCGCAGGAGCAGCGCCCGCCCGCCCACCACCGCCAGCGCCGGTACGCCGAGGAGCGCCAGCACCGAGGAGTACGGGACGTCGGGCGCGTCGACCGCCCCGGCGAGCATGCCGACCGCGGCCGACGCGAGCGCCGCCTCCCGGGCCGAGCGCAACTGCCAGGGCCGCACCAGCGGGTTGCGCCAGGACCGCAGGCCCAGCCACAGCGCCTGCCAGAGCGCGCCCGCGGCCAGCGGCAGGGTGGCCAGGCCCAGACCCAGCGGGAGGTGGTGCGAGGTGTTGGGCGTCGCCGTGGTCTCCTGCCGCACGCCGTCCAGCCGGAGTGCGACCAGGCCGCCGCGCCAGAACTCGGCGGTGACCCGGGCGCCGTCCTCGGCCCCGAACAGCGAGTCGCCGTCCGGCAGTTCGGGCCGGAGGACGGTGCCGTCCGCCCCGGCCAGCCGCAGCCACCAGGCCTCGCCCTTCCCCGCCCGGTGGTCCTTCCCGACGACGGTCAGCGGCACCTCCAGGACGCAGGCCGCACCGTCCGCCGCCGGGCAGCGCGGCGCGGCCGCGAAGGCCCGCTGCTGGGCCCGGGCGGCGGGCAGCGCACCCAGCAGCGCCCGGCCCGCGACGGCCGCGAGCAGCACGGCGGCCAGCAGGGACAGCCACGCCCCGCGACGGTCCCCCGGTGACACCGGTCGGCGCACCGCAGCCCCGGCCGCCGACCCGCGGCGGCTCGTCACCGCTCGATCACCTTGGCGAGGATCTCCGGCGCCCGCCCGAGCAGCCGCCCCGAGGCCAGCCGGATCCCCAGCAGCGCCAGCCCGGCCCCGTACAGCGCGCCCGCGGGGAGCAGCGGCCAGGCCGGGCGGTGGCCCAGCAGCAGGAAGCCGAGCAGCGCTCCGACCGGCAGGCAGAGCACCGCCACGCCGACCATCGAGCCGAAGGCGTTCAGCATCACCGCGCCGTTCTGCCCGGGCGCCGCGTTGCGCATCGGGTTGCCGTCGGCGGGCAGGGCGTACGGGGCGAGCACGCTGAGCACGCAGCCCAGGCCGAGCGCGGTGCCGAGCGCGGCCAGGGCCAGGCCGAGCGCCGGGGCCAGGTCGGCCCAGTCGCCGGTGAGGGCGGCCACCGGCGGGCCGAACAGCAGCAGCACCGGCACCGCGTACAGCGCGATCGCCAGCACCCGGCCGCGCAGTTCGTCCCGGGCGTCGCGCCGGGTGCCGAGGGTCGCGGCGACCATCCAGAACCCGGAGCCGTCCATGCCGAACAGGTTGCCGGACTGCAGGCCGAGCATCATCCCGCCGATCGCGATCACGTACACCGAGCCCCAGCCCTGCACCACCGACAGCACCGCGAACACCGCGGTCATGCCGATCCCGGTGAACACCGCGGCCTTCGACCGCGGCTCCCGCCAGGCGTACCGCAGGTGCCGCTGGGCGACGGTGCCGACCCGGCCCTCGGGCAGCAGCCGCCACAGGCCCTCCGCCCGGGCGGAGGCGGCGGACGAGGTCTCCAGCAGCGTCGAGGAGTCGCCGCTCACCATCAGCTCCCGCAGGCTGCGCAGCCACCAGCGCAGCAGCAGCGCCAGCAGCCCCGCGGTGAGCAGCAACTGCCCGGCCGCGACCGCGTACGCGCCCTCCCCGGCCGAGCGCACCGCGTCGATCGCCGCCACCGGCGGGATCCACCGCACCACCGAGGCGTACGGGTGCAGCACCGACAGGTCGACGCCCCGGCCCGAGCCGTTCAGGGTGCTCTGCAGGCCCAGGTTCCCGGCCTGCGCCAGGACCGCGAACAGCAGGCCGCCGAAGATCGCGAAGTCCTTGCCGCGGCGGCTCGACAGCAGCCGGGCGTTGCCCGCCCCGACCGACCGGATCAGCGCCACCAGCGTCAGCAGGACCAGCGGCACCGCGAGCACCGCCACCGCCGCCGAGGCCGCGCCCCGCCCGGCCGCCACCGCGGCGCCGACCAGCAGCAGCAGGTTGATCAGCGGCCCCGGCCCGACCAGCCCGCCCAGCAGGGTGCCGCGCAGCAGCGCGGACTCCCGCAGCGGCAGCACGGTCAGCCGGGTCGGGTCGGCGCTCTCGTCGCTGGAGAAGAAGAACAGCGGCATCGCGGCCCAGCACACCGTCAGCCCGGTGACCAGCACCGCGGCCGCGTCCGCCGCCCCCTCCCGGCCGTGCAGCGCCACCAGTCCGACGGCCCCGGACAGCCCGAACAGCAGCCCGATCAGCAGGCCGAGGACGTACCCGACGGCCAGGCCGCGGCTGCGGCGCAGCCCGTTCAGCAGCAGCCGGACCTTGAGCGCGACCAGGGCCCGGACGACCGCGCGGTCCTCGGCGAGGGCGGTGCTCACCGCTGACCCCCGCCCAGCCAGTCGAGCGCGTTCCCGTCGTCCTCGCGGACGCCGACCAGCCCGAGGAACGCCTGGTGCAGCGAAGTCCCGCCGCGCACCTGCTCGGTGGGCCCGGCGGCGACCACCTGCCCGGCGTTGACCACGGCGACCCAGTCGCACAGCGACTCGACCAGTTCCATCACGTGGCTGGAGAACACCACGGTGGAGCCGGAGGCGGCGTACCTGGTCAGCACCCCGCGGATGGTCTGCGCGGAGACCGGGTCGACGCCCTCGAACGGCTCGTCCAGGAACAGCACGTCGGGGTTGTGCAGCAGCGCGGCGGCCAGGCCGATCTTCTTGCGCATGCCGGTGGAGTAGTCGGCGACCAGCTTGTCGGCGGAGCCGGTCAGGTCCAGCACCGCCAGCAGCTCCTCGGCCCGCCGGTCGGTCTCCTTCCCGGCCAGCCCGCGCAACCGCCCGTTGAAGCGCAGCAGTTCGCGCCCGCTGAGCCGCTCGAACATCCGCAGCCCCTCCGGCAGGATGCCGATCCGGGCCTTGACCGCGACCGGGTCCCGCCAGACGTCCGCGCCGTGCACCAGCACCGTGCCCCGGTCGGGCCGCAGCAGCCCGGTGGCCATCGACAGCGTGGTGGTCTTGCCGGCCCCGTTCGGGCCGACCAGGCCGATGAACGACCCGGCGGGCAGGTCCAGGCTCAGCCCGGCGACGGCGGTCTGCGCGCCAAAGCGCTTCCACAGGTCGCGGATCGAGACGGCGGGCGGCGGGGTGGTCGCCTCCATGGCGGGTGGTCTCCTTCGCGGGCGGTCCGGACGGGGTGCCGGTGCGACCCTATGATCATTCCTTTACCCCGCACATCCCCCGAACGGCGGTGCGCCACCGGTTCCCGCCGCGCCCCGGCAACTACCCGGCGCCGCCGTTCGTCCTGCATGCTGGGAAGGCAATCGCAGCACGGGGATTCGGAGGTGGCCGCGGTGGCAGGTCAATGGGGGCCGCCGGCGCCGTACGGGCAGCAGCCCTGGCAGCCGGCACCGA
This sequence comes from Kitasatospora sp. NPDC001540, assembly GCF_042894345.1. Taxonomy (NCBI): domain Bacteria; kingdom Bacillati; phylum Actinomycetota; class Actinomycetes; order Kitasatosporales; family Streptomycetaceae; genus Kitasatospora; species Kitasatospora sp. NPDC001540. The sequence goes on from NZ_JBIAVO010000027.1 coordinate 32,313, forward strand.
CGCCGCAGTCCGCCATGCGGGCCGCCAACGCGGACCGGGAGCGGACCGTCGACGTGCTGAAGGCCGCGTTCGCCGAGGGCCGGCTGACCGCCGCCGAGTACGAGCAGCGGATGTCCGCCACCTACCAGGCCAGCACCTACGGGCAGTTGGCCGCCCTGGTGGCCGACCTGCCCTCCGGACCGATGGTGCAGCCGACGGCCGCGCCCGCCCCGGTGGTGCCGCAGACCTTCCTGCCGCCGCCCTACCCGTTCCCGCCGACGCGCCGCAGCAACGGCCTGGCGGTCGCCTCCGCGACGCTCGGCTGCCTGACCGTGGTCACCGGCGGCCTCACCGGGCTGCCCGCCGTGATCACCGGCCACATGGCGCGCAACCGGATCCGCGTCACCCGCGAGGACGGCGACGGCCTGGCGGTGCTGGGCCTGGTGCTGGGCTGGCTCTCGGTGGCCGGTTGGCTGCTGATCGGCCTGCTCGTCGTGCTGGCGTCCTCGTCGTCGAGCTGACCGCCCGCGCCCGGCGGCCCCGTTCCGCGCCGCGCCGGGCGGCGTGCCCGGCCGGGTGCGCCCCATTTGTTTTGACCGCCGCCTGTGCGCTAGGTACGCTCTGACCTTGTGCCTGGGGTGTGCCCGGGTCCTTGTGCGTGCCAGCAGATCGGCCGCCGCAGCGGAGACTCCACCCGCTCGGTGCGTGCCGTAGCCGCAGCGCAGCTCATGGGATTCCGCGATTCTTCCCCCGAAGAAGGCCCAACACGCCCGACCGCGTGGGTCGGTGTGTGCGGGCCATACCGCAGGTTAGTTCCACCAAGCCTTGGCACACAGAAAACGGAGAAACGGTGCCTACGATCCAGCAGCTGGTCCGAAAGGGCCGGCAGGACAAGGTCGAGAAGAACAAGACGCCCGCACTGAAGGGTTCGCCCCAGCGCCGCGGCGTCTGCACGCGTGTGTACACGACCACCCCGAAGAAGCCGAACTCGGCTCTCCGCAAGGTCGCCCGTGTGCGCCTCACCAGCGGGATCGAGGTCACCGCTTACATTCCGGGCGAGGGCCACAACCTGCAGGAGCACTCCATCGTGCTGGTCCGCGGTGGCCGTGTGAAGGACCTTCCTGGTGTCCGCTACAAGATCATCCGCGGCTCGCTCGACACCCAGGGTGTCAAGAACCGCAAGCAGGCCCGCAGCCGCTACGGCGCCAAGAAGGAGAAGTAAGAATGCCTCGTAAGGGCCCCGCCCCGAAGCGCCCGGTCATCATCGACCCGGTCTACGGCTCCCCGCTGGTGACCTCGCTGGTCAACAAGATCCTGCTGCACGGCAAGCGCTCCACCGCCGAGCGGATCGTCTACGGCGCCCTCGAGGGCGTCCGCGAGAAGACCGGCGCCGACCCGGTGGTCGCGCTCAAGCGCGCCCTGGAGAACGTCAAGCCGACCCTCGAGGTCAAGTCCCGCCGCGTCGGTGGCGCCACCTACCAGGTGCCGGTCGAGGTCCGCCCGGGCCGCGCCAACACCCTGGCGCTGCGCTGGCTGGTCGGCTACTCCCGCGCCCGTCGCGAGAAGACCATGACCGAGCGTCTGCTCAACGAGATCCTCGACGCCAGCAACGGCCTGGGCGCTTCCGTGAAGCGTCGCGAGGACACCCACAAGATGGCCGAGTCCAACAAGGCCTTCGCGCACTACCGCTGGTAGTCCGAACCCCGTCACTAGACAGAGAGAGAACGAGCCACCATGGCTGCAACCTCCCTTGACCTCGCCAGGGTCCGCAACATCGGGATCATGGCGCACATCGACGCGGGCAAGACCACCACCACCGAGCGGATCCTGTTCTACACCGGTGTCTCGTACAAGATCGGTGAGGTCCACGACGGCGCTGCCACGATGGACTGGATGGAGCAGGAGCAGGAGCGCGGCATCACCATCACGTCGGCCGCGACGACCTGTCACTGGACCCTCGACGGTGTCGACAACACCATCAACATCATCGACACCCCGGGCCACGTCGACTTCACCGTCGAGGTGGAGCGCTCGCTGCGCGTGCTCGACGGTGGCGTGACGGTGTTCGACGGTGTCGCCGGTGTCGAGCCCCAGTCCGAGACCGTGTGGCGGCAGGCTGACCGCTACGGCGTCCCGCGCATCTGCTTCATCAACAAGCTGGACCGCACGGGTGCCGACTTCTACTTCTGCGTGCAGACCATCGTGGACCGCCTCGGCGCCACCCCGCTGGTCATGCAGCTGCCGATCGGCGCCGAGGGCGACTTCTCCGGTGTCGTCGACCTGGTGAAGATGAAGGCCCTGGTCTGGTCCGCGGACGCGCCCAAGGGCGAGATGTACGACGTCGTCGACATCCCGGCCGACCTCGCCGACAAGGCCGCGGAGTACCGCGAGGCCCTGCTCGACACCGTGTCGAACGTCAGCGACGAGGTGATGGAGCTCGCCCTGGAGGGCGAGGACATCCCCGAGGAGCTGCTGGTCGCCGCGATCCGCAAGGGCACGCTGAACTCGGACTTCACCCCGATCTTCTGCGGCTCGGCCTTCAAGAATAAGGGCGTCCAGCCCCTGCTCGACGCGGTTGTGAAGTACCTGCCGTCGCCCCTCGACATCGAGGGCATCGAGGGCACCAAGCCGAACAACCCCGACGAGAAGATCGTCCGCCAGGCCTCGGACGACGAGCCGCTCGCCGCGCTCGCGTTCAAGATCATGTCGGACCCGCACCTGGGCAAGCTCACCTTCGTCCGCGTGTACTCCGGCCGCCTGGAGTCCGGCACCTCGGTGCTGAACTCCGTCAAGGGCAAGAAGGAGCGCATCGGCAAGATCTACCGCATGCACGCGAACAAGCGTGAGGAGATCGACTCGGTGGGCGCCGGCGACATCATCGCCGTCATGGGCCTCAAGCAGACCACCACCGGTGAGACGCTGTCCGACGAGAAGCAGCCGGTCATCCTGGAGTCCATGGACTTCCCGGCCCCGGTCATCCGCGTCGCGATCGAGCCCAAGTCCAAGGGCGACCAGGAGAAGCTGGGTGTCGCCATCCAGCGCCTGGCCGAGGAGGACCCGTCCTTCCAGGTCAACACCGACGAGGAGACCGGCCAGACGATCATCGCCGGCATGGGCGAGCTGCACCTCGAGGTGCTGGTCGACCGCATGCGCCGCGAGTTCAAGGTCGAGGCCAACGTCGGCAAGCCGCAGGTGGCGTACCGCGAGACGATCCGCAAGGCCGTCGAGCGCATCGACTACACGCACAAGAAGCAGACCGGTGGTTCCGGCCAGTTCGCGAAGATCCAGATCGCGATCGAGCCGCTGGAGTCCGGCGAGGGCTACGAGTTCGTGAACAAGGTCACCGGTGGCCGCGTTCCGAAGGAGTACATCCCCTCGGTCGACGCCGGTTGCCAGGAGGCCATGGAGTTCGGCGTGCTCGCCGGCTACCCGCTCCAGGGCGTCCGCGTCAGCCTGCTCGACGGTGCGTCGCACGACGTCGACTCGTCCGAGCTGGCGTTCAAGATCGCCGGTTCCATGGCGTTCAAGGAAGGTGCCAAGAAGGCGTCGCCGGCTCTGCTCGAGCCGATGATGGCCGTCGAGGTCACCACCCCCGAGGACTACATGGGCGACGTGATCGGCGACATCAACTCCCGCCGTGGCCAGATCCGGGCCATGGAGGAGCGTCACGGCGCCCGCGTCGTCAAGGCGCTGGTGCCGCTCTCCGAGATGTTCGGCTACGTCGGTGACCTGCGCAGCAAGACCTCTGGTCGCGCGAGCTACTCGATGCAGTTCGACTCGTACGCCGAGGTTCCGCGGAACGTGGCGGACGACATCATCGCCAAGGCCAAGGGCGAGTGACGTCCCGGTAATCGGGACGAACCAGACCCTTTAGGCTAGAAGGAGGGCACCCGGACCTCACCCGTCCGGGTTCCGCCCGGGAGCCCTCCGGCACCCCCACCCGCGGGACGGCTACGGGGCGCGACACCAGCGCCCCGTTACCAAAAACCCGATCCAGACCAACTGACGTCGTACGGCGTACAGAACTGTCCTCAGGAGGACTGCAGTGGCGAAGGCGAAGTTCGAGCGGACGAAGCCCCACGTCAACATCGGCACCATCGGTCACATCGACCACGGTAAGACCACGCTGACCGCGGCCATCACCAAGGTGCTGCACGACGCGTACCCGGACATCAACCCCTTCACGCCGTTCGACCAGATCGACAAGGCGCCGGAGGAGCGTCAGCGCGGTATCACCATCTCCATCGCGCACGTCGAGTACCAGACCGAGGCGCGTCACTACGCCCACGTCGACTGCCCGGGTCACGCCGACTACATCAAGAACATGATCACCGGTGCGGCCCAGATGGACGGTGCGATCCTCGTCGTCGCCGCCACCGACGGCCCGATGCCGCAGACCAAGGAGCACGTCCTCCTGGCCCGCCAGGTCGGCGTCCCCTACATCGTCGTCGCCCTGAACAAGGCCGACATGGTGGACGACGAGGAGATCCTGGAGCTCGTCGAGCTCGAGGTCCGCGAGCTCCTCTCCGAGTACGAGTTCCCGGGCGACGACCTGCCGGTCGTCCGCGTCTCGGCGCTGAAGGCGCTCGAGGGCGACAAGGAGTGGGGCGAGAAGCTCCTCGGCCTGATGCACGCCGTCGACGAGGCCATCCCGACCCCGGCCCGCCTCACCGACCAGCCGTTCCTGATGCCGATCGAGGACGTCTTCACGATCACCGGTCGTGGCACCGTCGTCACCGGCCGCATCGAGCGCGGCATCCTCAAGGTCAACGAGACCGTCGACATCATCGGCATCAAGACCACCAAGACCACCACCACGGTCACCGGTATCGAGATGTTCCGCAAGCTGCTCGACGAGGGCCAGGCCGGTGAGAACGTCGGTCTGCTGCTCCGCGGCATCAAGCGCGAGGACGTCGAGCGCGGCCAGGTCATCATCAAGCCGGGTTCGGTCACCCCGCACACCGACTTCGAGGCCCAGGCCTACATCCTGTCGAAGGACGAGGGTGGCCGTCACACCCCCTTCTTCAACAACTACCGTCCGCAGTTCTACTTCCGCACCACCGACGTGACCGGCGTCGTGACCCTCCCCGAGGGCACCGAGATGGTCATGCCGGGCGACAACACCGCCATGACCGTCGCGCTGATCCAGCCCGTCGCCATGGAGGAGGGCCTCAAGTTCGCCATCCGTGAGGGTGGTCGTACCGTCGGCGCCGGCCAGGTCACCAAGATCCTCAAGTAATTGACGATCTGACCTCGGGTCAACTCCAGGGCCCGGCCCACTCCTTCGCGGGAGTGGGCCGGGCCCTCGGCGTTTTTCCCGCGGGGGAGAGGTTTGGCGGGCGCGCAGCGGGTGTGACGTGCACCCCAGCGGGTGAACCCGATTGGCGTATCGCCCGCGTTCTGTGGCAGGATGTCTGAGTTGCTCGGTTGAGTACCGATGCTGCGCGCCTCCCGCCGGGAGGACCGGAAGCGAGTCCCACGTACTCGTCGTTCCCGTGAATGGCCGTTCATGCTCCCACGTGCTGTGTGTGGGTGCAGTGGTGTGTAAGCGACACCGCGGCAGCTGCGGGGCGAAAGTACGGGAATCTTCCGGGAAGCGTGTGCGGGGTATCGACCCGGCTCCACCTCCCCCAGCAGTTCGAAGCCGACGAGATCGTTTCGCCGGTTTTTTGCAAGCGCGAGTGCGACACGCCCGAGCGCGGGGGTCGGAGGGGGAGTCGTGCAGCAACGGACGACACAAAGGACTACGAAGTAGCCATGGCGGGACAGAAGATCCGCATCCGGCTCAAGGCCTACGACCACGAGGTCATCGACTCCTCGGCGAAGAAGATCGTCGAGACGGTGATCCGTACTGGTGCGCAGGTCGCGGGCCCGGTGCCGCTGCCCACTGAGAAGAACGTGTACTGCGTCATCCGCTCGCCGCACAAGTACAAGGACTCGCGCGAGCACTTCGAGATGCGCACTCACAAGCGTCTGATCGACATCCTCGACCCCACGCCGAAGACGGTTGACTCGCTGATGCGTCTCGACCTGCCGGCTGGTGTCGACATCGAGATCAAGCTCTGAGAGGCGCACCGAAGATGGCTAAGCAGATTAAGGGCATCCTGGGCGAGAAGCTCGGCATGACCCAGGTCTGGGACGAGAACAACCGGGTCGTTCCGGTGACCGTCGTCAAGGCTGGGCCCAATGTCGTGACCCAGGTCCACACCGCCGACAGCCCGGCCGGCTACGACGCCGTGCAGCTCGGCTTCGGCGAGATCGACCCCCGCAAGGTGAACAAGCCCCTCCAGGGCCACTTCGCCAAGGCCGGTGTCACCCCCCGTCGCCACCTGGTCGAGATCCGTACCTCGGACGCGTCCGAGTACACCCTGGGCCAGGAAGTCACCGCCGAGACCTTCGAGGCGGGTGTCAAGGTCGACGTGACCGGCACCTCCAAGGGCAAGGGCTTCGCCGGTGTCATGAAGCGTCACAACTTCAAGGGCCTCGGCGCCGGTCACGGCACCCAGCGCAAGCACCGCTCGCCCGGTTCCATCGGTGGCTGCGCCACCCCGGGCCGTGTGTTCAAGGGCCTGCGCATGGCGGGTCGGATGGGCCACGAGCGTGTGACCACCCAGAACCTGACCGTGCACGCGGTCGACGCGGAGAAGGGCCTGCTCCTCATCAAGGGCGCGATCCCGGGTCCGAACGGCGGCCTCGTCCTCGTCCGCACCGCGGCGAAGGGGCTGTGAAGGATATGAGCACCATTGACATCCTGTCGCCCTCCGGCGACAAGGCCGGCAGCCTGGAGCTGCCCGCCGAGATCTTCGACGCCAAGGTCAGCGTCCCGCTGATGCACCAGGTCGTCGTGGCGCAGCTCGCCGCGGCTCGCCAGGGCACCCACAAGGTCAAGCGTCGTGGCGAGGTCCGCGGTGGCGGCAAGAAGCCGTACCGCCAGAAGGGCACCGGCCGCGCCCGCCAGGGCTCGACCCGCGCCCCGCAGTTCGCCGGTGGTGGCGTCGTGCACGGTCCCGTGCCGCGCGACTACTCGCAGCGGACCCCGAAGAAGATGATCGCCGCCGCCCTGCGCAGCGCGCTCACCGACCGGGCCCGCCACGAGCGCATCCACGTCGTGACCGGCGTGACCGCGACCGAGGCTCCGTCGACCAAGGCCGCCAAGGTCCTGTTCGGCAAGATCTCCGAGCGCAAGAACCTCCTCCTGGTGGTCGAGCGCGAGGACGAGCTGGGCATCCTGTCCGCTCGCAACCTGCCGAACGTGCACATCCTGGACGCCGGCCAGCTGAACACCTACGACGTGCTCGTCTCCGACGATGTGGTCTTCACCCAGGCCGCCTTCGAGCGTTTCGTGGCCGGTCCGGCCGCGTCCGCCAAGGCCGTTGCTGCTGAGGGCGAGCTCGAAGGGACTGCCGCCTGATGAGCGAGATCACCTCCAAGACGTTCACGGACCCCCGTGACGTCCTGATCAAGCCGGTCATCTCCGAGAAGAGCTACTCGCTCCTCGACGAGAACAAGTACACGTTCGTCGTGGCTCCCGGTGCCAACAAGACCCAGATCAAGCAGGCCGTCGAGGCGGTCTTCTCGGTCAAGGTCGAGGCCGTGAACACGCTGAACCGCCAGGGCAAGCGCAAGCGCTCCCGCACCGGTTTCGGCAAGCGCAAGGACACCAAGCGCGCGATCGTGACGCTGGCCGAGGGCAACCGCATCGACATCTTCGGTGGTCCGGTCGCCTGACCCTCGGGTCAGGGACTGCGATCGTCGTAAAGGACGAGGACAGAAATGGGTATCCGCAAGTACAAGCCGACTACGCCGGGCCGTCGTGGCTCCAGCGTGGCCGACTTCGTCGAAATCACGCGGTCCACGCCGGAGAAGTCGCTGGTTCGCCCGCTGCACAGCAAGGGCGGCCGTAACAACGCCGGTCGTGTCACCGCTCGCCACCAGGGTGGCGGTCACAAGCGCGCCTACCGCGTGATCGACTTCCGTCGTCACGACAAGGACGGCGTGCCGGCCAAGGTCGCGCACATCGAGTACGACCCGAACCGCACCGCGCGCATCGCGCTCCTGCACTACGCGGACGGCGAGAAGCGCTACATCATCGCCCCCCGTGGCGTCGCGCAGGGTGACCGGATCGAGAACGGCGCTGGCGCCGACATCAAGCCGGGCAACAACCTGCCGCTCCGCAACATCCCGGTCGGTACCACCATCCACGCGGTGGAGCTCCGTCCCGGCGGTGGCGCCAAGATGGCCCGCTCCGCGGGTGCCGGCATCCAGCTGCTCGCCCGTGAGGGCCGCATGGCGCACCTGCGCATGCCCTCCGGTGAGATCCGCCTGGTGGACGCGCGCTGCCGCGCGACCGTCGGCGAGGTCGGCAACGCCGAGCAGTCGAACATCAACTGGGGCAAGGCCGGCCGTATGCGGTGGAAGGGCGTTCGCCCGACCGTCCGCGGTGTGGCCATGAACCCGATCGACCACCCGCACGGTGGTGGTGAGGGTAAGACCTCCGGTGGTCGCCACCCGGTCTCGCCGTGGGGCAAGCCCGAGGGCCGCACCCGTCGCCCGAACAAGGCGTCGGACAAGCTCATCGTGCGCCGCCGCAAGACCAACAAGAAGCGCTAGGAGCAGGTCAGATGCCGCGCAGTCTCAAGAAGGGCCCCTTCATCGACGACCACCTTCAGAAGAAGGTGGACGTGCAGAACGAGGCGGGCACGCAGAACGTCATCAAGACCTGGTCCCGTCGTTCCGTGATCTCCCCGGCCATGCTGGGCCACACGATCGCGGTTCACGATGGCCGCAAGCACGTCCCGGTGTTCGTCACCGAGTCGATGGTCGGCCACAAGCTCGGCGAGTTCGCTCCCACGCGCACCTTCAAGGGGCACGTGAAGGAAGACCGCAAGTCGAAGCGTCGCTAGTCGCGGCCCGCTTCTACGAGCTGTAGCGCCAGAACGACAAAGTGACTTACTCCATTAAGGGGACAACCATGGAAGCCAGGGCCCAGGCGCGGTACATCCGCGTCACGCCCATGAAGGCCCGCCGCGTGGTGGACCTCATCCGTGGCCTGCCGGCCACGGAGGCCCAGGCGGTCCTGCGTTTCGCTCCGCAGGCCGCCACCGTGCCGGTCGGCAAGGTGCTCAACAGCGCCATCGCCAACGCCGCGCACAACTACAACCACTCCAACGTGGACGACCTCTACATCTCCGAGGCGTACGTTGACGAGGGTCCGACCCTGAAGCGGTTCCGTCCGCGCGCCCAGGGCCGTGCCTACCGGATCCGCAAGCGGACCAGCCACATCACCGTGGTCGTCAGCAGCAAGGAAGGGACCCGGTAATGGGCCAGAAGGTTAACCCGCACGGGTTCCGCCTCGGCATCAGCACGGACTTCAAGTCCCGCTGGTACGCCGACAAGCTGTACAAGGACTACGTCAAGGAAGACGTCGCCATCCGGCGTCTCATGACGAAGGGCATGGAGCGCGCCGGCATCTCGAAGGTGGAGATCGAGCGCACCCGTGACCGCGTCCGCGTGGACATCCACACCGCCCGTCCGGGCATCGTGATCGGCCGCCGCGGCGCGGAGGCCGACAAGATCCGGGGCAACCTGGAGAAGCTGACCGGCAAGCAGGTCCAGCTGAACATCCTCGAGGTCAAGAACCCCGAGCTGGACGCCCAGCTCGTGGCTCAGGGCGTCGCGGAGCAGCTGTCCTCCCGCGTCTCCTTCCGTCGCGCCATGCGCAAGAGCATGCAGTCGACGATGAAGGCCGGCGCCAAGGGCATCAAGGTCCAGTGCTCCGGTCGTCTCGGCGGCGCCGAGATGAGCCGTTCGGAGTTCTACCGCGAGGGCCGTGTGCCGCTGCACACCCTGCGCGCGAACGTCGACTACGGCTTCTTCGAGGCCAAGACCACCTTCGGCCGCATCGGCGTGAAGGTCTGGATCTACAAGGGCGACGTCAAGAACATCGCCGAGGTCCGCGCTGAGAACGCCGCTGCCCGCTCCGGCAACCGCCCGGCCCGTCCCGAGGGCGGTCGTCCCGCCCGCGGCGGCGAGCGCGGTGGCCGTGGTGGCGAGCGCGGTGGCCGTGGCCGTCGTCCCGCCGCTGCCGAGGCCGCTGCGGCCCCGGTCGCCGAGGCTCCGGCTGCCGCTGAGAACACCGGAACGGAGGCCTGACCGCAATGCTGATCCCCCGTCGGGTCAAGCACCGCAAGCAGCACCACCCGAAGCGCCGCGGCGCGGCCAAGGGTGGCACCGAGCTGGCGTTCGGCCAGTTCGGCATCCAGGCCGTGACCCCGGCCTACGTGACGAACCGCCAGATCGAGTCCGCTCGTATCGCGATCACCCGTCACATCCGTCGTGGCGGCAAGGTCTGGATCAACATCTACCCGGACCGCCCGCTCACCAAGAAGCCGGCCGAGACCCGCATGGGTTCCGGTAAGGGTTCGCCGGAGTGGTGGATCGCGAACGTGCACCCGGGTCGGGTCATGTTCGAACTGTCGTACCCGAACGAGAAGATTGCTCGCGAGGCGCTCACCCGTGCCGCGCACAAGCTTCCGATGAAGTGCCGGATCGTTCGGCGCGAGGACGGTGAGAGCTGATGTCGGCCGCTACCAAGGCTGCTGAGCTTCGCGAACTGGACAACGAGGGTCTCGTTGCCAAGCTCCGTGAGGCCAAGGAGGAGCTGTTCAACCTCCGCTTCCAGGCGGCGACCGGGCAGCTCGACAACCACGGACGGCTCCGGCTGGTCCGTAAGGACATCGCGCGGATCTACACCCTGATGCGCGAGCGCGAGCTGGGCATCGAGACGGTGGAGAACGCCTGATGACTGAGAACACCAACGAGACGCGCGGTTTCCGCAAGACCCGTGAGGGTCTGGTCGTCAGCGACAAGATGGACAAGACCGTCGTCGTCGCCGTCGAGGACCGCGTCAAGCACGCGCTGTACGGCAAGGTCATCCGCCGTACCAACAAGCTGAAGGCGCACGACGAGCAGAACGCGTGCGGTGTCGGCGACCGTGTCCTCCTGATGGAGACCCGGCCGCTGTCCGCGACGAAGCGCTGGCGCGTCGTCGAGATCCTCGAGAAGGCCAAGTAACAAGGTTGTTCGCGGTACGGCCGTATGTGCACCAGGCCCCCAGGGGCGCGGGTGTGAGCAGCGGCCGGCCCGTCAACACTTGTTGACGATCAGGAGAAAGCTGTGATCCAGCAGGAGTCGCGACTGCGCGTCGCCGACAACACGGGTGCCAAGGAGATTCTCTGCATCCGCGTTCTCGGTGGCTCCGGTCGCCGCTACGCCGGTATCGGGGACGTCATCGTCGCCACCGTCAAGGACGCGATCCCCGGCGGTTCGGTGAAGAAGGGCGACGTCGTGAAGTGCGTCGTCGTTCGCACCGTCAAGGAGCGTCGTCGTCCGGACGGTTCGTACATCCGCTTCGACGAGAACGCCGCGGTTGTTCTCAAGAACACCGATGGCGACCCCCGCGGTACCCGCATCTTCGGCCCGGTGGGCCGCGAGCTGCGCGACAAGAAGTTCATGAAGATCATCTCGCTGGCGCCGGAGGTGCTCTAATCTCATGGCGAACAGCATGAAGATCAAGAAGGGTGACCTGGTCCAGGTCATCACCGGCAAGGACAAGGGCAAGCAGGGCAAGGTCATCCAGGCCATCCCCGCTGAGAACAAGGTCCTGGTCGAGGGTGTCAACCGGGTCAAGAAGCACACCAAGCCGGGCCCCGGCACCCAGGGTGGCATCGTGACCGTCGAGGCCCCGGTGCACGTCTCCAACGTCCAGCTGGTCGTGGAGAAGGACGGCAAGAAGGTCGTCACCCGCGTCGGCTACCGCTTTGACGACCAGGGCAACAAGATCCGCGTTGCCAAGCGGACCGGTGAGGACATCTGATGTCTGAGACGACTGTTGAGAAGGTGACCCCCCGCCTCAAGGAGAAGTACCTCTCCGAGGTCAAGGGTCAGCTGCACGAGCAGTTCTCGTACGAGAACGTCATGCTGATCCCCGGCCTGGTCAAGGTCGTGGTCAACATGGGTGTCGGCGAGGCCGCCCGTGACAGCAAGCTGATCGAGGGTGCCATCAAGGACCTGACCGCGATCACCGGTCAGAAGCCGGCCGTCACCAAGGCCCGCAAGTCCATCGCGCAGTTCAAGCTGCGCGAGGGCCAGCCGATCGGTGCCCACGTCACCCTCCGTGGTGACCGCATGTGGGAGTTCGTGGACCGTCTGGTGTCGCTGGCCCTGCCGCGCATCCGTGACTTCCGCGGCCTCTCGCCCAAGCAGTTCGACGGCCGTGGCAACTACACCTTCGGTCTGACCGAGCAGGTCATGTTCCACGAGATCGACCAGGACAAGGTCGACCGTCAGCGCGGTATGGACATCACCGTCGTGACCACCGCTCAGACCGACGATGAGGGCCGGGCGCTGCTGCGCGCTCTGGGCTTCCCGTTCAAGGAGGCGTGAGCCATGGCGAAGAAGGCCCTGATCGCTAAGTCCGAGCGCAAGCCGAAGTTCGGCGTCCGGGCGTACACCCGGTGCCAGCGCTGCGGCCGTCCGCACTCGGTGTACCGCAAGTTCGGCCTGTGCCGTGTGTGCCTCCGTGAGATGGCGCACCGCGGCGAGCTGCCGGGCGTGACCAAGAGCTCCTGGTAATCCCTTACCGGTTGTTCTGACATCGGCGAGCAGTGTGCCCGACCTCGACGCTTTTGGGTTCCCGAGAGGGATCCCGTAAGGTGTTGGGGTCGGGCCCCTGCTGCGGCGTCCCCTTCGGGCGAGCCGCGGCCTTCCTTCGAGGGCCCGCAACACCCAGTCTTACTACGTCGCAGGTCCCCTGCGCTTGTGCCCCTTTCGCACTCCTCCGAGTGCGCGGAGGGGGACCTGGCGCGGAGAAACCACGGCGGGAGAGGCCTGAGGCCACCATGACCATGACCGACCCCATCGCAGACATGCTCACGCGTCTGCGTAACGCGAACTCGGCGTACCACGACTCCGTGGCGATGCCGGCCAGCAAGATCAAGGCGCACGTCGCCGAGATCCTGCAGCAGGAGGGGTACATCTCCTCCTACAAGGTTGAGGAGCCGGCTGAGGGCGAGGTCGGCAAGAAGCTGACCATCGAGCTCAAGTTCGGTCCCAACCGCGAGCGTTCCATCGCCGGCATCAAGCGCATCAGCAAGCCGGGTCTGCGTGTGTACGCAAAGTCCACCAACCTGCCGAAGGTGCTCGGCGGCCTGGGCGTGGCGATCATCTCCACGTCCTCCGGCCTCCTGACCGACAAGCAGGCCGCCAAGAAGGGCGTAGGCGGAGAAGTTCTCGCCTACGTCTGGTAATTCGGGAAACGGAGGTACAGCAATGTCGCGCATTGGACGGCTGCCCATCCAGGTTCCCGCTGGTGTGGACGTCACCATCGACGGCCAGACGGTCACGGTGAAGGGCCCCAAGGGCTCCCTCACCCACGTCGTCGCCGCGCCGATCGAGATCGGCAAGGGCGAGGACGGCACTCTGGTCGTCACCCGCCCGAACGACGAGCGTCAGTCGAAGGCCCTGCACGGCCTGTCGCGCACGCTGGTGGCGAACATGATCACCGGCGTGACCGCGGGCTACCGCAAGTCGCTGGAGATCAGCGGCGTCGGCTACCGAGTCACGGCGAAGGGCTCCGACATGGAGTTCGCGCTGGGCTACAGCCACCCGATCCTGGTCACCGCGCCCGAGGGGATCTCCTTCGTCGTCGAGACGCCCACCAAGTTCCACGTGGACGGCACCGACAAGCAGAAGGTCGGCGAGGTCGCCGCGAAGATCCGCAAGCTGCGCAAGCCCGACCCGTACAAGGCCAAGGGCGTCAAGTACGCGGGCGAGGTCATCCGCCGCAAGGTCGGAAAGAGTGGTAAGTAAGCGATGAGCGTCTCTGTCAAGATCGGCAAGGGCAACGCCTACAAGAACGCCGCCCGCAAGCGCCGTGCCATTCGCGTTCGCAAGCGCGTCGTCGGCACCGAGGTGCGTCCGCGCCTCGTCGTGACGCGTTCGAACCGCCACATGGTCGCCCAGGTCATCGACGACGCCAAGGGTCACACCCTGGCGTCGGCGTCCACCCTCGACGTGTCCATCAAGGGCACCGAGGGCGACAAGACCGAGCTGGCCAAGAAGGTCGGAAGCCTGGTCGCCGAGCGCGCCAAGGCCGCCGGCGTCGAGTCGGTCGTCTTCGACCGCGCGGGCAACCGGTACGCCGGCCGCATCGCCGCCCTGGCGGACGCGGCCCGCGAGTCCGGGCTCGACTTCTAAGCCGCTCGTCGACTCTGTCGGCGGACGTAAACGAGAGAGGTAATTCCAATGGCTGGACCCCAGCGCCGCGGTAGCGGCGCCGGCGGCGGCACCGGTGGCGAGCGGCGCGACCGCAAGCGGGACGACCGGGGCGGCGCCCCCGTCGCCGAGAAGACCGCTTACGTCGAGCGCGTCGTCGCGATCAACCGTGTCGCCAAGGTTGTCAAGGGTGGTCGTCGTTTCAGCTTCACCGCGCTGGTCGTGGTGGGCGACGGTGACGGCACCGTGGGTGTCGGTTACGGCAAGGCGAAGGAGGTTCCGGCCGCCATCGCCAAGGGCGTTGAGGAGGCCAAGAAGAACTTCTTCAAGGTCCCCCGTATCCAGGGCACCATCCCGCACCCCATCCAGGGCGAGAAGGCCGCCGGCGTCGTGCTGCTGAAGCCGGCGTCCCCCGGTACCGGTGTCATCGCCGGTGGCCCGGTGCGTGCCGTCCTGGAGTGCGCCGGCGTTCACGACATCCTGTCGAAGTCGCTCGGCTCGGACAACGCGATCAACATCGTGCACGCCACGGTGGCCGCTCTGAAGGGCCTCGTGCGCCCCGAGGAGATCGCCGCCCGTCGTGGCCTGCCCCTGGAGGACGTGGCCCCGGCCGCGCTGCTCCGGGCCCGTGCGGCTGGGGTGAGCGCCTGATGGCTCGCCTGAAGGTCACCCAGACCAAGTCGTACATCGGTAGCAAGCAGAACCACCGTGACACCCTCCGTTCGCTCGGCCTCAAGCGGCTGAACGACACCGTGGTGAAGGAGGACCGCCCGGAGATCCGCGGCATGGTCCACACCGTTCGCCACCTCGTCACGGTCGAGGAGGTGGACTGATCATGACGGACTCGCCGATCAAGCTCCACAACCTGAAGCCCGCCCCGGGTGCCAAGAAGGACAAGATCCGTGTTGGTCGCGGTGAGGGCTCCAAGGGCAAGACTGCAGGTCGTGGTACCAAGGGCACCAAGGCCCGCTACCAGGTTCCGCAGCGCTTCGAGGGTGGCCAGATGCCCCTCCACATGCGCCTGCCGAAGCTGAAGGGCTTCAAGAACCCGGCCCACAAGCAGTTCCAGGTCGTGAACCTGGACCGCCTGGCCGAGCTCTACCCGAACGGTGGCGAGGTCACCGTGGCCGACCTGATCGCGAAGGGCGCCGTTCGCAAGAACGAGCTCGTCAAGGTCCTCGGCCAGGGCGACATCGCGGTGGCGCTGCAGGTGACGGTCGACGCCGTCTCCGGCTCCGCCGCCGAGAAGATCAACGCGGCCGGCGGTTCGGTCACCGAACTGCTCTGACGCCGTCGATCCGACGCACGGACAGACACCGGGCCCCGGCCCCCTCTTGCGAAAGAGGGGCCGGGGCCCGGTGCCGTTGCGGCCCCTTGCACACGGATGATTTGTGTGTCAAACCCGGGCAAGCCGTACCCCGTGAGTGGGGGAGCGGCTGCACGCGCTTCTGTCCGGGACCCGGGCACTGTTAGAGTCCGTGAAGTTCCCTTTCCCCACATCAGGACCGACCCTTCCGCCGACGACGCGCGGGAGGCGCAGGAGGCACCGTGCTCAGTGCGTTCGCGCGGGCGTTCCAGACGCCCGACCTGCGCAAGAAGCTGCTGTTCACGCTGGGCATCATGGTGCTGTTCCGGCTGGGCGCCCACATTCCGATGCCCGGGATCAACTTCCAGGCCGTCCACGAGTGCGTGAAGCAGCAAAGCGATGGACTGTTCGGTCTGGTCAACCTGTTCAGCGGCAACGCGCTGCTGCAGCTGACCATCTTCGCGCTCGGCATCATGCCGTACATCACGGCGAGCATCATCCTGCAGCTCCTCACCGTGGTCATCCCGCGGCTGGAGGCCCTGAAGAAGGAGGGGCAGGCCGGAACCGCGAAGATCACGCAGTACACCCGCTACCTGACCATCGCCCTCGCCGTGCTGCAGGGCACCGGCATCCTGGCGACCGCGTCCAGCGGCGCGCTGTTCTCCGGCTGCCCGCAGGGCAACAACATCGTGCCGGACCAGTCGGTCTTCCGGATCGCCACCATGGTCATCATCATGACCGCGGGCACCACGGTGATCATGTGGCTGGGTGAGCTCATCACCGACCGCGGCATCGGCAACGGCATGTCCATCCTGATCTTCACCTCCATCGCGGCCGGCTTCCCGGGCTCGATGTGGTCGATCAAGAAGACCGGCAGCCTGCTGGGCGGTTGGGGCGAGTTCGCCTCCGTCATCGCGGTCGGCATCATCGTGGTCTGCCTGGTCATCTTCGTCGAGCAGGCCCAGCGCCGGATCCCGGTGCAGTACGCGAAGCGCATGGTCGGGCGCCGTTCCTTCGGCGGCACCTCGACCTACATCCCGCTGAAGGTCAACCAGGCGGGCGTGATCCCGGTCATCTTCGCCTCCTCGCTGCTGTACATCCCCGCGCTGGTGGTGCAGCTGACCAACTCGCAGGCGGACTGGGCGATCTGGATCAAGAACCACTTCGTCAAGGGTGACCACCCGGTCTACATGGCCACCTACTTCGTGCTGATCGTCTTCTTCGCCTTCTTCTACGTCGCGATCTCCTTCAACCCCGAAGAAGTTGCCGACAACATGAAGAAGTATGGTGGGTTCATCCCGGGCATCCGGGCCGGCCGACCGACGGCCGAGTACCTGAACTACGTGCTCACCCGCATCACGTGGCCGGGTTCCCTCTACCTGGGCCTCATCGCGTTGATCCCGATGGTCGCCCTGGTCGCCTTCGGACAGCAGACCAACTTCCCGTTCGGCGGCACCTCCGTGCTCATCGTCGTCGGCGTCGGACTCGAAACTGTGAAGCAGATCGAGAGCCAACTCCAGCAGCGCAATTACGAAGGGTTCCTCCGCTGATGCGAATCGTCCTCGTCGGACCCCCCGGGGCCGGGAAGGGTACTCAGGCGCACGTTCTGGCCAAGACCCTGTCCATTCCCCACATCTCCACCGGTGACCTGTTCCGCGCCAACATCAGCCAGGGCACCCCGCTGGGTGTCGAGGCGAAGTCCTACATGGACGCCGGGCGCCTGGTGCCCGACGAGGTCACCATCGGGATGGCCAAGGACCGGATGCTCCAGCCGGACGCCGCGAACGGCTTCCTGCTGGACGGCTTCCCGCGGAACCTCGGCCAGGCCGAGGCGCTGGACGCCATCCTGGCCGAGAACGGCATCGCGCTGGACGGGGTGCTGGACCTGGAGGTCCCCGAGGACGAGGTCGTCAAGCGGATCGCCGGTCGCCGGCTGTGCCGCAACGACGGCTCCCACGTGTTCCACGTGGTGTACAACCCGCCGAAGACCGAGGGCGTCTGCGACGAGTGCGGTGGCGAGCTGTACCAGCGCTCGGACGACACCGAGGAGGCCGTGCGGGTCCGGCTGGAGGAGTACCACTCCAAGACCGAGCCGATCATCGGCTACTACCAGGAGCAGGGCCTGCTGGTCACCATCTCCGCCCTCGGCAAGGTGGACGAGGTGACCGAGCGCGCGGTCGCCGCCCTGGAGAAGAACAAGAACGCCTGACGCCACGACGCGTCGCGAGACGGCCGGGTCGCCCCGAAGCGGGCGGCCCGGCCGTCTCGTGCGTCGTACGGTGGAGGGCAGTCCGAGATACAGAACGTGGAAGGCGTTGACCAGATGGTGGAGATCAAGACCCCCGAGCAGATCGCCAAGATGCGGGCGGCCGGGCTGGTCGTCGCCGAGGCGCTGAAGGCCTGCCGCGAGGCGGTCGCCCCGGGGGTGACCACCGGGGAGCTGAACGACATCGCCGACGCGGTCATCGCCAAGCACGGCGCCACCTCCAACTTCCGCGCCGACCACGGCGGCCTGTGGTTCCCGGGCGTGATCTGCGCCTCGGTGAACGAGGAGGTCGTGCACGGCATCCCCGGCGAGCGGGTGCTGAGGGCGGGCGACCTGATCTCGATCGACTGCGGGGCGATCCTGGACGGCTGGCACGGCGACGCGGCGATCACCGTCGCGGTCGGCGAGACCGCCGCCGAGAACGTGATGCTGTCGAAGGTCACCGAGGGCTCGATGTGGGCGGGCATCGCCCAGATGAAGAAGGGCAACCGGCTGGTCGACGTCTCCCGGGCGATCGAGGGCTTCATCCGCCGCCAGCCGCTGCCGCCGAAGGGCAAGTGGGGCATCACCGAGGGCTACGGCGGCCACGGCATCGGCACCGCGATGCACATGGAGCCGCACGTGCTGAACTACGTGGCGGGCCGCGGCAAGGGCATGAAGCTCGTCCCGGGCACCGTGCTGGCCATCGAGCCGATGGTCTCGCTCGGCACCCCGCACACCGAGGTGCTGGCGGACGACTGGACGGTCGTCACCACCGACGGGACGTGGGCCTCGCACTGGGAGCACTCGGTGGCCGTCACCGAGCAGGGTCCGCTGGTGCTGACCGCCTTCGACGGCGGCCGGGCCGAGCTCGCCAAGCTGGGCGTCACCGCGGCGCCGGACCCGCTGGGCTGAGCCCGGCGAGCTGAGTCGCTTCTCTCACCGGGGCGGGATCGGGGCCCGGGGGTTTGGTCCTCCGGGCCCCGTGTCCTATTTTCATCAGCTGATACCTGCAGCTATCCAGGGAGAGACAGTGCTCAAGGGTTTCCGCGACTTCATGATGCGCGGCAACGTCATCGACATGGCCGTCGGTGTGGTCATCGGTGCCGCCTTCACCGGCGTGGTCACCGGCTTCGTCACCGCCTTCCTGACCCCGGTGCTGGGCGTGGTGGTCGGCGCGGCGGGCGACTTCAGCGCCTACAAGTTCACGGTGGCGGACGTCACCTTCCCGTACGGCCAGTTCCTGAACGTGCTGATCGCGTTCGTGCTGACCGCCGCGGTGCTGTACTTCTGCGTGGTGCTGCCGGTCTCCAAGGCCACCGCCCGCTACCTGCCGAAGAAGCCCTCGGTGCCCAAGCGCCCCTGCCCGGAGTGCCTGACCGAGATCCCCGAGGCCGCCCGCCGCTGCTCGGCCTGCACGGCCGTGGTGCAGCCGGTCGTCCCGGTCCAGGTCGCCGTCAAGCGCTGAGCGGCGGCGCCGGGCGGCGCTGATTTCGCTCCGGTGCGGTGCTTGGTTTACGATGGTGCGTCGGCTCTCTCGTAGCGTGTTCGCGCACGCCCTCGGCCCAGGGGCAACCCCGGACCGAGGTGAAGCCTGGTTCGCACGAGCGTTCCGCATACGGTAGCCGGACCCCGAAGGGTGGATCTCGCAGTTCATGGCTAAGAAGCAAGGCGCCATTGAGATCGAGGGCACCGTGATCGAGTCTCTTCCGAACGCGATGTTCAAGGTCGAGCTGCAGAACGGTCACAAGGTCCTCGCGCACATCAGCGGCAAGATGCGCATGCACTACATCCGCATCCTCCCGGATGACCGGGTCGTGGTGGAGCTCAGCCCCTACGACCTGACCCGCGGCCGGATCGTCTACCGCTACAAGTAACAACGCCAGATCTAGACCCCGGAGAACCTGAGTCATGAAGGTCAAGCCGAGCGTCAAGAAGATCTGCGACAAGTGCAAGGTGATCCGCCGCCACGGCCGGGTCATGGTGATCTGCGACAACCTGCGCCACAAGCAGCGCCAGGGCTGATCTCCCCCCCGCATTTCTCGTAGGACCTTCGCGCGACGCGCACCAACGTCATAAGCGGGCCGCCCGATCCGTCCGGCAGGACGGACTGCCACCCCCGGTCAGAGGCCGGGGCTCCCTGTCGAGAGACAGCGAGTAGGCGGCGCGTCAGACCTCTGAAAAGAACCACAGGAGCCTTGAATGGCACGCCTTTCCGGCGTTGATCTCCCCCGCGAGAAGCGGATCGAGATCGCCCTCACCTACGTGTACGGCATCGGCAAGACCCGCGCCCAGCAGGCCCTCGCCGAGACCGGCGTGAGCGGTGACATCCGCGTGCGCGACATCAGCGAGGACGACCTCGTCAAGCTGCAGAAGTTCGTCGACGCGAACTTCGAGGTCGAGGGTGACCTCCGCCGCCAGGTCGCCGCCGACATCCGCCGCAAGGTCGAGATCGGCTGCTACGAGGGCCTGCGCCACCGCCGTGGCCTGCCCGTCCGTGGCCAGCGCACCCACACCAACGCGCGTACCCGCAAGGGCCCGCGTCGCGCGATCGCCGGCAAGAAGAAGCCGGGCAAGAAGTAGTCCGTCCCGTCAACCGGACATCCCTCCGGCCCGCGGGTTAGCGGACCGACCACCTCAGTAGGAGAACAGACTTATGCCCCCCAAGGGTCGTCAGGCTGCCGGCGCGAAGAAGATCCGCCGCAAGGAGAAGAAGAACGTCGCTCACGGGCACGCCCACATCAAGAGCACGTTCAACAACACCATCGTTTCGATCACCGACCCCTCGGGCAACGTGATCTCCTGGGCCTCGGCCGGCCACGTGGGCTTCAAGGGCTCGCGCAAGTCCACCCCGTTCGCCGCGCAGATGGCCGCCGAGGCCGCTGCCCGCCGCGCGCAGGAGCACGGCATGCGCAAGGTCGACGTCTTCGTCAAGGGCCCGGGCTCCGGCCGCGAGACCGCGATCCGCTCGCTCCAGGCCACCGGCCTGGAGGTGGGCTCGATCCAGGACGTCACCCCCACCCCGCACAACGGCTGCCGTCCGCCGAAGCGCCGCCGCGTCTGACGCGACGCCTGGGGTCACCAGGCGATCGGTGTTTTAAACCTCGTACGGGCTCCCGTTTGTCGCGGGAGCCCGTACGCTTGAGTTCTGTCGGCATCAAATAGTGGGTGCCGAAGACAACTGGAGGATCCAGAACATGCTGATCGCTCAGCGTCCTTCGCTGACCGAAGAGGTCGTCGACGAGTTCCGCTCGCGGTTCGTGATCGAGCCGCTGGAGCCGGGCTTCGGCTACACCCTCGGCAACTCGCTCCGCCGCACGCTCCTCTCCTCGATCCCGGGTGCCGCCGTCACCAGCATCCGGATCGACGGCGTCCTGCACGAGTTCACCACCGTGCCGGGCGTCAAGGAGGACGTCACCGACCTCATCCTGAACATCAAGCAGCTGGTCGTCTCCTCGGAGCACGACGAGCCGGTCGTGATGTACCTGCGCAAGCAGGGTCCGGGTGTGGTCACCGCCGCCGACATCGCGCCCCCGGCCGGTGTCGAGGTGCACAACCCCGAGCTGGTCCTCGCCACGCTGAACGGCAAGGGCAAGCTGGAGATGGAGCTGACCGTCGAGCGCGGTCGCGGCTACGTCTCCGCCGTGCAGAACAAGGCCTCGGGCCAGGAGATCGGCCGCATCCCGGTCGACTCCATCTACAGCCCGGTGCTCAAGGTCACCTACAAGGTCGAGGCGACCCGTGTCGAGCAGCGCACCGACTTCGACAAGCTGATCGTCGACGTCGAGACCAAGCCGGCCATGCGTCCGCGCGACGCGATGGCCTCGGCGGGCAAGACCCTGGTCGAGCTGTTCGGCCTGGCCCGCGAGCTGAACGTCGACGCCGAGGGCATCGACATGGGCCCGTCCCCGACGGACGCCGCCCTGGCCGCGGACCTGGCGCTGCCGATCGAGGAGCTGGAACTCACCGTCCGCTCCTACAACTGCCTCAAGCGCGAGGGCATCCACACCGTGGGTGAGCTCGTCGCCCGCTCGGAGGCCGACCTGCTCGACATCCGCAACTTCGGTGCGAAGTCGATCGACGAGGTCAAGGCGAAGCTGGCCGGCATGGGCCTGGCCCTCAAGGACAGCCCGCCCGGGTTCGACCCGACCGCCGCCGCCGACGCCTTCGGCGCCGACGACCTGGACGACCAGGGCTACGCGGAGACCGAGCAGTACTGAGTTTCGACACCGGGGGCGGCCCTTCGCCGGGCCGCCTCCGGTGGCGTGAGAAGTCGTGCGGACGCGGTGTCCGCACGCCCGCTGCGGTACCTGGTACGGCCGCAGTCGGAGATCCGAGGAGCTAAACCATGCCCCGTCCCACCAAGGGTGCCCGTCTCGGCGGCGGCCCGTCCCACGAGCCGCTGCTGCTGGCCGGCCTGGCCCGCGAGCTGTTCCAGTACGGCCGCATCACCACCACCGAGGCCAAGGCCCGCCGCCTGCGCCCGCTGGCGGAGAAGCTGATCACCAAGGCGAAGAAGGGCGACATCCACAACCGTCGCCTGGTGCGCAAGACCATCACCGACGTGTCGGTGCTGCACACCCTCTTCACCGAGATCGCCCCGCGGTTCGAGAACCGCCCCGGCGGTTACACCCGCATCACCAAGATCGGCTCCCGTCGTGGCGACAACGCCCCGATGGCCGTGATCGAGCTGGTCGAGGGCGAGATCGCCACCAAGGCGACCGTCGCCGAGGCCGAGGCCGCCACCAAGCGCTCCGTCAAGGAGGCCGAGACCAAGGCCGCCGAGACCAAGGCCGCCGAGGCCGAGGAGACCAAGGCCGACGAGGCCGCCGAGACCACCGAGGCCTGAGCCTCCGCGTAGGTCTTCGTCCGGGCCCGTTCTCCCGCTCGTCGGGGGAGCGGGCCCGTTCGCATCCCGGCTACGGCACAGGACAGGGGAGTGGGAGTGGGAGTGGTGAACGACTGCGCGGAGCTGCCGCCGGTGAAGGACGGCCCGGCGGACGGGCACACCCGGATCCGGCTGGACCTCGCCTACCACGGCGCGGAGTTCTCCGGTTGGGCCCGGCAGCGCGAACGGCGCACCGTACAGGGCGAGTTGGAGGAAGCGCTGCGGGTCGTGCTGCGCAGCGAGGAGAACTTCCCGCTGACCGTCGCGGGCCGCACCGACGCCGGGGTGCACGCCCGCGGCCAGGTCGCCCACGTCGACCTGCCGGACGCGCTGTGGGCCCAGCACGGCGCGAAGCTGCTGCGCAGGCTGGCCGGGCGGCTGCCCGCCGACGTCCGGGTGTACCGGGTCTCCGAGGCGCCGCACGGCTTCGACGCCCGGTTCGCCGCGATCTGGCGCCGCTACGCGTACCGGGTGGCCGACCACCCGGGCGGGGTGGACCCGCTGCTGCGCGGGCACGTGCTGTGGCACGACCGGCCGCTGGACCTGGAGAAGATGAACGAGGCGGCGGCGCTGCTGGTCGGCGAGCACGACTTCGCGGCGTACTGCAAGAAGCGCGAGGGCGCCACCACCATCCGCACCCTGCTGGAGCTGTACTGGGAGCGGGTGCCGATCGACCCGTACGCGGCCCAGGAGGGCTCGCTGGCGGTGGCCACGGTGCGGGCGGACGCGTTCTGCCACAACATGGTGCGCTCGCTGGTCGGGGCGATGCTGCTGGTCGGCGACGGGCACCGGCCGGTGGAGTTCCCGGGCGAGGTGCTGGCGGGCGGGGTGCGGAACTCGGCGGTCAACGTGATCCGGCCGCACGGGCTGACCCTGGAGGAGGTCGGCTACCCGGCCGACGAGCTGCTCGCCGAGCGGAACCGGATCTCGCGGCGGCTGCGGACGCTGCCGGTCGCGGTCGGGGGCGCGACCGCCGGGGGAGCGGCGAGCGGGTAATCCGTTTTGTCGCGGGGTGGGGGCTTGGCACAATTCCGTCGCATGGGACACGTCGAGATTTCGCACCTGGAGTACTACCTGCCGGACGGGCGGGTGCTGTTCGACGACGCGTCCTTCCGGGTCGGCGAGGGCGCGGCCGTCGCGCTGGTCGGCGCGAACGGCGCGGGCAAGACCACGCTGCTGCGGATGATCGCGGGCGACGTCCAGCCGCACGGCGGCTCGGTGACGGTCTCCGGCGGGCTGGGCGTGATGCGCCAGTTCGTCGGCACCACCGGCCGGGAGAGCACCGAGGAGGCTCCGGGCGCGCTGCCCGCCGACGCCTCGGTGCGCGACCTGCTGGTCTCCGTCGCCCCGAAGCGGATCGCCGACGCGGCCCGCGCGGTGGACGCCGCGGAGCTGGCGATGATCGCCCAGGACGACGAGAAGTCGCAGATGGCCTACGCCCAGGCGCTGTCCGACTGGTCGGACGCCGGCGGCTACGAGTACGAGGCCGACTGGGACGTCTGCACCACGGCCGCGCTCGGGATGCCGTTCGAGCGGGCCCAGTGGCGCGGCCTGAACACGCTCTCCGGCGGCGAGCAGAAGCGGCTGGTGCTGGAGGCGCTGCTGCGCGGCCCGGACGAGGTGCTGCTGCTGGACGAGCCGGACAACTACCTGGACGTCCCGGGCAAGCGCTGGCTGGAGGAGGCCATCCGGGCCACCGGCAAGACGGTGCTGTACATCTCGCACGACCGCGAGCTGCTCTCCCGCACGGCCGAGAAGATCATCGCGGTGGAGTCCGGCGCGACCGGCTCCAGCGTCTGGGTGCACGGCGGCGGTTTCGACACCTTCCACGAGGCCCGCAAGGCCCGCTTCGAGCGCTTCGAGGAGCTGCGCCGCCGCTGGGACGAGGAACACGCCAAGCTGAAGAAGCTGGTGGTCACCCTCCGGCAGGCGGCCGCGGTCAGCCACGAGATGGCCTCCCGGTACGCCGCGGCGCAGACCCGGCTGAGGAAGTTCGAGGACGCCGGCCCGCCCGAGGCGCCGCCGCGCGAGCAGTCGATCACCATGCGGCTCAAGGGCGGCCGCACCGGCGTGCGGGCCTTCACCATGCAGGGCCTGGAGCTGACCGGCCTGATGAAGCCCTTCGACCTGGAGGTCTTCTACGGCGAGCGGGTCGCGGTGCTGGGCTCCAACGGCTCCGGCAAGTCGCACTTCCTGCGGCTGCTGGCCGGGGACGGGTCGGTGCGGCACGGCGGCAGCTGGAAGCTCGGCGCCCGGGTGGTGCCGGGCCACTTCCGGCAGACCCACGCCCATCCGGAGCTGCTCGGCCGCACGGTGCGCTCGATCGTCGAGGAGGAGCACGCGCTCTCCCGCGGCGCGGCGATGTCCGCGCTGCGCCGCTACGAGCTGGACCGGCAGGAGGAGCAGAAGTTCGAGTCGCTGTCCGGCGGGCAGCAGGCCCGGCTGATGATCCTCAAGCTGGAGCTGTCCGGCTCGACGGCGCTGCTGCTGGACGAGCCGACCGACAACCTGGACCTGGAGAGCGCCGAGGCGCTGCAGCAGGGCCTGGAGGCCTTCGACGGCACCGTGCTGTGCGTCACCCACGACCGCTGGTTCGCCCGGAGCTTCGACCGCTTCCTGGTGTTCGGCTCGGACGGCCGGGTCTACGAGGCCCCGGAGCCGGTCTGGGACGAGACCCGGGTCGTCCGCGACCGCTGACCCGCCCGTCCGGTGCCCCCGCCGCCGGGCCGGTTTGGAATCCGCGCCACCTGCCCGGTATCGTTGGCCGCTGTTGTGCGTATTGGCTCGCTCTATCTCACGTGAGAGGTCGGTACGCCGGAGACGACAGGCCGAACTCCAGCGGCTGCCCGAATTGCGTCCGGGCAGGTCGGCTGGAGGCCCCGGGCCTTGGTGCTCCTGTCAGGACACACTCACTGAAAAGCGAAGGCTACGACCGTGCGTACGTACAGCCCCAAGCCCGGCGACGTCCAGCGTCAGTGGCACGTCATCGACGCGACCGACGTCGTGCTCGGCCGCCTGGCCTCCCAGGCCGCCAACCTCCTGCGGGGCAAGCACAAGGCGATCTACGCGCCGCACGTTGACACTGGTGACTTCGTCATCATCATCAACGCCGACAAGGTGCACCTCTCGGGCAACAAGAAGACCCAGAAGCTGGCCTACCGCCACAGCGGCTTCCCGGGCGGTCTCCGCTCGGTCCGCTACGACGACCTGCTCGCGAACAACCCGGAGAAGGCCGTCGAGAAGGCCATCAAGGGCATGGTTCCGAAGAACAGCCTGGGCCGTCAGATGCTCTCGAAGCTGAAGGTCTACTCGGGCGACCAGCACCCGCACGCTGCGCAGCAGCCGGTGCCGTTCGAGATCACCCAGGTCGCGCAGTAATTCCGGCCACCCGCACCCCAACTGACGTAGAAGAGCTGAGGAACACCGTGGCCGAGACTGCCATCGAGAGCACCCTCGAGGTCGACTTCGACGACGAGAACGTCGACGAGTACACCACCGAGACCGAGTACACCACCGAGTCGCTGGCCGGCCGCTTCGGCGAGGCCGTCCCCGGCGCCGGCCTCGGCCGTCGCAAGGAGGCGATCGCCCGCGTGCGCATCGTCCCCGGCACCGGCCAGTGGAAGATCAACGGTCGCACCCTGGAGAACTACTTCCCCAACAAGGTGCACCAGCAGACCGTGAACGAGCCCTTCAAGCTCCTCGAGCTGGACGGCCGTTACGACGTCATCGCCCGCATCGCCGGCGGCGGCGTCTCCGGCCAGGCCTACGCGCTGCGCCTCGGCGTGGCCCGTGCGCTGAACGAGGCGGACGTGGACAACAACCGCGGCCCGCTCAAGAAGGCCGGCTTCCTGACCCGTGACGCCCGCGCCGTCGAGCGCAAGAAGGCCGGTCTCAAGAAGGCCCGCAAGGCGCCGCAGTACAGCAAGCGCTAATCGCACCCTTCATGCGATCCTCGCCCCGGAGCACTCCTGTGCTCCGGGGCGTCGTGCCTCCCGGACCGGTGCGGGGTCCGCGGGGGCGGCACCACACGAGCCCACCACAGGCGCGACAGGACGGGACGAACGCGAACATGGCACGACTCTTCGGTACGGACGGGGTGCGCGGGGTGGCCAACGAGGGCCTGACCGCCGAACTGGCGCTCGGGCTGTCGGTGGCCGCCGCGCATGTGCTCGGGGACGCCAACGCGTTCGAGGGGCACCGGCCGGTGGCCGTGGTCGGCCGCGACCCCCGGGCGTCCGGAGAGTTCCTGGAGGCCGCGGTGATCGCGGGCCTGGCCAGCGCGGGCGTCGACGTGCTGCGGGTCGGCGTGCTGCCCACCCCCGCGGTGGCGTACCTGACCGGCGCGCTGGGCGCGGACTTCGGCGTGATGCTGTCCGCCAGCCACAACGCGATGCCCGACAACGGCATCAAGTTCCTCGCCCGCGGCGGCCACAAGCTGGACGACGCGCTGGAGGACGCCATCGAGGCGCACTACCGCCGCTACGGCGCCGGCGACGAGAGCTGGAAGCGCCCCACCGGCGCGGCGGTCGGCCGGGTGCGCCAGTACAACGAGGGCTTCGACCGGTACGTGGCGCACCTGGTCGCGGTGCTGCCGAACCGGCTCGACGGGGTGAAGGTCGTCATCGACGGCGCGCACGGCGCGGCCGCCCGGGTCGCCCCGGAGGCGTTCGCCCGGGCCGGGGCCGAGGTGGTGTACACCCTGGGCACCGAGCCGACCGGCCTGAACATCAACGACGGCGTCGGCTCCACCCACCTGGACAAGCTGCGCGCCGCGATGAAGGAGCACAAGGCCGACCTGGGCATCGCCCTGGACGGCGACGCCGACCGCTGCCTGGCCGCCGACGCGGAGGGCAACGAGGTCGACGGCGACCAGATCATCGCGATCCTGGCGGTCGCCATGAAGGAGGCCGGCACGCTGCGCCGCAACACCGCCGTCGTCACCGTGATGTCGAACCTGGGCTTCACCCTGGCGATGGAGCGCGAGGGCGTCGAACTGGTGCGGACCGCGGTCGGCGACCGGTACGTGCTGGAGGAGATGAAGCGGCACGGCTACGCGCTGGGCGGCGAGCAGTCCGGGCACGTCATCCTGCTGGACCACGCCACCACCGGCGACGGCACCCTGACCGGTCTGATGCTGGCCGCCCGGCTGGCCGCGACCAAACAGCCGCTGGCGGACCTGGCCGCGGTGATGACCCGGCTGCCGCAGGTCATGATCAACGTCAAGGACGTGGACAAGAACCGGGTCGAGTCCTGCGTCGAGCTGCAGGCCGCGGTCGCCGCGGCGGAGGCCGAGCTCGGCAGCACCGGCCGGGTGCTGCTGCGCAAGTCCGGCACCGAGCCGCTGGTGCGGGTGATGGTCGAGGCGGTCGGCCACGAGCAGGCGCAGGACGTCTGCCAGCGGCTCGCCGACGCGGTGCGGCTGCACCTGGGCTGAGGGCCGGCCCTGACGCGCCCTCGGGTGGCGGCGCGTCAGGTCGCGGTAAAGAAGCGGGAAGGTTTCGATGAAGGACTTCGGAGAACTTTCTCGGGATCCGGCGTTCGGGTGAAGAAGCGGATGTTCTAGCATCCGGTCTATGACTGACGGCACCCACCAGCCGGGCGGGCCGGCCGCCCAGGGCCCCGGCCCGAATCCCGCGAACGCCGGAGCGCCGCAAGGTGGCCCGCCGCCCGGGCAGTTCGGCGCTTTCGGCCCCCCGCAGACGGACGCCCCCGCGCCGGGCGCCGCACCGCAGCCCGACGGCTACGGGTACCCGCACGCGGCCGTGCCGCCGCCCGCCTACGGCTACCCGCAGGGCCCGTACGGGCAGCAGGTCCCGTACGGGCCGCCCGCGTTCCCGGCGCAGCAGGACCCCGGCGCGCCCGACTGGGAGGCGCTGGCCGAGGAGGCGGCCGCCTCCTCCCGGCGCCGCCGCCGGTTGTGGACGATCGGCATCGTGGTGGTCGCCTGCCTGCTCGGCGCGGGCGTCGGCGGGGTGATCATCAAGAACCGCGGCGGCCACCCGGAGGCGTCCAGCACGTCCACCGCCTCGCCGGGCGCGAGCGGCGGCCCCTCGGGCGGCGCGTCCCCCTCGGGCAACCTGCCCAGCGACGCGCCGACGGTGCCCGGTCAGCCGAACCTGCTCGCCGACCACTCCGGGCAGGCCAACCTCGGGGTCAGCCCGGACGCGCAGGTCAGCCAGGTGCAGAACGGGTACGTGCTGCGCCTGCGGTCCAACCCCAACTCGTACGCGCAGTCCACCGACCCGGTGGTCGACGTGAGCAAGAGCTTCAGCATCTCGGCCTGGGTCTACAACGAGGCGGGCGGCGTCTCCCGGGCCGCGGTCAGCCAGGGCGACGGCGTCTCGTACTCCTTCCTGCTCGGGCGGGACGACACCAACGGCCACAAGGCGTGGATGTTCAAGGTGCAGACCGCGGACGGCGGGGCCGACGGCACCACCGTGCAGGTGCTCTCCGACAACGCCAACACGGTCGGCGAGTGGGCCCAGTTGACGGCGGTGTACGACGCCGACCAGAAGTCCATCGCGCTGTACGTCAACGGCAAGCTGGCGGGCAGCGCCAAGGTGCCGGGCATCTGGGCCGGGCCCGGGCCGCTGCAGATCGGCCGGACCAGGCTGCACAGCCAGTGGGGCAACTACTGGGCGGGCGTGATCGGGCACATCCGGATCTGGAACCAGGCGATCCCGGCGGAGCAGATCAAGGGCGACGGTTCGGCCATCACGGCCAAGCCGATCGCGTCCTGGCTGGTCGGCTGAGTGCGGAGCGGCCGGCCGCCCGGCCGGCCGCCCGCCCGTGCGGGCCAACCCGGTGGGCGGTGGGAGTCGCCCGGTGCGGCACCGGTATTCTGTCGTTGTTTCAGGCCACGGGGGTGACCACGCACACCACCGGCCGCGGCCGACGACGGTGGACGGTGCAGGGAGAGCAAGCCCCGACCGCCGCCCGTTCGGAAGCGCGTCGCA
This sequence comes from Kitasatospora sp. NPDC001540, assembly GCF_042894345.1. Classification (NCBI taxonomy): domain Bacteria; kingdom Bacillati; phylum Actinomycetota; class Actinomycetes; order Kitasatosporales; family Streptomycetaceae; genus Kitasatospora; species Kitasatospora sp. NPDC001540. The sequence goes on from NZ_JBIAVO010000027.1 coordinate 61,961, forward strand.
CGTGACGCACGGTCAATTCAGGGGGCGAACCGGTGGACACGCTGTCGATAGTCATTCCCGCGCTCAACGAGGCGGAGAACCTGCCGTCCGTGATGGCCTCCATCCCGGTGGCGGAACTCGCCGCCGAGGGCTGGGAGACCGAGGTCGTGGTGGTGGACAACGCCTCGGTCGACGACACCGCGGAGGTCGCCCGCAGGCTCGGCGCGCGCGTGGTCTCGCAGCCCGAGCGCGGCTACGGCAACGCCTACCAGGCGGGCTTCGACGCCGCCGGGGGCGAGGTGATAGCCACCGGCGACGCCGACTGCACCTACCCGTTCGACGCCCTGCCGGAGATGCTGCGCACCCTGCGCGAGCACGACGTCGAGTTCATGACGACCAATCGGCTGCTGCGCCGCAACCGCGGCGCCATGAAGCCCTCGCACTTCGCCGCCAACCACGCCCTCAGCGCGCTCAGCCGGACGCTGTTCCGCAACGGCCTGAAGGACTCCCAGTCCGGGATGTGGATCTTCCGGCGGTACGTGTGGCACGGCGTGGACGTCCGCTCCGGCGGCATGGCCTTCTCGCAGGAGATCAAGAACGCCGCCACCGACGCCGGCTTCCGCTTCCTCGAAGTGCCGATCGACTACCGGGTGCGCGGCGGCGAGGTGAAGCTGCGCGCCCTGCCCGACGGCATGGGCAACCTGCGCCAGCTGTTCCGGCACCGCTTCCGGCGTCCCGCCGTCAAGCAGACCCCGGACCAGTTGCGGGCCGAGCGCGTCGGCCTGCCGCACCGGTCGCAGCCCGAACCGCGGCCCCAGGAGACGACGTTCGCCGAGGAGCTCCGGACCGGACGGTACGAGGCGGTATGAGCGCCGTCACGGAGGAGGAGGCCGGCTCCCGGGCCGCGGGGCGCCGCGACCGCCGCCGCCCGGGCCGCCGCGGCCCGCGCGCCCTGCTCGCGGTCGCGGCCGCCGTGGTGCTGCTGGCGACCGCCGTCGCGGTCGCGGCCGTCCCCTCGCTGCGGGAGGAGATCAGGCTGTCCTTCACCCGGCGTCCGGCCTCGTTCACCGAGCTGTACTTCACCGCGGACCCGAGCATCGACGGGGCCGCCGTCACCCTGCCGATGGCCCTCAACGCCCACGGCACCGGCGTGAAGTCGTACCAGCTGAAGGTCGTCCTGCAGGCCGCCGACGGCACCGAGGTGGCCGGCACCGTGCTCACGGTGCAGCCCCGGGACGGCACCCCGGTGCCGTCGGTCGCCAAGCTCCAGACCACGAAGGAAGTGACGTCCGCCCTGGTCGAGCTGGTCGGCCACCCGCAGACCCTGCGCTTCCGTTTCGACAAGCCGAAGACCGCCAACCCCTGAGGGCACCGCACCACGCCCCTGCCCCTGGAAGAGCGATGAGCACGATCCTGCAGGTCACCCCCTACTACCCGCCGCACCTGGGCGGACTGGAACGCGTCGTGGAGCAGCTCGCGCAGCGCCTCGCCGCGCGCCACGACGTCCGGGTCGTGACCACCGTGCTCGGCGCGGACGGCGCGCCCCGCCACCAGAGCGAGGGGCGGCTCGGCATCCGCCGCCACCGGGCGGTCGAACTCGCCCACACCGCGCTCGCCCCCGGCCTGCCGCTGGCCCTGCTGCGGGCCCCGCGCGGCGCGCTGGCCCACGTGCACTGCGCGCACGCGCTGATGCCCGAGACGGTGGCCCTGGTGGCGGCGCTGCGCCGGCAGCCCTTCGTCCTGCACTTCCACCTGGACGTGGACGCCTCCGGGCCGCTGGGCCGCCTGCTACGCCCCTACAAGCGGCACGTGTTCGCCCGGGTGATGCGGGCCGCCGCCGCGGTGATCGTGCTCACCGAGTCGCAGCGGGAGTTCGTCCGCACCGCCTACCGGGTGCCGGACGACCGGATCCACGTCATCCCCAACGGCGTCGCCGAGCACTGGTTCCGTCCGGTCGCCGCGCCCCGCCCGGACGGGCCGCTGCGGGTGCTGTTCGTCGGCCGGCTGAACGTGCAGAAGCGGGTGGACCGGCTGCTGGAGGCCGTCGCGCTGGCCCGCGCACCGCTGGCGGTGCGGATCGCCGGGGACGGCGAACTGCGCGCCGAGCTCACCGCCCGGGCCGCCGAACTCGGCCTGGACGACGTGGAGTTCACCGGCGCGCTGGACGCCGACCGGCTGCGCGCCGCGCACGCCTGGGCGGACGCCTTCGTGCTGCCCTCCGACAAGGAGGGCATGCCGCTGGCCGCCCTGGAGGCGATGGCCGCGGCCCTCCCGGTGGTCGCCACCGAGGTGCCCGGCAACCGCGAACTCCTCGACGGCACCGGCCTGCTGACCGCCCCCGAACCGGCCGCCCTGGCCGCCGCCCTGGACCGCCTGGCCGCCGACCGGCAGCTGCGCGCCGACCTCGCCGCCCGCAGCGCCCGCACCGCCGCCGGGCACGGCTGGGAGCACGTCACCGCCCGGGTCGAAGAGGTCTACGAGCTGGTGCGCGCCGGGGGCGGACGGTGAGCCGCCGGGCCGGGGACGCCGGTGGCGCCGGGGCCGCCGCGGGCCGTTCCGCGCGGCTGCGGGCGCGACTGGCGCCGCTGCGCGGCCGGGGCGGCGTGCTGGCCGCCGTCGGTCTGGCCACCGTCCCGGTGGCGCACGACGTCCTGCCCGGCCCGCTGCGCACCCTGGCGGGGCTGTGGCTGCTGCTCGGCGCCCCGGTGCTGATCTGGCGGGGCACCGCCGCCCGGGTGGTCTCCACCCGCGACGGCGCGCTGCTGCTGGCGGTCGGCTTCACCCTGCTCACCGACCTGCTGACCGCGCTGGCCGTGAACACCCTGCTGCCGCTGCTGGGCGAGCCGCACCCGCTGACCCGGCCGTGGCTGACCCTGGCCACCGCGACGGTGCTGCTCGCCCTGGGCGTCCTGCTGCCCGAGGAGGACCGGCCCGCCGCCCCGCGCCGACGCGGCCCCGTCCCCGGCCGGCTGCCGGTGCTGTGCACGGGCGGCCTGGCGCTGCTGCTGTCGGTGGCCGGTCCGGTCCGGCTCAACAACGGCCTGCCCGGCACCGTCAGCGCGGTGGCGACGGCGGTCGTCGCGGCCCTGCTGGTGATGCTGCTGGTGCGCCGCCGCCGCTGGTCCACCGGGGTGCTGGAGCTCGGCCTGTACCTCGGCTCGGCGTCGTTGCTGCTGCTGAACTCGCTGCGCGGCTGGTACATCACCGGCCACGACGTGCAGCGCGAGTACGAGTACTTCCGGCTGGCGCTGGGCGGCTCGCTGTGGTCGGTGAACACCTACCCGGACGCGTACAACGCCTGCCTGAGCATCGTGCTGCTGCCGGTGAGCGTGGTCCGGATGACCACCCTGCCGGACATCTACGTCTTCAAGGCGCTGCTGCCGCTGCTGTTCGCGCTCGCCCCGGTGCTGGTGTACCGGGCGGTGCGCAACACCGCGCCGCAACTGGTGGCGCTGCTGTCCGCGGTCTACTTCCTGGTCTTCCCGACCTTCCTCAACGACATGACCTCGCTGGGCCGGCAGGAGGTCGCGTTCCTGCTGCTGGGCTGCGCGCTGGTGGTGCTCACCGACCGCGGCCGACCGCTGGCCCGGCGGCGGCTGGTGTTCCAGGTGCTGCTGGGCGGCGTGGTGCTCTCGCACTACGCGACCATCTACGTGGTGGTGGCGGTGCTCGCGGTCGCCTCCGCGGTCGACCTGGCGTGGCGGCTGGTGACCCGGCGCGGCCGGGCCCGCACCCGGCGGCGCAGCCGGGGCCAGGCCCGGGAGTGGACCTTCGTCACCTGGTGGATGGTGCTGGTCCCGGCCGCCCTCGCCCTGGTGTGGGCCGGTCCGGTCACCCACACCGGCGGCCAGCTGCGCACCACGCTGTCGGCGGTGGCGCACTCAGCGCTGCACCCGGGCAGCGGTGGGGGCGGCTCCTCCGACACCGCGTACAGCCTGTTCGGCGGCAGCTCCTCGATGACCCCGGAGCAGCGGCTGGCCGCGCACCGGCAGGAGAGCCTGGAGAAGACCGAGCAGGCCCGCAACGAGGGCGTCTACCTGCCGCTGAAGACCGTCAACGCCTACCCCACCAAGCTGATCAAGCAGCGCGAGATGCCGCTGACCTCGGCCGGGCGGGCGCTGGACTCCGCCGGGGTCGACGTGTCCTGGCTGAACGCGGCGCTGCGCGCCCTCATCACGAAGTGGTTCCAGCTGCTGATCCTGGTGGGGCTGCTGGTGGCCCTGCTGGCGCGCCGCCGACCGGTGTTCCGGCCGCAGCGCGACCAGGTGACGCTGGCGGTCGGCTCGGTGGTGCTGCTCGGGGCGATCACCGTGCTGCCGCAGTTGTCGGTGGACTACGGCGTGCTGCGGGCCTTCCAGCAGGGCCTGTTCTTCTTCGCCCCGTTCCTGGCGGCGGGCACCGTCTGGCTGGCCCGGTTCGCCGGGCGGCGCGCGGTGCCGCTGGTGGGCACGCTGGTCGCGGCGCTGCTGCTGGACCTGGGCGGCGTGGTGCCGCAGACGCTGGGCGGCTTCCCGGCGCAGCTGCAGCTCAACAACGCCGGCCAGTCGTACGACATCTACTACCCGACCACGGAGGAGCGGCTCGCCGCGTACTGGCTGGAGCAGCGGACCTCCAAGGACAAGCCCCGGCTGACCCTGCAGACCGACAACTTCACCTACGGCCGGGTGCAGACCCTGGTCTCCGGCCCGGTGAAGGGCGACGTGTTCCCGACCGTGGTCGGCACCCGGACGTACGTCCTGCAGGGCACCACCACGACCCGCACCGGCGACGTCACGCTGTCCTACCGGGGCGACCTGATCACCTACCACTACCCGACCGACCTGCTGGAGCACACCAAGAACGAGGTCTACAGCAGCGAAGGGGCGAGGATCTTCCGATGACGTCCATCGCGCGCCCGCAGCGGGTCCTGCTGGTCAGCCACTACTACCCGCCGCACCTGGGCGGGGTGGAGAACGTGGTGCGCCAGGAGGCCCTGCACCTGGCCGCCGCCGGTGCCGAGGTGACCGTGCTGACCAGCGGCGAGCGGAGCTCCCGCACGGTCGAGGACGGCGTGCGGGTGGTCCGGGTCGCGGCCTGGAACGGCCTGGAGCGGGCCGGGGTGCCGTTCCCGGTGCTGTCGCCCGCCGTGCTGCCCGCCGCGCTGCGCGAGGCCCGCCGGGCGGACGTCGTGCACGTCCACGACTGCCTGTACCTGACCTCGTGGACGGCGGGCCTGGCGGCCGCGCTGACCCGCACCCCGCACCTGCTGACCCAGCACGTCGGCCTGGTCGAGCACCCGTCCGCGCCGGTCCGCGCCGTCCAGCGGGCGGTGTACGCCACCGTCGGGCGGGCCCTGCTGCGCCGCGCCCGCGCCGTGTTCACGCTGAACGCCGACGTCGCCGCGTTCGTCCGCCGCTACGGGGCCCGGCCGGAGCGGGCCCGGCACCTGCCCAACGGGGTGGACGCCGAGCTGTTCCGGCCCGCCGCCTCCGAGCGGGAGCGGCAGGAGGTCCGGGCCCGGTACGGGTTGCCCGCCGGGCGGCCGCTGGTGCTGTTCGCCGGGCGGCTGGTCCCGAAGAAGGGCTACGACCTGCTGCTGGAGGCGCACGACCCGGCGGACGGCTGGGACCTGGTGCTGGCCGGGGACGGCGCGCCGGTGCCGGACCGCCCCGGGGTGCACCGGCTGGGCGCGCTCCCCGCGGAGGAGCTGGCCGGGGTGTACCGGGCCTGCGACGTGTTCGCGCTGCCGTCCACCGCGGAGGGCTTCCCGCTGACCGTCCAGGAGGCGATGGCCTCCGGCCTCCCGGTCGTCACCACCGACGACCCCGGGTACGCCCCCTACCGGCTGGACCGCGCCCTGGTGGAGCTGGTGCCGCGCCGCCCCGACGCGCTGCGGGCCGTGCTGACCGCCCTGGCGGGGGACGCCGACCGGCGCGCCGCGATGGCCGACTACTCTCGTCGCCATGCCACGGAGCAGTTCGCCTGGGAGGAGCACGTGCGCGTGCTGAGCGGCCACTACCGCGGTGCGGCGGACGCGGGGACGACATGAGCAGCACCACCGCGGCGTCCGCCGATGGCTAGGCACGGCCGTCCGGCGGGCGCGCCCCCCGCGGTGCCGGCCGCCCGGGGCGGCGGCGGCCACCGCCGGGCCCGGCACGCCAAGAAGGCCGACCAGGTCTACCGCAGCTCGTTCTTCGTGCTGGCGGCGACGGCGACGACCGCCGCCCTCGGCTTCGTGTTCTGGGTGGTGGTCGCCCGCTACTACACGCCCTCCGAGGTCGGCCTGGCGACCTCGCTGATCTCCGCGACCACGCTGATCTCCTACCTGAGCATGTTCGGCCTGAACAGCACCCTGGTGCGGTTCCCCGCCGACGAGTCCGCCCGCAACGGCCAGCTCACCCTCGCGGTGGTGCTGGTCGCGGGCATCTCCTGCGTGGTCGGGGCCGGCTACCTGCTGGGGCTGCCGCTGTACGGGCGCAAGCTGATGTTCGTCCGGGACGACCCGGTCGCGATCGCCGCCTTCGTGCTGTTCTGCGCCTGCGCGTCGGTCAACCAGCTCACCAAGTCGATCTTCGTGGGCTCCCGGATGCCGCAGACCAACGTCCTGGTGGACGGCCTGCTGCAGGGCGCCGCCAAGCTGGCCCTGCCGGTCGCGCTGGCCGGCTTCGGCGTGTTCGGGGTGGTCGGCTCCACCGGCGGCGGCTACGTGGTCGCCGCCCTGGTCGCGCTCGCGGTGATGCACCGCCGACTCGGCTGGCGGCCGGACTTCCGCACCCGCGGCACCCGGCTGCGCGAGCAGTTCCGGTTCTCGCTGGCCAGCTACACCTCCAGCCTGCTCAACCTGCTCCCGCAACTGGTGCTGCCGCTGATCGTGCTGCACCACCTGGGCGCGGCCGCGGCCGGCTACTACTACGTGGCGTTCCAGATCGCGGCGCTGCTGAACGCGGTGTCCTTCTCGGTGGGCGAGGCGCTGTTCGCCGAGGCGTCCAACGACCCGTCCCGGTTCTTCGTCCTGCTGCGCCGCACCGCCGCGATCATCGCCGCCGTCCAGGTGCCCGCCGCGCTGGCCGTCGCGCTCGGCAGCGGGCTGCTGCTGCGGCTGTTCGGCGCCGGGTACGCGGGCCAGGCCAGGTCGCTGCTGGTGGCGTACGCGGTCGGCGCGCTGGCCGTCGCCCTGAACACCTGGGTGGCGTTCGCCCTCAAGCTGACCGGACAGCTGCGCAACCTGGTGCTCGGCAACGTGGTGTACGTGCTGGTCACCGTCGGGACGGCGCTGCGCACCGCGCCCCGCGGCCTGGTCTGGATGGGCTGGAGCTGGGGCGCGGGCAACCTCGCGGCCGGCCTGGTCGGCCTGGTCGGCCTGTTCTGGTGGCGCTACCGGCAGCGCAACCCGCGCCGCGCCGCCGCCGGGCCCCCCGCGGCGGGGAGCGCCGCGCCGACCGCGGAGGCCGTCCGGTGAGGGTGCTGCAGATCGTCAACCTGGGCTTCGGGGCGGGCGGCGCCGAGAAGAGCGTCCGGCTGATCGCCGAGGGGCTCGGTGCCCGCGGCCACCGGGTGCGGGTGGTCGCCACCGACCTGCTCGCCGACGGCCGCGAGGTGTTCGCCGACCGGCTGGTGCCCGCCATCGGCGGCTCGGCGGCGGCCCGGCTGCGCCGCAAGTTCTGGTACCGGCGGGCGTACCGCGACCTGCGCGCCGAGATCGCCGAGTTCCCGCCCGACGTGGTGCACCTGCACACCGTCGGCGAGTTCAGCCCGTCGGTGCTGGACGCCACCCGCGGCCTGCCCCGGGTGCTGACCGTGCACGGCCCGGAGGACTGGACCCGCGACCTGCTGCGCTGGAACCTGCCCAGCGCCGCGGCCGGCGGCCGGCTGTCCGCCGCCGACACCGCCCGGCTGCTGTACCTGCGGCTGCTGCAGCGCCCCGCCTACCTGCCCCGGCTGCGGCGGGTCGACCTGCTGCTGGCGCCCAGCCGGTACTTCGCCGGGGCGGTGCGCGCCGACGCCGGTCGCGTCCCGGTGCGGGTGCTGCCCAACGGCATCCCGCGGCTGACCGCGGCCGCGCCGCCCGCCCCCGGGCGGGAGGTGCTGTTCGTCGGCCGGCTGGAGCGGGTCAAGGGCGTGCACGTGCTGCTGGAGGCGTTCGACGCGGTGCGGCGGCGGTTCCCGGACGCCCGGCTGACCGTGGTCGGGGACGGCGCCGAACGGGCCGCGCTCGAACGGACGGCCCGCGAACTCCCCTGCGGCGGCGTGGAGTTCACCGGCTGGGCGGAGCAGCGGCAGGTCGCCGAACGGCTCCGGGCCGCCGCCGTCGTGGTGCTGCCCTCGCTGTGGCCGGAGAACTTCCCCACCGTCGCCCTGGAGGCCCTGCAGCTGGGGCGCCCGCTGGTCGCCTCCCGGGTCGGCGGCCTGCCCGAACTCGTGGGCGAGGACAACGGCGTGCTGGTCGCCCCCGGCGACCCGGCCGCCCTGGCCGCGGCGCTGACCGGCCTGCTCGGCGATCCGGAGCGGCTGCGCCGGCTCGGCGCGGCCTCGGCGGCCCGCGCCGACCACTACGGCGTCGAGGAGTTCCTCGACGCCCTCGAACGGCACTACGGAGAGGTGCGGACGCGGTGAGGGTCCTCGTCGTCAACATGTTCGTCCGGGGCAACCGGGGCGACGCCGCCCTGCTGTCGGTGGCCCTGGAGCAGGTCCGCCGGGCCTGGCCGGACGCCGAACTGGCGATCGCCGGGTTCGAGCACCCGGCGCAGTGGCCGACCTTCGACGGCGTCCCCAACCTGGGGTCGATCCGCCGCTACGCGGGCGAGGAGTCGGCCGGCCGGCTGGCCCGCCCGGCCCGCAAGCTGCTGGCCTTCGGCCTCGGCCTGCTCGCCGCACTGCCCCGCGGCGGCCGGCTGGTGCGCCGCCTCGCCGGGCGGCTGCCCGCCGAGATGCGCGCCGAGGTGCGGGCGCTGGCCGCCGCCGACCTGGTGCTGTCGGTCGGCGGCGGCTACCTCAACGGCCGCAAGGACTTCGCCTCCGACCTGTCGATCGCGCTGTACGCGCTGCCGCTGTGGCTGGCCCAGCGCTTCGGCGTGCCGGTGGTCCTCGGCCCGCAGTCGTACGGCCCGTTCCCGACCCGGCTGCAGGCGCTGCTGATCCGCCACGTGGTGGGGCGCAGCCGACGGGTGGTGGCCCGGGAGGGCATCAGCGTGCAGCGCCTGGCCGAGGTCGGGGTCCGCGCGCCGCTGGTGGTGCGCGGCGTGGACAGCGCGTTCGCGTTCCGCGGCACCTCCGACCGGCCGTGGCGGGCCGAGCTGGGCGTCCCGGCCGACTCCCGGCTGGTGCTGGTGACGGCCCGCCGCTCGCTGACCGGCGCCGCCCAGGACCGCTACGAGCAGGCGGTGACCGCCGCGGTGCGGCACCTGCTCGACGAGGGCTGCCACGTGGTGCTCGTCCCGCAGGTCACCTGCGCGTACCTGCAGGACGACGACCGCCTCGTCAACCGCCGGATCGCCGCCGCCCTCGGCGGCGCCGACGCCTCGCCGAGGCTGCACGTGCTGGACGACGACACCCTCGACCACCACGAGGTGTTCGGCCTCTACCGGACCGCGGACCTCATCCTCGGCACCCGCTTCCACTCGGTGATCTTCGGCCTGGTCTCCCGGGTGCCGTGCATCGCGATCGAGTACGACCACAAGACCTCCGGCATCATGGCCGACCTGGACCTGTCCCGCTGGGTGGTGCGCACCGAGGACGCCGACCCCGCCACGCTGGTCGCCCTGGTGCGGCGCCTGGTCGCCGAGCGCGAGGAGTACCGGGCCCACCTGGAGGAGGTGTTGCCCGCCTACTCGGCGCGCGCCGAGGAGTTCACCGCGCTGCTGCGCGCCGAGGTGGCGGCGGCGGCCCGGTGAGCGCGCGCACCGTCGCGGTGGTCGCCCCGTACTACCCGCCGCGGATCGGCGGCGTCGAGCACTACGCGTCCCGGGTGGCCCGGGCGGTGGCCGCCGACCCGGCGTTCCGGGCGGTGGTGATCACTAGTGGCGCGGGCCTGCGCACCACCGTCACCGAGGAGGACGGGGTGCGGGTGGTGCGGCTCGGCACCTGGCTGAAGCTCTCCAACACCCCGCTGAGCCCGCTGTGGCCGCTGCAGCTGCGCCGCTGGCTGCGCCGCACCGGCGCGCAGGTGGTCAACGCGCACGCCCCGGTGCCCGGCCTCGGTGACCTGGCGGTGCTGCTGGCGGGCCGCCGACCCGCGGTCCTGACGTACCACGCCGGGTCGATGCGCAAGGGCGGGCCCGGCAGCGGCCTCGCGGACCGGTTGATCGGCGCCTACGAGCGGCACGTGCTGCCGCGGGTGTTCGCCCGGGCCCGGACGCTCGTCGCGGTGTCGCCCGTGTCGCTGGCCGAGGGCCGTCCGCACGCGGTGCGGATCACCCCGGGCGTCGACCCGGAGCGCTTCACCCCGGGCGCGCCGCCGTCCGCCCGCCCGCGCACCGTGCTGTACGTGGGCCGGATGGACCGCAGCTCGGCCTGGAAGGGCGTGGACGTGCTGCTGCGGGCCTTCGCCGACCTGCCCGCGGACCCCGGGGACCCGGTGCGGCTGCGCCTGGTCGGCGGCGGCGACGCCCTGCCCGACCACCTGGCGCTGGCCGCCGACCTGGGCGTCGCCGACCGGGTGGAGGCCACCGGCGAGCTGACCGGCGACCGGCTGGTGGAGGCGGTGCGCACCGCCGCGGTGGTGGTGCTGCCCTCCCGCACCGAGGCCGAGTCCTTCGGCATGGCGCTGGTCGAGGCGATGGCCTGCGGCACCCCGGTGGTGGGCTCCGCGGTCGGCGGCATCCCGTACCTGGTGGAGGACGGGGCCTGCGGGCTGCTCGTCCCGCCGGGCGACCCGGTGGCGCTGGCGGCGGCCGTGCGGCGGGTGCTGGCGGACGGCGCGCTGGCCGACCGGCTGGGCGCGGAGGGCCGCCGCCGGGCCGAACGCGACTACGCCTGGCCCGCCCTGACGGCCCGCTACCTGGAGCTGTTCGCCGCGTCCTGAGGCCGCCGGGGCGGCTCTCAGCGGCCGGCGCTCGGGCTCGGGCCGCGGCGGCCCGCCGCCAGCCCGTCGCGGTAGGCCGCCACCGCCGCGCCCCACGCCGCGAGGGCGGGCTTGGGGGTGCCGTCGTAGCGGCGCAGCCCGTAGAACATCGAGCGGTGCGCCTTGTCCTTGTCGGTGCCGGAGTCCTGGTCGGAGTACCAGAACACGGCGTTCACGTGCGGGTTGGCGGCCGAGGCCGGGACGGTGTCGGTGGCGATGGCGGCCTGCAGGTCCTCGGTGACGTGGGTGGCGTTCGCCGGGGTCGTCCTCCCGTCACTGGCCTGCCCGGGGCCGTTGGTGGCGGCGCCGGTCTCGGTCAGCCAGATCGGCAGGTTCGGGGTGCCGTAGCGCTGCAGGATCCCGACCAGGTTGTCGTGGGTGGAGCTGATGTTCTCGAAGGCGGTGCCGAAGTCGGTCCGGTCGCTGGGCAGGTGCGGGTAGGTGTAGGGGTGGTAGCCGATCGCGTCGACCACCTTGTTGGCGCCGAGCTCGCAGACCGCGGTCAGGAAGTCGAACTGCGAGACGTAGCCCTCGTTCTGACCGGTCGACACCGCGGCGAGCCCGCCCAGCACGACGTACGCCTGCTTGTCGGCGGCGCGCAGCGCGGCGGCGGTGGACTTCAGCAGCTTGGTGTACGCGGCCGGGTCGGGCTTGGGCGCCCAGAACGGCAGGTTCGGCTCGTTCCAGACCTCCCAGGTGTGCACGCCCATCGGCGCGTACCGCTCGGCGGCCTTGCGGGCGAACGCGGCGAAGGTGTCGGGGTTGGCCGGGGCGCAGGACGAGTCGCCGCCGCAGCCGGTGCGGCGGGCCCACTTGGGGGTGTAGCCGATGGTGGCGAGCACGGTGAGGTGGCGCTCCTGGGCGGCCTTGGCGATCCGGTCGAAGCGCTGCCACTCGTAGTTCTTCGGGGTGTCCGGCTGGATGTTGTTCCAGGACAGGTCGACCCGGATCCAACCGGCGCGGCTGTTCACCGCGTCGTCCAGGGCGACGGCGAGCTCGGTCTCGGACTTCCAGGTCAGCGAGTCGCCGTAGGCGATGCCGATGTTCAGCTCGCGGGGGCCGTCGGACGCGGTCGCCGACGGTTCGGCCGTCGCGCCCGTCCCGGGGGCCGGTGCGGCCGGCGGCGCGTCGACGGCCAGCAGCGTGGCGATGAGCGAGACAACGAACGCGCCGAGCGCGATGATCAGCCGCTGGCGCTTCCCCGAGTGCGTCATCATGCGCGCCAGCCTAGGACAGTGCTCTCCGGCGGTACCCGGAGGGTTGTGGAAACGGCCGCCGGGCGGCCCTCCCGGGGCCGGGTCAGAGTTTGCGCAGCAGCGCCCGGCGGACCTTGTGGTCCTGGCCCTTCTGGAGGATCAGGGTGGCCCGGCCGCGGGTGGGCAGCACGTTCTCCAGCAGGTTGGGGCGGTTGATGGTCCGCCAGACCTGGCGGCCGTAGTCCATCGCCTCCTCCTCGGGCACCTCGGTGAAGCGCCGGAAGTAGGAGTTCGGGTCCTGGAACGCGGTCTCCCGCAGCTTGCGGAACCGGTCCAGGTACCAGGCCTCGATGTCGTCGGTGCGGGCGTCGACGTAGATCGAGAAGTCGAAGTAGTCGGCGACCGCCATCCTGGTGCGGCCGTCGGTGCCGGGCAGCGCGGGCTGCAGCACGTTCAGGCCCTCGACGATCAGGATGTCGGGGCGCTCCACCACCAGCCGCTCGTCCGGCACGATGTCGTACACCAGGTGCGAGTACACCGGCGCGGTGACCCGGTCCTTGCCCGCCTTCACGTCCGCGACGAAGCGCATCAGCGCCCGCCGGTCGTACGACTCGGGGAAGCCCTTGCGGGCCATCAGGCCGCGGCGGCGCAGCTCCGCGTTGGGCAGCAGGAAGCCGTCGGTGGTGACCAGTTCGACCCGCGGGTGCTCGGGCCAGCGGGCCAGCAGCGCCTGCAGCAGGCGGGCGGTGGTGGACTTGCCGACCGCGACGGACCCGGCCACGCCGATGATGAACGGGGTGCGCACCCGCTCGGTGTCGGGCGTGTCGAGGAAGCTCCCGACCGCGCCGCGCAGCTCGTGGGTGGCGTGCACGTAGAGGTTCAGCAGGCGCGACAGCGGCAGGTAGACGTCCCGGACCTCGTCGAGGTCCAGGGCGGTGCCGAGTCCGCGCAGGCGCTCGACCTCCTCGGCGGTCAGCGGCAGCGGGGTGCGCTCGCGCAGCGCGCTCCACTCGGCGCGGTCCAGATCCACGTACGGGGAGGGAGTGGGCGCGGGCGGCGCACCCGTCGTACAGAGTTCGGTCAGCACGCTGTCCATTGTGAGCCGTTCCGGGGGCGCCGGGTGCTGTGGTGTCGGTCACCCGGTGTGCTCATCCGACCCCTCGGGGGTCGAACGGACGCACATATGCTGGCGCACATGTGCGGAATTGTTGGATATACCGGGCCCCAGGGGGCCCTGGACGTGGTGATCGCGGGACTGCGGAGGCTGGAGTACCGGGGCTACGACTCGGCCGGCGTCGCGGTCCAGACCCGGGGGGCCGACGGGCAGTGGCTCCTCACCACCGACAAACGGGCCGGAAAGCTCGTCAACCTGGAGAAGTCGCTGGCCGAAACCCCTCTCCCGGCCGGCACCACGGGCATCGGACACACCCGGTGGGCCACCCACGGCGGCCCCACCGACGCCAACGCCCACCCCCACCTGGACGACCACCGCAGGGTCGCGGTGGTCCACAACGGCATCATCGAGAACTTCGCCACGCTGCGCGCCGACCTCGCCGACCGGGGCCACACCCTCCGCTCCGAGACCGACACCGAGGTCGTCGCCCACCTGCTCGCCGAGGCCTACGACGGCGACCTCGCCGAGGCCATGCGCACCGTCTGCCGCCAGCTCGACGGTGCCTTCACCCTCGTCGCGGTGCACGCCGACGCCCCGGGCACGGTGGTCGGCGCCCGCCGCAACTCCCCGCTGGTGGTCGGCGTCGGCGACGGCGAGAACTTCCTCGCCTCCGACGTCGCCGCGTTCATCGCGCACACCCGCGAGGCGATCGAGCTCGGCCAGGACCAGGTCGTCGAACTGCGCCCCGACGGCGTCACGGTCACGAACTTCGACGGCACGCCCGCCGAGGTCCGCGCCTACCACGTCGACTGGGACGCCTCCGCCGCCGAGAAGGGCGGCTACGACTACTTCATGCTCAAGGAGATCGCCGAGCAGCCCAAGGCCGTCGCCGACACCCTCCTCGGCCGGATCGGCACCGACGGCCGCCTCACCCTCGACGAGCTGCGCATCCCCGACCAGGTGCTGCGCGAGGTCGACAAGGTGGTGATCGTCGCCTGCGGCACCGCCTTCCACGCCGGGATGATCGCCAAGTACGCGATCGAGCACTGGACCCGCGTCCCCTGCGAGGTCGAGGTCGCCAGCGAGTTCCGCTACCGCGACCCGATCATGGACGACCGCACCCTGGTCGTCGCCATCTCGCAGTCCGGCGAGACCATGGACACCCTGATGGCGCTGCGGCACGCCCGCGAGCAGGGGGCGAAGGTGCTGGCGATCTGCAACACCAACGGCTCGACCATCCCGCGCGAGTCCGACGCCGTCCTCTACACCCACGCCGGCCCCGAGGTCGCGGTCGCCTCCACCAAGGCCTTCCTCACCCAGCTGGTCGCCTGCTACCTGGTCGCCCTCTACCTGGGCCAGGTCCGCGGCACCAAGTGGGGCGACGAGATCTCCTCCGTCATCCGCGAACTCGGCGACGCCCCCCGCCAGGTCGAGCAGGTGCTCGGCACCATGGAGCCCGTCCGCGCCCTGGCCCGCTCGCTGGCCGACGCCCGCTCGGTGCTCTTCCTCGGCCGGCACGTCGGCTACCCCGTCGCCCTCGAAGGCGCGCTCAAGCTCAAGGAGCTCGCCTACATGCACGCCGAGGGCTTCGCCGCGGGCGAGCTCAAGCACGGCCCGATCGCCCTGATCGAGGAGGGCCTGCCGGTGGTCGTCGTGGTGCCCTCGCCGCGCGGCCGCTCGATCCTGCACGACAAGATCGTCTCCAACATCCAGGAGATCCGGGCCCGCGGCGCCCGGACCATCGTGATCGCCGAGGAGGGCGACGAGGCCGTCGTCCCCTACGCCGACCACCTGATCCGGATCCCCGCCACCCCCACCCTCCTGCAGCCCCTGGTCTCCACCGTCCCGCTCCAGGTCTTCGCCTGCGAACTGGCCACCGCCAAGGGCCACGAGGTCGACCAGCCGCGCAACCTCGCCAAGTCCGTCACCGTCGAGTAGCCGCGTATCGTCCATCCCCGGGGCGGTCGGCCCGTCCCGGGGACGGACGAGGGAGTACACAGGTGATCATCGGGGTCGGCATCGACGTGGCGGACATCGAACGGTTCGGACAGTCCCTGGAACGCACCCCCGGACTCGCCGAGCGCCTCTTCACCCCCGCCGAACTGACCCTCCCCTCCGGCAAGCGCCGCGGCACCGCCTCCCTCGCCGCCCGCTTCGCCGCGAAGGAGGCCGTCGCCAAGGCCCTCGGCGCCCCGCCCGGCCTGCACTGGGAGGACGCCGAAATCCGCGTCGAGGAGTCCGGCCGCCCCGTCCTCCACATCACCGGCACCGTCGAAGCCTGCGCCGCCAAGCTCGGCGTCACCTCCTGGCACCTCTCCCTCAGCCACGACGCGGGCGTCGCCTCGGCGGTGGTCGTCGCCGAGGGGTGAGCAAGCAGGGGCCGGGGAACTCTTCGGCAGACGAGCACGCACAACAGGGGCTCGGGGAACTCTTCGGCAGACGAGCATGCACAACAGGGGCTCGGGGAACGGCGAGTCCGAGCTGCTGCTGGTCGGAACCCACCGAAGGTCCGTGCTGCTTCGGGCCGCCTGAACAGAACCCGGAGCCACGGCACGCACCGGCAGTGCACCGCCAGCAGCCCCGAGCCCGCCGTTCCCCGGGCCCCTGATTGCACGACCCGTGTGCCCGACAGTTCCCCGGGCCCCTGATCGCACGACCCGTGTGCCCGACAGTTCCCCGGGCCCCCGATGTCGCTTCCCGTCCGTCGAGAATGGAGAACCGCATGCGCCACGCCCACACCGTCGAGCAGGTCCGTTCCGCCGAAGCCGCACTGATGGCCGCGCTGCCGGAGGGCACGCTGATGCAGCGGGCCGCCGCCGGGCTGGCCGCGGTCTGTGCCGGGCTGCTGCCCCGGGTGTACGGGAGCCGGGTGCTGGTGCTGGCCGGGTCGGGGGACAACGGCGGCGACGCCCTGTTCGCGGCCGCGCGGCTGGCCCGGCGCGGGGCCCGGGTCGAGGCGCTGCTGCTGGACCCGGCGAAGGCGCACGCCGGGGGCCTGGCCGCGCTGCTCGCCGCCGGAGGCCGTCCCACCGCCGACCGGGACGCCTTCACCCGGGCCGACCTGGTGCTGGACGGCATCGTCGGCATCGGCGGCCGCGGCCCGCTGCGCCCCGCCGCCGCCCCGTTCGCGACGATGCCGCGCCGCGGCCGCCTGGTCGCGGTCGACGTCCCGTCCGGCGTCGACCCGGACACCGGCGAGGTCGCCGGACCCGCGCTGCGCGCCGACGTCACGGTCTGCTTCGGCACCCACAAGCCCGGCCTGCTGATCGACCCCGGCGCCCAGTACGCGGGCGTGGTCCACCTGGTCGGCATCGGGCTCGACCTGCCGCCCGCCCCGGTCGAGGCGCTCCAGCACGCCGACGTGGCCGCGCTGCTGCCGGTGCCCGGCGCGGAGAGCGACAAGTACCGGCGCGGGGTGGTCGGCGTCGCCGCCGGGTCGGCCCGCTACCCGGGGGCGGCGGTGCTGGCCGTCGCGGGGGCGCTGCACGGCGGGGCCGGGGCGGTGCGCTACACCGGGCACGCGGCCGCGGAGGTGGTCCGCCGCCACCCCGAGACGCTGGTCACCGAGGACGGCCCGGCCCGGGCCGGGAAGGTCCAGGCGTGGGTGGTCGGCCCGGGCGGCGGCGCGGACGCCGAACGGACGCTGCGCGAGGCGCTGGACAGCGAGGTGCCCGTCCTGGTCGACGCCGACGCCCTCACCGAACTCGCCCGCCTCGGCCCGTCCGCCCTGTCCGGCCGCCCCGCCCCCGTCCTGCTCACCCCGCACGCGGGCGAGGCCGCCCGCCTGCTCGCCGGGCTCGGCGAGGACACCGACGCCACGGCCGTCGCCGCCCGGCGGCTGCGCACCGCCCGGCGGCTCGCCGCGGGGTACGGCGCGACCGTGCTGCTCAAGGGCTCCACCACGGTCGTCGCCGACCCGGACGGCCGGGCCCGGGTCAACTCCACCGGCACCGGCTGGCTCGGCACCGCGGGCAGCGGCGACGTCCTCTCCGGCCTGGCCGGCTCCCTGCTCGCCACCGGCCTCTCCCCGCTGGACGCCGCCTCCGCCGCCGCCCACCTGCACGGCCTGGCCGGCCGCCACGCGGCCGCCCCGGGCGCCCCGATCACCGCCCTCGACCTCGTCGCCGCCCTCCACCACGCCTGGGCGTCCCTCACGGAGTAGCGGGACGCGCGTCCAGGGGCTGGGGGAACGGCGGGTCCGTGCTGCCGACGGCCGGAGCCCACCGATGCGTCCGTGCTGCTTCGGGCCGCCCGAACAGAACCCGGAGCCACCGCACGCACCGGCGGTGCGCCGCCAGCAGCCCCGAGCCCGCCGTTCCCCGGGGCCCCTGCGTACGCGCCCTCCGGGCGGGCAGGCGGGTGGTGCGGCCCGGTCGGCCGTGCCCCTGATGGGGGGACCGGTCGCTGTCTGGGAGACTGATACGCGATGACGACTGCGAACACCACCGGGACGCCCGCCCTGGCCCAGGGGGCACGGGCCGAGGCGACCGTCGACCTGGCCGCGCTGCGCGACAACCTGGCCGCGCTGCGGGCCCGCACCAACGGGCCCGAGCTGATGGCCGTGGTCAAGGCGGACGCCTACGGCCACGGCGCGCTGCGGTGCGCCCGGGAGGCCGTCGCGGCCGGGGCCGGCTGGCTCGGGACGGCGACCCCGGAGGAGGCGCTCGCGCTGCGGGCCGCCGGGATCGGCCCGGAGCAGGCCCGCATCCTGTGCTGGCTGTGGACGCCGGGCGGCCCGTGGGCGCGGGCGCTGCGCGAGTCGGTGGACATCTCGGTCAGCGGCCAGTGGGCGCTGGACGAACTGCTCGCCGCCGTCCGCGAGACCGGCGTCCCGGCCCGGGTGCACCTGAAGGCCGACACCGGCCTGGGCCGCAACGGCTGCCAGCCGCACGACTGGCCGGACCTGGTGGAGAACGCGGTCAAGGCGCAGGCCGACGGCCTGCTGCGGGTGGTCGGCGTCTGGTCGCACTTCGCGGCCGCCGACGAGCCCGGCCACCCCTCGATCCAGGCCCAGCTGGACGGCTTCGCGCAGGCCCTGGCGTTCGCCGAGCGCTCCGGCGTCGACCCCGAGGTGCGCCACCTGGCGAACTCCCCGGCGACGCTGCTGCTCCCGCAGTCGCACTACGACCTGGTCCGCCCCGGCCTGGCGATGTACGGCCTGTCGCCCGTCCCGGACGTCGGCGCCCCCGCCGACTTCGGCCTGCGCCCGGTGATGTCGCTGGCGGCCCGGCTGGCGCTGGTCAAGCGCGTCCCCGGCGGCCACGGCGTCTCGTACGGGCACCACTACACGACCTCCGGCCCGACCACGCTCGGCCTGGTCCCGCTCGGCTACGCGGACGGCGTGCCGCGGCACGCCAGCAACACCGGCCCGGTGCAGATCGGCTCGACCTGGTACCGGGTGGCCGGGCGGGTCGCGATGGACCAGTTCGTCGTCGACCTCGGCGGGGACGCGCCGGAGGTCGGCGAGGAGGTGCTGCTGTTCGGCGCCGGGGAGCGGGGCGAGCCCACCGCCGAGGACTGGGCGCGGGCCTGCGGCACCATCGCGTACGAGGTCATCACCCGGATCGGGGGCCGGGTCCCGCGACGCTACGTCGGCGGACTGCGGGGGTGACGGATGGCTGAGGAGTCCTCCTCCGGCGGGGTGTCCCGAGCCGGGCTGATCGGCATCTCGCTGGGCGTGCTGGCGGCCGGGGCGGCCGCCGGGGTGGCGATCGAACGGCTGACGGTCGGGAGAGCGATGCGCAGGCGGGCCCGAGAGGAACTGGACGCGGCCGCGGGCTTCGGAACGCTGCGCGGCACCGCCGTGACGGTGCCCGCCGCGGACGGCACCGGGCTGTACGTGGAGGTCGACGAGGCGGACGGGGCGCCCGGCCCCACCGTGGTGTTCTGCCACGGCTACTGCCTCAACCAGGACAGCTGGCACTTCCAGCGGGCCGCGCTGCGCGGCGTCCTGCGCACCGTGTTCTGGGACCAGCGCAGCCACGGCCGCTCCGAGCGCTCCCGCACCCACCTGGACGGCGAGCCCGCCTCGATCGACCAGCTCGGCGCCGACCTGGCGGCGGTGCTGGACGCGGTCGTCCCCGAGGGGCCGGTCGTGCTGGTCGGGCACTCGATGGGCGGGATGACGGTGATGGCGCTCGCGGACCGGCACCCCGAGCTGTTCGGCCCCGGCGGTCGGGTGGTCGGCGTCGCGCTGCTCGGCACCCTGGCGGGCGACTGGGACGCGGTGCCGCTGGGCCTGCCCGCGGTCGGCGCCAAGGTGGTCAAGCGGGTCGCGCCCGGGGTGATAAAGGCGCTGGGCCGCCAGGTCGAACTGGTCGAGGCCACCCGCCGCTGGGGCTCCGACCTGGCCGCGGTGTTCTACCGGCGGTTCTCCTTCGGCAGCAGGGACGTCGACCCGTCGGTCGCCCGGTTCGCCGACCAACTGCTGGACGCCACCCCCATCGACGTGGTCGCCGAGTTCTACCCGGCGTTCTCCGCGCACGACAAGCGCGCCGCACTGGCCGCGCTGTCCGGCCTGCCCGCCCTCGTCCTGGCCGGGACGAAGGACCTGCTGACCCCGCCCGAGTACTCCGAAGCGATCGCCGCCGAACTGCCCGGCTCCCGGCTGGCGCTGGTCGAGGGCGCCGGACACCTGGTGATGCTGGAGACCCCCGGCACCGTCGACCGCGAGCTCGCCGCGCTGCTGGAGCGCGCCGCCGAGCGCGCCGGGACGGGCCCGCTGCCGGACGCGGTGCGGAAGCTGGCGCAGCAGCCGACCGAGGACTGAACCGAGCCCTTCGCGCGGTGTGGCACCTTAGGGGTGGCCGCAACGATCGAAGAAGGACGCCATGGGTTCGCAGACCACTCTGACCGTCGAAACCGCGGAGCGGATGACCGGCCTCGGCCGGCGCCTGGCCGCCCTGCTGCGCCCCGGCGACCTGGTGCTGCTCTCGGGGGAGCTGGGCGCGGGCAAGACCACGCTGACCCGCGGCCTGGGCGAGGGCCTGGGCGTGCGCGGCGCGGTCACCTCGCCGACCTTCGTGATCGCCCGGGTGCACCCCTCGCTGACCGGCGGCCCCGCCCTGGTGCACGTGGACGCGTACCGGCTGGGCGGCGGGCTGGAGGAGATGGAGGACCTCGACCTGGACGTGTCGCTGCCCGAGTCGGTGGTGGTCGTCGAGTGGGGCGAGGGCAAGGTCGAGGAGCTCTCCGAGGACCGGCTGGAGGTCCGGATCGAGCGGACCCTCGGCGGCGAGGCGGTGGGGGCGCTGGACGAGGAGTCGGACGGGCGGCGGGTCGTCCTCACCGGGCTGGGCGCTCGCTGGGACGGTGCGGACCTCACCGGATTGGGTGAGAACTGACCCGGGTTTCCGACACCCTGTCGGGAAACGGTTGCGGCGCACCGGGCGGGCGTGATGGGATGGCGACAGCAGGTTAGGTATGCCTAACTAGGGAGGCGCCCGATGCCGAGCACACCCCCCACGAACACCGAGGACCGCCCGGAGCGGACTCCGGCCGCCGGAACCACCGGAGCCGCCGGAACCACCGGAGCCGCCGGAACCACCGGAACCACTGGAGCCGCCGGGGCCGGGCCGGAGCGCGTCGCCGCGACGCCCGTGCCGATGCGCGCCCTGCTGGCGTCCTGCCGGGCCGCCGAGGCCGTCTCCACCCCGCCGGAGCGCGACGCCGCCGCTGCCGCGTAGCGCTCCCGTGCGGGGCGTGCGGGCGTGCGGGGTCAGGCGACCACGACCACCCGGGTGCCGGCCGGCGCGAAGTCCCAGATCAGCTGGCCGTCCGCCCGGGTGGCCCGGATGCCGCCGGTCTTCGTCTTCGGGTCCAGCGACGGGGCCGGGGCCTTCTCGTCCACCAGCGCGCTGAAGCCGAAGACCGTGCCCGACTGCTGGGCGAACCGCACCACGTGCTCGATCTGCCGCCCGTCGGTGCCGGTGCCCGCCGCGGTCCGGCTGGCGACGCTGTAGGTGCCCACCGGCGGGAGGGTGTTGCCCGGCACCACCTTGAACGAGGCCACCACCGGGGTCGGCTTCTTCGGGTCGACCAGCCACACCTGCTGCTGCTGCAGCGAGTACACCACCCGCAGACCCGAGCCGGACTCGGCGGGCAGCGGTGGCGCGGTCGGCCGGCCGCTCTCCGGGGCGGAGGCCGAGGGAGCGGCGCTCGACGCGGACGGCGCGGCCGCGACCGCGCGCGATGCCGCGCCGTTCGCCTGGAAGGCCAGCAGCCCGATCACCGCCAGGGCGCCCAGGGTGAGCCCGCCGACCACCGCACCAGGACCCAGCTTCGCCACGTCTGCTCCTCCACGTTCCGCGCCGCACCGCATCGACCTCAGCGAAGCCCATCGTGCCAGGTGCGGTCCGCCGTTCCGGCCTCTTGGCGATCGTGTGTTCCCGGCCGTGGCCGCCGGGCCGCCGGGCCGCGGGCGGGGACGGGCGCGGTGCGGGCCGCCGCGCCGGACCCTCTAACCTTGAACCCGTGCTCCTCCTCGCCTTCGACACCGCCACCCCCGCCGTCACCGCCGCCGTCCACGACGGCGAACGGGTGCTCGCCGAGTCCTACGAGGTCGACGCCCGGCGGCACGGCGAACTGCTGCTGCCCACCGTCGCCGCCGTCCTGCGCGACGCGGGCGTGGACAAGCGCGAGCTGACCGACCTCGCGGTCGGCGTCGGCCCCGGCCCGTACACCGGCCTGCGGGTCGGCCTGGTCACCGCCGCCGCCCTCGGCGACACGCTCGGCCTGCCTGTGCACGGCGTCTGCACCCTCGACGCGATCGCCCACCAGGCCCGCACCGAGGGCCTGGACGGGGCGTTCACGGTGGCGACGGACGCCCGCCGCAAGGAGGTCTACTGGGCCTCGTACGGCGCGGACGGCGCCCGGCTGAGCGGCCCCGCGGTGGACCGCCCGGCGGAGATCGACCCCGGCGAGCGGACGGTCGGCGCGGGCGCCCTGCTGTACGCGCTGCCCGCGGCCAGCGGCCCCGAGCACGTCTCGGCGGGCGCCCTGGCCGACTTCGCCGTCCGCGAGCTGGCCGCGGGCCGCGCCCTGCTGCCGAACGTGCCGCTGTACCTGCGGCGGCCGGACGCGCAGGTGCCCGCGGGCTACAAGGCGGTGCTCCCGGCATGACCGCAGGTGCGCGCCGCGCCCCGGCCGGAACGGCCGGTCGGCGTGGCTAGGTACGCGTTGCGCCCGATGCGGTGGTGGGACATCGAGCCGGTCATGGCGCTGGAGCACCAGCTGTTCCCCGAGGACGCGTGGTCGCGCGGGATGTACTGGTCGGAGCTGGCGGAGGCGCACCCGGGCGGCAGCCGGCACTACGTGGTGGCCGTGGACGGGAGCGGCGCGGTCGTCGGGTACGCCGGGCTGATGGCGGTCGGGACGGACGGCGACGTGCAGACGATCGCGGTGGCCCCGGAGCACCAGGGGGCGGGGCTCGGGGCGCTGCTGCTGGCGGAGCTGACGGGGGAGTCGGTCCGGCGCGGCTGCACGGAGACGCTGCTGGAGGTGCGGGTGGACAACCCGCGCGCGCAGCGGCTGTACGAGCGGTTCGGGTTCGAGCCGGTCGGGATCCGGCGGGGCTACTACCAGCCCGCCAACGTGGACGCACTGGTGATGCGTCTGGACCACCTGGCAAGTGACGCAAGTGACGCAAGCGATCTGAAGGATCATCACAATGGCTGACGAACCCCTCGTCCTCGGCATCGAGACCTCCTGCGACGAGACCGGCGTCGGCATCGTCCGCGGCACCACGCTGCTGGCCGACGCGGTCGCCTCCAGCGTCAACGACCACGCCCGGTACGGCGGCGTGGTGCCGGAGATCGCCAGCCGGGCGCACCTGGAGGCGATGGTCCCCACCATCCGGCGGGCGCTGGAAACCGCCGGGGTGAAGGCGAGCGACCTGGACGGCATCGCCGTCACCGCGGGCCCGGGCCTGGCGGGCGCGCTGCTGGTGGGCGTGAGCGCGGCCAAGGCGTACGCGTGGGCACTGGACAAGCCGCTGTACGGGGTGAACCACCTGGCCTCGCACATCTGCGTGGACCAGCTGGAGCACGGCCGGCTGCCGGAGCCGACGATGGCGCTGCTGGTGTCGGGCGGGCACTCCTCGCTGCTGCTCAGCGGTGACATCACCTCCGACGTGCGGCCGCTGGGCGCGACCATCGACGACGCGGCGGGCGAGGCGTTCGACAAGGTGGCGCGCGTCCTCGGGCTGGGCTTCCCGGGCGGGCCGGTGGTGGACCGGATGGCCAAGGAGGGCGACGGCTCGGCGATCGCCTTCCCGCGCGGGCTGAACAACGCCGGGGACCCGGCGTACGACTTCTCGTTCTCCGGCCTGAAGACGGCCGTGGCGCGCTGGGTGGAGGCCAAGCGGCGGGCGGGGGAGCCGGTGCCGGTGGCGGACGTCGCGGCGTCCTTCCAGGAGGCGGTCACCGACGTGCTGACCCGCAAGGCGGTGCGGGCGTGCAAGGACAACGGCGTCGACCACCTGATGATCGGCGGCGGCGTGGCGGCGAACTCGCGGCTGCGCGAGATGGCGCAGCAGCGCTGCGACAGGGCGGGCATCGTGCTGCGGGTGCCGCGGCCGGGCCTGTGCACCGACAACGGCGCGATGGTGGCGGCGCTCGGCGCCGAGATGGTGTGGCGGGACCGCACGCCCTCCTCCTTCGACCTGTCGGCGGACTCCTCGCTGCCGGTCACCGAGACCCACGTGCCGGGCGACGGGCACGGGCACGTCCACGCGCACGCGCACGAGGCGCTGAAGTGACCCTGGCGGCGATGTGGGAGGCCCGGGCGGTGGACGGCCGGGGCGGTGAACTGCACGCCTGGGCCCGGGAGTTCGCGCTGCCCGCGGTGCGCGCGGCGGCCGGTCTGGAGCGGGTGGAGCTGTTCACCGCGCCGGGCGACCGGGTGCTGCTGATCGCGCTGTGGGAGGGCGAGCCGGTGCCGGTGCCGGAGCCCCCCGCCGGGCTGCTGGCCCGTCCGGTGCACCGCTGGACCTTCACCCGCACGGACGCGGGGTAGCAACCGAGAGACCACCCCCGTTAGTCCTATTATCGACACGCGTGTCGAGGACGAGCGGGGGACATCGGTGATGCAGCGGGTACGGATCGGGTACGGGGCGGGTGCCCTCGCGGTGCTGCTGGCGGCCAGCGGGTGCAGCAGCGGATCGGGGCCCGCCGACTCCCGGCCCGTCCCGGCCAAGCCGGTCGCCGCCGCCTCCCCGGCCGCCTCCGCCTCCGGCGCCCCCTCGGCGCCCGCGCAGCAGGCGGTCAGCGAGGCCACCTGGGCGAAGTGGGGCGTCAAGCCGCTGCCCAAGGCGCCCGCGCCGCCCGCCGACCGGCCGGTCAAGCTCACCAGGTCCGGCCCCGTACCGGTGTTCAGCGACGTCCCCACCGGCGACAAGGTCGTGTTCGTCACCATCGACGACGGGGCCGAGAAGGACCCGAAGTTCGTCGAGATGCTCACCGAGCTGAAGGTGCCGATCACGATGTTCCTGACCAAGGACATCGTCAAGAACGACTACGCCTACTTCAAGCCGCTGCAGGCGCTCGGCAACAGCATCCAGAACCACACCGTCAGCCACCCGGTGATGAGCAAGCTCCCGGCCGCCCAGCAGAAGTCGCAGGTCTGCGACGACCAGGCGGCCCTCACCGAGCAGTACGGCACCGCCCCGTACCTGTTCCGCCCGCCCTACGGCGACGGCGCCAACACCCCGACCCTGAACACCGCCGTCCAGGAGTGCGGGCCGCGCGCCGTCGTGCTGTGGCGCGAGTCCATGCAGATCCACGACATGCAGTACCAGGCCGCCGACAAGAAGCTCCGCAACGGCGACATCATCCTCGCCCACTTCCGCGGCCCGTCCGAGCTCAAGGGCGAGACCATGACCCAGATGTTCGCCGAACTGCTCAACCGGATCCAGGAGCAGGGCTTTGCCGTCGCCCGCCTCGACGACTACGTGGCCGGGCCCACCGGCTGACCCAGCATCATCACCGGGCCGGCCGCGGTGCGGGCCACGATCACCGTCACCGCGTTCGGCCCGGCCGGCTTCAGCTGCCGCCGCAGCTCCTCCGGCACCACCGACGCCCCGCGCTTTTTGACCACCACGGTGCCGATCCGGCGCTCCTTCACCAGTGCCTTCAACCGCTTGACCTGGAACGGCAGCACTTCGGTCAGCTCGTACGCCTGCGCGTACGGGGTCGGCCGCAGCTCGTCCGAGGTGACGTACGCGATCATCGGGTCGATCAGCCGCCCGTTCACCGCCGCCACCACCTCGGCCACCATCCGGCCCCGGATCACCGCGCCGTCCGGCTCGTACAGGTAGCGGCCCACCGGGCCCACCGGCGGGTCGGGCAGCGCGCCGCCGGACAGCGAGTGCGGGCCCGGCAGCAGCGTCGCCCGGTACGGCTCGGCGGCGGCCGTGCCGAACCACAGCACCGCCTCCTTCACCTCGCCCCGGTCCGACACCCACTCCGCCTCGGCGCCCTCCGGGACCAGCTCGTGCGGGATCCCCGGCGCCACCTTCAACGCCCCGAACGGGGCGCTGCGGGCCGCCCGCACCGCCCAGGACAGCGGCGGCGAGTACGCCTCGGGGTCGAACACCCGGCCGCGCGAGGTGCGCCGCGCCGGATCGGTGAACACCGCGTCGAAGCCCGCGGTGTCCACGTCCGCGACGTCCGCCCGGCGCACCTCCACCAGCTCCGCCACGCCCAGCGCCGCCGCGTTCGCCCGCGCCACCTCGCAGGTCAGCTCGTCCCGGTCCACCGCCAGCACCGCGATCCCGGCCCGGGCCAGCGCGACCGCGTCCCCGCCGATCCCGCAGCACAGGTCGGCCAGCCGCCGCACCCCCAGCGCCGCGAACCGACCCGCCCGCCACTCGGCCACCGAACGGCGGGTCGCCTGCTCCACCCCGGGCTGGGTGAAGTACATCGACGCGGCGTCCGCCCCGAACTTCGCCTCCGCCCGCTGCCGCAGCCGGGCCTGCTCGAACGCCGCCCGCACCAGCTCCGCCGGGTGCTCCCGCCGCAGCGCGGTCGCCAGCGCCAGCTCCCGCTCCGCCGTGAACCCCTGCAACTCGGCCAGCAGCGCCTGCCCCTGCTCGGTCAGCAGCGCCCGGAACGACTCGATCTCCACCGCACCATTGTCCCGGCTCGGATCAGTGCGCCAGCACCGCGAACACCGCCGCGACCAGCGCGGGGGCGGCCAGCCCCACCGACAGCGGCGCGATCCGGTAGCCCCGCCGGGCGGTCACCACCACCGCCACCGCCGGCACCGCCACCCCCACCACCGCCACCGCGACGCCCAGCGCCACCAGCGCCCCGGCCCCGCCCCCGCGCTCCGACGCCGCGCTCACCGCGAACACCACCAGCATGAGCGCGTAGGGCACCGCGCACAGCAGCGGCACCGACAGGGCCGTCAGCCACACCGCGTGGAACGCGTCCCGTCCCACCGGAGGTCGTGTCGTCGTCATGGGCCGAGCCTGGCGGGGGATCCGGACCGCCGCCTGAGTAGCCGTACTCGGAAGGAGCCGGGTCGGCACCCGGGTCGAACGGAAACTCGACCGCGACGTCGTTGGCACTCTGGTTGACTGAGTGCTAACGGCGTCCTAAGGTCATACCTGGCACTCCCCCCATGGAGAGTGCTAACGCGATGAAGCGCGTCCGACCCCCGCGACGGCGGCCGCGAACATTCGCCACCTACCTGTTAGACAACCCCGTAATCTCCGAAGGGGAGCTCGGACGTGACCACCAGCAGCAAGGTTGCCATCAAGCCGCTCGAGGACCGCATCGTGGTCCAGCCGCTCGACGCCGAGACCACCACCGCCTCCGGCCTGGTGATCCCGGACACCGCCAAGGAGAAGCCCCAGGAGGGCGTCGTCCTGGCCGTCGGCCCGGGCCGCTTCGAGGACGGCCAGCGTCTGCCGCTCGACGTCGCCGTCGGTGACATCGTCCTGTACTCGAAGTACGGCGGCACCGAGGTGAAGTACCAGGGCGAGGAGTACCTCGTCCTCTCGGCCCGCGACGTCCTCGCGATCATCGAGAAGTAAGACGTCCGCGCAGTAAAGACGTCCCAGCCCCGCCCCGGATCCGTGTCGCACCGACAGGGGCCCGGGGCGCGGTTGTTGCTCCACGTACGCAGACTGAACCCCTGAGGAAACGGGACCATGGCGAAGACCCTGCAGTTCGACGAGGACGCCCGCCGCTCGCTGGAGCGCGGTGTCAACAAGCTGGCCGACACGGTCAAGGTGACCATCGGCCCCAAGGGCCGCAACGTCGTCATCGACAAGAAGTTCGGCGCCCCGACCATCACCAACGACGGTGTGACCATCGCCCGCGAGGTCGAGCTCGACGACCCGTACGAGAACCTCGGCGCGCAGCTGGTCAAGGAGGTCGCCACCAAGACCAACGACGTCGCGGGCGACGGCACCACCACCGCCACCGTGCTCGCCCAGGCCCTGGTGAACGAGGGTCTGCGCAACGTGGCCGCGGGCGCCGGCCCGGCCGCCCTGAAGAAGGGCATCGACAAGGCCGTCGCCGCCGTCTCCGAGCACCTGCTCTCGGTGGCCCGCGAGATCGACGGCAAGGACGACATCGCCGCCGTCGCCTCCCTCTCCGCCCAGGACACCCAGGTCGGCGAGCTGATCGCCGAGGCGATCGACAAGGTCGGCAAGGACGGTGTGATCACCGTCGAGGAGTCCAACACCTTCGGCGTCGAGCTCGAGTTCACCGAGGGCATGCAGTTCGACAAGGGCTACCTGTCGCCGTACTTCGTCACCGACGCGGAGCGCCAGGAAGCGATCCTGGAGGACCCGTACGTCCTGATCAACCAGGGCAAGATCTCCTCCATCCAGGAGCTCCTGCCGCTGCTGGAGAAGGTCCTGCAGGCCGGCGGCTCCCGCCCGCTGCTGATCATCGCCGAGGACGTCGACGGCGAGGCCCTCTCCACCCTGGTGGTCAACAAGATCCGCGGCACCTTCAACGCGGTCGCGGTCAAGGCCCCCGGCTTCGGCGACCGCCGCAAGGCCATCCTCGGCGACATCGCCACCCTCACCGGCGGCCAGGTCGTCTCCGAGGAGGTCGGCCTCAAGCTCGACCAGGTCGGCCTGGACGTGCTCGGCACCGCCCGCCGGATCACCGTCACCAAGGACGAGACCATCGTCGTCGACGGCGCCGGTGACTCCGCCGAGGTCGCCGGCCGGGTCGCCCAGATCAAGGCCGAGATCGCCAACACCGACTCCGACTGGGACCGCGAGAAGCTCCAGGAGCGCCTCGCCAAGCTGGCCGGCGGCGTCTGCGTGATCAAGGTCGGCGCGGCCACCGAGGTCGAGCTCAAGGAGCGCAAGCACCGCCTGGAGGACGCCATCTCCGCGACCCGCGCCGCGGTCGAGGAGGGCATCGTCGCCGGTGGTGGCGCCTCGCTCGTCCACGCCGCGAAGGTCCTGGCGGACGGCCTCGGCCTGTCCGGCGACGAGGCCACCGGTGTCGCCGTGGTCCGCAAGGCGCTCGCCGAGCCGCTGCGCTGGATCGCCCAGAACGCCGGCCTGGAGGGCTACGTCATCACCTCCAAGGTCGCCGAGCTGGACGCGGGCCAGGGCTACAACGCCGCCACCGGCGAGTACGGCGACCTGGTCAAGGCCGGCGTCATCGACCCGGTCAAGGTCACCCGCTCCGCCCTGGAGAACGCCGCCTCCATCGCCTCCCTGCTGCTCACCACCGAGACCCTCGTGGTGGAGAAGAAGGAAGAGGAGGAGGCCGCGGGCCACGGCCACTCGCACGGCGGCCACGGCCACAGCCACTGAGGCGCTAGCCGCTAGCCGTTGAGGCGGCGAGAGGCGAAACCAGGGGCGCGAGGAACCGCGCGACCGACCGGGCACCCCCGTGGTGCCGGGCTCGGACCGCCGGTTCCCCGCGCCCCTTCGCGTGCGCGGGGCGCGCAGCGGGTTCCGTACAGTTGACGGCGTGATCGAAGCCCGCCACCTCCGTGTCCTGCACGCCGTCGCCCGGACCGGGTCGTTCTCCGCCGCGGCGCGGGAGCTGGGGTGCACGCAGCCCGCGGTGAGCCAGCAGATGAAGGCGCTGGAGAAGGCGGTGGGCACCCCGCTGGTGGTGCGGGCCGGGCGGGAGATGCAGCTGAGCGAGGCCGGGCGGGTGCTGCTGCGGCACGCGGACGGGATCCTCGCCGGGCTGTCGGCCGCCGAGGAGGAGGTCGCGGCGATCGCCGGGCTGCGGGCCGGCCGGGTGCGGCTGGTCTCGTTCCCGACGGCGAGCTCGACGCTGGTGCCGCGGTCGGTGGCGCAGGTGCGGGCGGCGCACCCGGGGGTGCGGGTCTCGCTGGTGGAGGCGGAGCCGACCCAGGCGCTGGCGATGCTGCGCGGCGGGGAGTGCGAGGTGGCGCTGGCGTTCCGGTACCCGGACTCGCAGGGCGGGCTGAGCCTGCCGTCCCCGCACGCGACGCTGCGCGAGGCGCGGGCCGAGGCGGCGCTGGAGGCGGCGGCGACGGCGGCCGCGAACGACTGGTCGGAGCTGGTGGTGCGCCCGCTGCTGGACGACCCGCTGGTGGGCCTGGTCCCGGCCGGGCACCCGCTCGCGGACCGCGGCGAGGACGCGCCGGTGGACCTGTCCGAGCTGGCGGGGGAGCAGTGGATCGCGGGCTGCCCGCAGTGCCGGGGCCACCTGGTGGAGCTGTGCGCGGACGCGGGCTTCGCGCCGTCGATCGAGTTCGCGACGGACGACTACCCGGCGGTGGTGGGCCTGGTGGGCGCGGGCCTGGGGGTGGCGGTGCTGCCGGGGCTGGCGCTGGAGTCGGTGCGGCACCCGGGTGCGGCGGCGGTGCCGGTGCGGGTGGCGTCGGGGGAGCCGGCCCGGCGCGAGGTGGTGGCGCTGACCCTGCCGGACCTGGTGGGGGTTCCGGCGGTGGCGCTGATGCTGGAGCAGCTCGCGGCGGCGGCCGCCGCCCGCTGAGCGCGGCGGCCGCCGGGGACGGGCGGGCGACGCGTCCGCGCGGTGCGTTCCGCTGCGGCGGGGACGGCCGCGGCGGGGCGGGGGCGGGCGGGGTTCAGCGGCGGATGGTCTGCGGCATGGCCAGCGGCACCTCGGCCAGCCGGTTGCGCGAGCGGCCGAGCAGCTCCTCGCGCTCGTCCTCGGTCATGCCGCCCCACACCCCGTAGGGCTCGCGGACGGCCAGGGCGTGGGCCGCGCACTGGGCGCGCACCGGGCAGCGCATGCAGACCTCCTTGGCGCTCGTCTCGCGGGAGGTCCGGGCCGCGCCGCGCTCGCCCTCGGGGTGGAAGAACAGCGAACTGTCCACGCCGCGGCAGGCTGCGGAGAGCTGCCAGTCCCAGAGATCTGCGTTGGGGCCGGGGAGGCGGGAGAAATCTGCCATGGCACGTTCCCTTCATGGCTCGGGGCCGGGCTCCTCGGTCGCGGTCGTTGCGGCGAGGCTGCACGGGGCCGGTACGGACACCTGGAAATATGACTTACGCCCACTACACGGACAAGTCACCCACAGTCCAGCGAATCAGTCAATGACCTGACAGAAGCTATAAAAACGGACAAAAGGGGCAATAGGTTTGAACCCGAATGCTGCACCGATCGGGTGTCCGACCGGGCGCGGACCGCCCCCGGAGGGCGCGCAGGACGCGGACACCGCGTGCGAGCTGCACAAAAGAGCGGCGCGTGCACCGCGAGGTGGCTCCTGCGTGATGGGTTGGCCACGTACAGTGGTGGAGATGGAGGTGAAGCCGTAACTCATTCGAGTGACGGTCGTTGGATGTACGGAGGCGGTCAGAGGGCACGGGACATCGGGGACGGTCGCGCAGCGAGGCGATCGGAACGGGTCCGTACCGGGGCCGTGTCGGAGAGGTTCGTACCAGCCAGGAGGCTCAACGTGACGCGGATCAGCTGCGGAGGACGGTCATGACATCCGTACTCGTCTGCGACGATTCCCCGCTCGCCCGGGAGGCGCTTCGCCGTGCGGTGGCGACCGTGCCCGGAGTGGACCGGGTGACCACTGCGACGAACGGTGAGGAGGTCCTCCGCCGCTGGGTGGCCGACCGTTCCGATCTCGTTCTGATGGACGTCCGGATGCCCGGCCTCGGCGGGGTCGAAACGGTCCGCCGACTGCTGTCGGCCGACCCGGGCGCCCGGATCATCATGCTCACCGTCGCCGAGGACCTGGACGGGGTGGCCCTCGCGGTCGCCGCCGGGGCCCGCGGCTACCTGCACAAGGACGCCTCGCGCGCCGAGCTGCGGGCCACCGTCACCCAGGCGCTGGCCGACCCGACCTGGCGCCTGGCGCCGCGTCGGCTCCGCAGCCCGGACATGGGCGCCGCGCCGACCCTGACGGCCCGTGAGATCCAGGTGCTGGAGGGGATGAGCCACGGCCGTTCCAACGCCGAGATCGGCCGCGAGCTGTTCCTGTCCGAGGACACCGTGAAGACGCACGCCAGGCGGCTGTTCAAGAAGCTGGGCGCCTCGGACCGCGCGCACGCGGTGGCGCTGGGCTTCCGTTGGGGCCTGGTCCGCTGAGCGGACGCGCGAACTGCGCTCGCTCGGACGTGTGACGTTGTGGTCCCGAGGCTGCACCATGGAGTAGTGGAGCACCTCGGGGACCAGCGGACAGGCAGGGGAGGCGGCACGGTGCACGCGGCGACGGATAACGTTCCGATGCACAAGTCCGGACGCGGTGCCGCGTTTTCCGGCCCGACCAGGCACCATGGACCGATGCGTGACGACGAGGAGGCCGCCGGGCCCGACCCGGTGCAGCCCGCCCCCGGGGGTGCGGCTGCCGATCCGTCGTCGGCACCGGAGGGTGCGGTGAGCGGCTCCGACGACCGGGCGGCCGGATTCGACGACCCGTCGGGAGCGGCGCCCCGCCCGCCCGTCCTCGGCGCGGGGACGTCGCCGGAGGTGGCCGAACTGGTCGCGGCGGCGGTCCGCGGGGACGGCCCGGCGATCGAGGCGCTGCTCGGCTACGTGCTCCCGCTGGCGCTGCGCTACTGCCGCGGCCGCCTGGTGCGGCTACCCGGCGGGGCCCGGCACCACGTGGACGACGTGGCCCAGGAGGTCTGCGTCGCGGTGCTCTGCGCGCTGCCCCGCTACCGGGACACCGGGCGTCCGTTCGAGGCCTTCGTCTACGGGATCGCCGCGCACAAGATCGCCGACCTGCAGCGGGCCGCGATGCGCGGGCCCGGCTCGACCGTGATCCCGCCGGACGACCTGCCGGAGACGCCGGACGACTCGCTCGGCCCCGAGGAGCGGGCGCTGCTCTCCAGCGACGCCGAGTGGATCAAGGAGCTGCTGTCGTACCTGCCGGCCCGTCAGCGCGAGCTGGTGCTGCTGCGGGTGGCGGACGGGCTGTCGGCGGAGGAGACCGGCGAGGTGCTCGGGATGTCGCCCGGCGCGGTGCGGGTCGCCCAGCACCGGGCGCTGTCGCGGCTGCGGGCGCTGGCGGAGGAGAGCGGCTGAGCCCCGGCCCGCTCACCGTCCGCGCT
The DNA here is from genome assembly GCF_042894345.1 of Kitasatospora sp. NPDC001540. NCBI lineage: Bacteria > Bacillati > Actinomycetota > Actinomycetes > Kitasatosporales > Streptomycetaceae > Kitasatospora > Kitasatospora sp. NPDC001540. The sequence goes on from NZ_JBIAVO010000027.1 coordinate 94,768, forward strand.
GCTGGACGCGCGTGGACGACGGGCGGGCCGCGCGCGGAAGAAGCGCGGGCGGTCGGGCGTTGTCAAGAGGGCGCGACGACCTACCCCGCGTCACCAGTACCATGGGGTATCGGCGCCTGGTCGGGTCGCCAAAGTTTCTCCGGTGCGCGCGGGGTTCCGTTGGAGGTTCCTCCAGTTGCCGGGCGTCTTGGCGGCCGATGACAGCCGGGCGCCCGTGCGCAGAACGACGGCCCGCCACGGAAGGTTCCCCATGTCTTACAACGCCGCCGGCGTACCCGAGAAGTTCGCGATGCTCGGACTCACGTACGACGACGTCCTGCTGCTGCCCGGGGCCTCCGAGGTGCTGCCCAACCAGGTCGACACCTCCTCGCGGATCTCCCGGAACGTGCGGGTCAACATCCCGCTGCTGTCGGCGGCGATGGACAAGGTCACCGAGTCGCGGATGGCGATCGCGATGGCCCGCCAGGGCGGCGTCGGCGTCCTGCACCGCAACCTCTCGATCGAGGACCAGGTCAACCAGGTCGACCTGGTGAAGCGCTCCGAGTCCGGCATGGTCACCGACCCGATCACGGTCGGCCCGGAGGCGACGCTGGCCGAGGCCGACGCGCTGTGCGCCCGGTTCCGGATCTCCGGCGTGCCGGTGGCGACGCCGGAGGGCAAGCTGCTGGGCATCGTCACCAACCGCGACATGGCCTTCGAGACCGACCGCAGCCGCAAGGTCGCCGACATCATGACCCCGATGCCGCTGATCACCGGCAAGGTCGGCATCTCCGCCGAGGACGCGGTGGCCCTGCTGCGCCGCCACAAGATCGAGAAGCTGCCGCTGGTCGACGACGAGGGCCGGCTCAAGGGCCTGATCACCGTCAAGGACTTCGTCAAGGCCGAGAAGTACCCGAACGCCGCCAAGGACTCCGAGGGCCGACTGCTGGTGGGTGCCGCCGTCGGCGCCTCCGCCGAGGCCTTCGACCGCGCCCAGGCGCTGGTCGGCGCGGGCGTGGACTTCCTGGTCGTCGACACCTCGCACGGGCACTCGCACAACGCGCTGTCCTGGATCTCCAAGATCAAGGCCGCCGTGCCGGTCGACGTGGTCGGCGGCAACGTCGCCACCCGGGACGGCGCCCAGGCGCTGCTCGACGCGGGCGTGGACGGCGTGAAGGTCGGCGTCGGCCCCGGCTCGATCTGCACCACCCGGGTGGTCGCGGGCGTCGGCGTCCCGCAGGTCACCGCGATCTACGAGGCCGCCCAGGCCTGCCAGGACGCGGGCGTCCCGATCATCGGCGACGGCGGCCTGCAGTACTCCGGCGACATCGGCAAGGCGCTGTGCGCCGGCGCCGACACCGTGATGCTCGGCTCGCTGCTGGCCGGCTGCGAGGAGTCGCCCGGCGAGCTGCTCTTCATCAACGGCAAGCAGTTCAAGTCGTACCGCGGCATGGGCTCGCTGGGCGCGATGCAGACCCGCGGGCAGGCGAAGTCCTTCTCCAAGGACCGCTACTTCCAGGCCGAGGTGTCCTCCGACGAGAAGCTGATCGCCGAGGGCATCGAGGGCCAGGTGCCCTACCGCGGCCCGCTGTCCGCGGTGCTGTTCCAGCTGGTCGGCGGCCTGCGCCAGACCATGGGCTACGTGGGCGCGGCGAACATCGAGGAGATGCAGACCAAGGGCCGGTTCGTCCGGATCACCTCGGCCGGCCTCAAGGAGAGCCACCCGCACGACATCCAGATGACCGTCGAGGCGCCGAACTACAACGCGCGCTGAGCGTCCTCCCGCACGGATCCGCCCGGCCCGCAGCTCGCTGCGGGCCGGGCGGATCTCCGCTGTTCCGGGGGGAGCGGGTGCGCCCCTGGCGGGGCGGGCGGGCCCGGTACGGGATACTTGGGGGCGTGGCCGGGGGGACCCGGTCGGGAGATGGAAAGCAGCAGAAGGGCTCGAAGTGACTGAGATCGAGATCGGGCGAGGCAAGCGCGGCCGCCGGGCGTACTCCTTCGACGACATCGCCGTCGTCCCCAGCCGCCGTACGCGTGACCCGAAGGAGGTCTCGATCGCCTGGCAGATCGACGCCTACCGGTTCGAACTGCCGTTCCTGGCCGCGCCGATGGACAGCGTGGTGTCGCCGCAGCAGGCCATCGCGATCGGGCAGCTGGGCGGCCTGGGCGTGCTGAACCTGGAGGGCCTGTGGACGCGGTACGAGGACCCGCGGCCGCTGCTGGAGGAGATCGCCTCCATCACCGACGAGGCGGCGGCGACCCGGCGCCTGCAGGAGGTGTACGCGGAGCCGATCAAGGCCGAGCTGATCAAGGAGCGGATCAAGGAGGTCCGTGACTCGGGCGTCGTGACCGCCGCGGCGCTCTCGCCGCAGCGCACCGCCGAGTTCTCCAAGACCGTGGTGGACGCCGGGGTCGACGTGTTCGTCATCCGCGGCACCACCGTCTCCGCCGAGCACGTCTCGGGCGCGGCCGAGCCGCTGAACCTGAAGCAGTTCATCTACGAGCTGGACGTGCCGGTGATCGTCGGCGGCTGCGCCACCTACACCGCCGCGCTGCACCTGATGCGCACCGGCGCGGCCGGCGTGCTGGTCGGCTTCGGCGGCGGCGCCGCGCACACCACCCGGGGCGTGCTGGGCATCCAGGTGCCGATGGCGACCGCCGTGGCGGACGTCGCGGCCGCCCGCCGCGACTACATGGACGAGTCCGGCGGCCGGTACGTGCACGTGATCGCGGACGGCGGCGTCGGCTACAGCGGCGACATCCCCAAGGCCGTCGCCTGCGGCGCGGACGCGGTGATGATCGGCGCCGCGCTGGCCCGCGCCACCGACGCGCCCGGCCGGGGCTACCACTGGGGCATGGAGGCCGTCCACGAGGAGCTGCCGCGCGGCAAGCGGGTCCACCTGGGCACCGTCGGCACCACCGAGCAGATCCTGGCCGGCCCGTCGCACACCCCCGACGGCACCATGAACCTGTTCGGCGCGCTGCGCCGGGCGATGGCCACCACCGGCTACACCGAGCTCAAGGAGTTCCAGCGGGTCGAGGTCACGGTCAACCCCGCCCGCTGACCGCCCCGTTGGAGCCGGAAGGGCCCCCGCCGTCACGCGACGGCGGGGGCCCTTCCGGATGTCGGCGGGTGGCGGGCCCCGGAGCCGCCGACGGCACGGCCACGGCCAGGGGGGCGGGTGGCCGGGACGGGACGGGACAGGGGATGATGGGTGTCCGGCGTGCGACCGCCACCCTCGGCGGTCCGACACGCCGTCAGGTCGCGGCGGGGCGCCCGCCGAGGGCCGCAACACCATGGGGAGAGCGCACCGATGACGCAGCCGCAGGAACCGACCGGCCGACTGCTGGCGGACCGCTACCGGCTCGGAGAGGTGCTCGGGCGCGGCGGCATGGGCACCGTCTGGCGGGCCGAGGACGAGACGCTGGGCCGGATCGTCGCGGTCAAGGAACTCCGGATGACCGGCACCGTCGACGAGATCGAGAAGCACCGGCTGGTCGTCCGCACCATGCGCGAGGCCAAGGCCACCGCCCGGATCCGGCACACCGCCGCCGTCACCGTCTACGACGTGGTCGAGGAGGACGACCGGCCCTGGATCGTGATGGAGCTGGTCGCCGGGCGCTCGCTGGCCGACGTGATCGCCGAGGACGGCGCGCTCACCCCCGAACGGGCCGCGAAGATCGCCCTCGACCTGCTCGGGGTGCTCGGTGCCGCGCACGGCCAGGGCATCCTGCACCGGGACGTCAAGCCGTCGAACGTGCTGATCGGCGAGGACGGGCGCACCGTGCTCACCGACTTCGGCATCGCCAGCGTCGAGGGCGACACCTCCATCACCTCCACCGGCATGCTGGTCGGCGCCCCCTCCTACATCGCCCCCGAACGCGCCCGCGGCCGCCGCCCCGGACCGCCCTCCGACCTGTGGTCGCTGGGCGGCACGCTGTACGCGATGGTCGAGGGCGTCCCGCCGTACGACCGGGGCGACGCGCTGGCCACCCTCACCGCCGTGATGACCGAACCGCTCCCGGCGCCGCGCAACGCCGGACCGCTGCGGACCGTCATCGAGGGCCTGCTGGAGAAGGAGCCGGAGCGGCGGATGGACGCCGACACGGCCCGCCCGCTGCTCGAACTGATCGCCGCGGGGAAGCCGCTGCCGGAGGCCGGGACCAAGTCCGCGGCCGAGGCCGCGACCGTGGTCGTTCCGGCTCCGGCCCCGGTCCCGGCCGAGGTCCGGGGGCCCGAGCGGACGGCCGAAGTGCCGCCCGCGGGCGGTCCGTTCGGCTCGCGGCGGCGGGCGGTGCTGGCCGGGGCCGCGGTGGTCGCGGTGCTCGCGGTGGTCGCGGCGCTGGTGGTGTTCTGGCCGAAGGGCGACGGCGGGGACGGGCGGGGCTCCGCGGACGGCGCCGTGCCGCCCCCGGCGCCGGCGACGGCCTCCGCGAGCGCCTCCGACCCGGCCTCCGCGGCGTCCCCGGCCTCCTCGGCCCCGGCGTCGGCCACCGCTTCCGGATCGCCCTCGCCCTCGTCCGCGCCGACGGCCGGTCAGCCGCCCGCCGGGTACCGGGTCTACAAGGACCAGTCCGGGTTCAGCATCACGCTGCCCGACTGGATGGCCGACCAGGGCCCCGACTACCGCGCCACCAGCCGGCGCTTCGAGGGGCGCGGGCTGCGGCTGGTCGTCGACTGGCAGAGCCCGGCCGGGGACAGCGCGCTGAAGGACTGGCAGGAGTCCGACCGCAACGCGAAGATGACCAACTACCGCAAGGTCCGGGTGGAGTCCGTCGCGTACCGGGACTGGACCAACGCCGCCGACTGGGAGTGGACGTACACCGGCAAGAGCGGCACCCTGCTGCACTCGCTCAACCGCGGCTTCGTCACCGGGAACGGCAAGTACGGGTACGCGATCTACTGGACCATGCCCGAAGAGGTGTGGACGGCGCCGGAGGGCTCGCTGGCCCGGCAGACCTCCTTCGAGAGCTTCCAGCCCGCGCCGTGAGCACGGGCGCCACGCCGGGGCGGTGCACGTCCGCGGCGGGGTGCGGGGCGGAGTCGGCGGCGGGCCGGGCGCGCCCGGGGCGGTGGGCGCCCGCAGCGGCCCGGGGCGGGGAGTTGGGGGCGGCTCCGGCGCGGACGGACGGGGGTGCGGGGGCGGAGGGGCGGCTTCCGGTGGTGGAGGGGAAAGCGCGTACCGGGCGGTGGCGGGGGCAGGCGGGGGCCGTACGCTGGCGGGACTACGGCGTGAGGAACAGGCATGCGAGCGGAGCCGGGGCAAGTGGTGGCCGGGCGGTACCGGGTGACGGACCGTCCGGAGGACGGGGCCGGGGTGCTCGCGGTGGACGTCCACGGCGGGGCGCGGGTGCGGCTGTTCGGGCTGGAGCTGCCCGAACTGCTGGTGCCGGGGCACCCGGCGGGGGCGCCCGCCCCCTCGTACGGGCCGCGGGTGACGGCGCGGGTCGCGCAGGTCGCGGCGGCGGCGTCCAGGCACCCGCGGCTGCTGCGCGGGCTCGCGGCCGGGCCCGAGGACGAGGTGCTGTGGGTCGCCGAGGAGGCGGTGCCGGGGGTCCCCCTGGAACGTCTGGCGGGCAACGGACCGGTCTCGCCGTACCGGGTCGCGGAGATCGGGGCGGACCTGGCGGGCGCGCTGCGCTCCCTGCACGAGGACGGGCTGACGCACGGGAACCTGACCCTGCGCACGGTGCTGGTCTGCGAGGACGGCGCGGCGATGCTCGGCGGGCTGCTGCTGGGCGCCGCCGAGGAGGAGCTGTGCGCGGCGCTGGGCGGCGAGGTGCCGCGCCGGGTGTACGAGACCCGGGCGCTGATGCTCGGACCGCTCGCCGAGCGCTGGGCGATCGACCCGGGCGCCCCCGCGGACACCTGGGCGCTGGGCGTGCTGCTGTACCGGCTGCTGACCGGCCGCGGCCCGTACCCGGAGAGCGACCTGCCGACGCTGCTGGCGGCCGTCCGGGACGGGCGGCACCACCCCGCGGACGGCTGCGGGCCGCTGCGGCCGCTGGTCGAGCGGCTGCTGCAGCCGGACGCCGCGGCCCGGCCGGACGCGGTCGCCGTCCAGCGGGAGCTGCGCGAACTGCTGGTGTTCGCACCCGAACCGGGCCTGGACGGCCCGCCCGACCCGCTGCTGCCGGTGCTCCGGCCGCCGGCCGGTCCGCTGGTGCCGCACCCGCGCGGCGGACGGCGGGAGCGGGCGGCCGGACGGGCGACGGGGCGTCAGGGGCCGGTGCGGCGGCCGCGGGTGCCGCCGCGGCTGCTCGGTCCGCTGATCCTGGGGGGCGTGCTGGTGCTGCTGGTCGCGGCGCTCGCCGGGATCGTCGCCGTCGCGGGCTGAGAGCGCCCGGTCACGGTGCGACGCGTAGCCGGGGTGCGATTCCCGGGGGACGCCGCGCGGCCTAGGCTGGCCTCCTGAACCGTCGGTGCGAGCAGGCACACGGTCTGCCAGGACCCCGTCCGACCGACGGTGGGGGAACGAAGGGGGGGCGGCCCATGGGCGCGCAGGAGCAGTCGACCGGCCGTCTGCTGGCCGGGCGGTACGCGCTCGGCGAGCGTCTGGGGCGCGGCGGCATGGGGACCGTCTGGCGCGCCAGGGACGAGATGCTGGACCGGGAGGTGGCCGTCAAGGAGCTGACGGTCAGCCACCTCTCGGAGGAGGACCTGGAGATGCTCCAGTCCCGGATGAAGCGCGAGGCCCGGGCCGCCGCCCGGATCAAGCACCCGGGCGTGATCACCATCCACGACGTGCTGGAGCAGGACGGCCGGCCGTGGATCGTGATGGAGCTGGTGGACGGCCGCGCGCTGTCCGACGTCATCACCCAGGACGGCACGCTGACGCCGCGGGAGGCCGCCGACGTCGGCCTCCAGGTGCTCGCCGCCCTGCACCGCGGTCACCAGCTGGGGGTGCTGCACCGCGACGTCAAGCCCGCCAACGTGCTGCTGGAGCACGGCACCGGGCGGGTCGTGCTGCTGGACTTCGGCATCGCCAAGTTCGAGGGCGCGATGGACATCACCCGCCCCGGCGACCTGGTCGGCTCGCCCGACTACCTGGCCCCGGAGCGGGCCCAGGGCCAGCGCCCCGGCCCGGCCTCCGACCTGTGGGCGCTCGGCGCGACGCTGTACCACGCGGTGGAGGGCGAGTCGCCGTTCCGCCGCGACAACCCGCTCAGCACGCTCACCGCCGTCGTGGACGAGCCGCTGCCCGAACCGCGCCGGGCCGCCGGGCTCGGGCCGGTGCTGGCCGCGCTGATGGCCAAGGACCCGGCCGAGCGGCCCGGCGCCGACGAGGCCGCCCGGATGCTGCGCGAGGTCGCCGACGGGCACACCGTCAGCATCCGGGTGCCCGAGCAGGCGGGCGAGCCCCGGCTGCCCACCCAGCTGGTCCCGGTGGTCGACCGGACCACCGAGCCGGACGCCACCGCGTCGGACGCCGAACCGGCCACCGAGCCCGTCCCGGCCCCGGCCCCGGCGCCGCCCGCCGCGACGGCCGCGCCCGCGGCGCCCCGGCGGCGCGGGCGGGCGGTGCTGTGGGCGGTGGTCGGCGTGCTGCTGCTCGCCGGTGCGGGCGGGGGCGCGTACTACCTGCAGCGGCACCGCGGCGGCCCGCCCGTCGTCCCGGGCCCGGTCGCGTCCGGGACGACCGGCGCGGACAACCCGCTGCCCGGTGACAGCCCGCTGCCCAGCGGCGCGCCCGCGCCCGCCGGGTACGCCTGGCGGGACGACCCGGCCGGGTTCCGCTTCCTGCTGCCCACCAACGGCGACTGGGTGCGCACCGAGAAGAGCGGCGGGCAGATCTACTACACGCCGGACAACCAGGAGCACTTCCTGCTGTTCGCGGTCACGGTCGGCCAGCCGCTCTCCCCGCAGGAGCACTTCCTGCAGATGGAGGCCACGCTCAGCAAGAGCCTGAAGGACTACCAGCGCACCAGCCTCGCCATCGCCAAGATCAAGGGCGAGGAGGGCGCGGTGTGGGAGTTCAGCTTCGGCGCCAAGGACGCCCGGCGGCACGCCAAGGAGGTCGAGTTCCGGCGCAGCGACGGCACGGCGTACATGGTGTACGTCTCCGGGCCGGAGAAGGACTGGGTGGACAGCCTGCGGCAGTTCACCACGGTGCTGAACAACTTCACCCCGACCTCCTGAGGCGCCCCGGCCGGAGCGCCGGGTTCCGCCTTTTGGTGTTACCGGCGGGTACACAAGTCGGGGTCCAGGGCCTAGGCTGCCCGCATGACGGAGAGCACGAGCCAGGTCCGGCGCAATCCTGCGGCGAAGGGTGCGGCGCGCGGCGTCGCTTCGGCGGTCCCGGCGACACTGGTCGCCCGGCTGGCCAAGGGCGTCACCGCCTCCGGCGAGCAGCGCGCGCAGACCCTCGCGCCGCTCACCGGCGAGGCGCTGGCCGAGCTGCCGCTGTCCTCGGAGCAGGACGTGGAGCGGGCCTTCGAGCAGGCCCGGCGGGCCCAGCCCGCCTGGGCCGCGCTGTCGGTGCGGCACCGGGCGGGCGTCCTGCTGCGCTTCCACGACCTGCTGCTGAAGCGGCAGGACGAGGTGCTCGACCTCATCCAGGCGGAGACCGGCAAGGCCCGGCTGCACGCCTTCGAGGAGGTGATGGCCGTCGCCTCGGCGGCCCGGCACTACGGCCGCACCGCGCGCTCCTACCTGCGCGACCGCCGCCGCGGCGGCGCCGTGCCGGGTCTGACCAGCGCCGTGGAGGCCCGCCGCCCCAAGGGCGTGGTCGGGCAGATCTCGCCCTGGAACTACCCGCTGGAGCTGTCCGTCGGCGACGCGCTGCCCGCCCTGGTCGCGGGCAACGCGGTGGTCAACAAGCCGGACACCCAGACCGCGCTGACCGCGCTGTGGGCCCGCGAGCTGTTCGTCGAGGCCGGGCTGCCCCCGCAGGCCTGGCAGATCGTCCTCGGCGACGGCCCGGTGGTCGGCCCGCAGGTGGTCGAGCGCGCCGACTACGTCGCCTTCACCGGCTCCACCCGCACCGGTCGGGACGTCGCCCGGCGGGCCGCCGAGCGGCTGGTCGGCGCCTCGCTGGAACTCGGCGGCAAGAACGCCATGCTGGTGCTCGCCGACGCCGACCTCGACCGGGCCGCCGCGGGCGCCGTCCGGGCCTGCTTCTCCTCGGCCGGCCAGCTGTGCATCTCCATCGAGCGGCTCTACGTGCACCGCTCGGTCGCCGACGCCTTCCTGGCGAAGTTCGCCGAGAGGACCTCCGCGCTGCGCCTGGGCGGCGGCCTCGCCTACGGCGCCGACATGGGCTCGCTGGTCTCCGCCCGCCAGCTGGAGACCGTCACCCGGCATGTCGAGGAGGCCGTCAAGGCCGGCGCGAAGGTGCTGGCGGGCGGCCGGGCCCGGCCCGACCTGGGCCCGCTGTTCCACGAGCCGACCATCCTGGACGGCGTCACCCCCGACATGGCGGTCTGCGCCGAGGAGACCTTCGGCCCGGTCGTCTCGGTCTACCGCTTCGACACCGAGGACGAGGCCGTCGCCGCCGCCAACGCCACCCCGTACGGCCTGAACTCCAGCGTCTGGACGAAGGACACCGCCCGCGGCCGCCGGGTCGCCGCCCGGCTGCGCACCGGCACCGTCAACGTCAACGAGGCGTACGCCGCCGCGTACGGCTCGGTGGCCTCGCCGATGGGCGGCATGGGCGACTCCGGGCTGGGGCGGCGGCACGGCGCCGAGGGCATCCTGCGCTACACCGAGGCGCAGACCGTCGCGGTGCAGCGGCTGCTGCCGATCGGCCCGTCGATGGGCATGGACGACCGGAAGTTCGCGGAGCTGTTCACCACCGGCCTGAAGGCGATGAAGGCGTTCCGTCTCAAGTAGCCAACCCAGAGGGGGCAGCAGTGTCGTACGACTACGACGTCGTGGTGGTCGGTTCGGGCTTCGGCGGCTCGGTCGCGGCCCTGCGGCTGACCGAGAAGGGCTACCGGGTCGCCGTCCTGGAGGCCGGGCGCAGGTTCCGCCGCGAGGAGCTGCCCCGCACCTCCTGGAACCTGCGCGACTACCTGTGGGCACCCGCCCTCGGCCGCTACGGCATCCAGCGCATCCACCTGCTGCGCAACGTGCTGATCCTGGCCGGGGCGGGCGTCGGCGGCGGCTCGCTGAACTACGCCAACACCCTGTACGTCCCGCCGAAGGCGTTCTTCGAGGACCGGCAGTGGCGGCACATCACCGACTGGCAGGCCGAGCTCGCGCCGTTCTACGACCAGGCGCAGCGGATGCTCGGGGTGCGGCTCAACCCGACCATGACCCCCTCCGACGTGCACCTGAAGGCCGCCGCCGAGGCGATGGGCTGCGGCGACACCTTCCACCTGGCGCCGGTCGGGGTGTTCTTCGGCGACGGGCAGGACGGCACCGGCGAGGCGAAGGCCGCGCCCGGCGGCGAGGTCGACGACCCGTACTTCGGCGGCGCCGGGCCCCGGCGCCGGGCCTGCACCGAGTGCGGGGAGTGCATGACCGGCTGCCGGCACGGCGCCAAGAACACCCTCACCGAGAACTACCTGTACCTGGCCGAGCGGGCCGGGGCCGAGATCCTGCCGATGACCACCGTGCACCGGCTGCGCCCGCACGGCGAGGGTTACGCGGTCGACGTGCTGCCCACCGACGCCCGCACCCGGCGGGCCCGGAGGGCCGGGGCGCGCACGATCACCGCCGAGCGGGTCGTGGTCGCGGCGGGCACGTACGGCACCCAGACGCTGCTGCACCGGATGCGCGAGGCCGGGCTGCTGCCGCGGATCTCCGCCCGGCTCGGCCACCTCACCCGCACCAACTCCGAGGCGCTGGTGGGCGCGCAGACCTCCACCCGGCGCTACGGGGAGCGTCCCGACTTCACCCGCGGCGTGGCCATCACCTCCTCGGTGCACCCCGACGAGAACACCCACATCGAGCCGGTCCGCTACGGGCGGGGCTCCAACGCGATGGGCGCGCTGTCGATCCAGCAGGTGTCCGGCGCCGGGCGCGGGCCGCGCTGGCTGCGCTACCTGGGCACCGCGGCCCGGCACCCGTGGACCTTCGTCCAGTCGATGAACCAGCACCGCTGGTCGGAGAAGACGATCATCGGCCTGGTCATGCAGTCCCTGGACAACTCGCTGACCGTCTCGCTGAAGAACGGGAAGCTCACCTCCCGGCAGGGCCACGGCGCCCCCAACCCGAGCTGGATCCCGGCCGCCGAGGAGGGCGCCCGGGCGCTCGCCGCCTCCATCAACGGCTTCCCCGGCTCCACCGCGGGCGAGATCTTCGACATCCCGCTGACCGCGCACTTCCTCGGCGGCTGCCCGATCGGCGACAGCGCCGACACCGGCGTCGTCGACCCCTACCACCGGCTGTACGGGCACCCCGGGATCAGCGTGGTCGACGGCTCCGCGGTCTCCGCCAACCTGGGCGTCAACCCCTCGCTGACCATCACCGCGCAGGCCGAGCGGGCCATGTCGATGTGGCCCAACCGCGGCGAGGCCGACCCGCGCCCCGAGCCGGGCGCCGCCTACCGCCCGGTGCCGCCCGTCGCGCCGCTGCGGCCCGCCGTCCCCGACGGCGCGTTCGGCGCGCTGCGGCTGCCGCTGCTGGCCGTGCCCGAGGTGCCCCGCCGTGCCGCAGAAGGAGATTGACATCCCTTTACCCCCGGTGGGATAAACGGGCCCTCATCGCACGAAGCATCCTGGGGGACCACCATGCCCATCTGTCCGTCCTGCGGGGCGGCCTCGGCCGACCCCGCGGTGACCTGCGCCAACTGCGGGAGACCGCTCGCCGCCCCCGCGATCGGGGACGTGATCGAGGGCGCCGGCTCCGCGGGCACCGGCCCCTCCCCGTGGGGCGCCGGCCGGGTGCACCACACCCGGGAGACGCCGCTGCTCTCCCGCGGCTGGCTGACCGCGGGCCGGGTGCTGATCGCGCCGACCGCGCTGCTGGTCCTGGCCGCCGTGATCGGCGCCGCCAGCCAGGACGGCGGCGACGCCTCGGCGGCCGGCCTCGGTTGGTCCGCCAAGGGCTTCCAGACCTGGCTGACGCTGGCCCTCACCGCCTTCGGCGCGCCGCTGACCTCCCGGGTCCAGTACACCGGGAAGTCGTCCTTCGCCGACGGCACGGACGCCGTCTCCACCAGCAGCACCCACCTGGTGATGTACCTGGTCGCCTTCGGCTGGCTGCTGCTGCTCTGGGCCGGCCTGCACCTGGCCGGCCGGGCCCGCCGCCGGGCCGGTGCCGCCGAGCCCACCGCCCCCGCCGCCGCCCTGCAGGCGCTGCGCACCGGCGCGCTGTCCGGCGCGGTCGCGCTGCTGCTGGGCTGGCTGGCCGGGCACGACGCGGGCCTCGGCTCCGACGACGACCTGTCGATGACCATGGAGACCGGCACCTCGCTGCTGCCGCTCACGGTCTCCGCGGCGCTGGCCGCGGCCGCCCTGGTGCTGGCCGTGGACGGCGCGGCCGCCCTGCGCGCGGAGGCCGCCCGGCGCGGCTGGCTGGGCAGCCTGCTGCTCGCCTGGCAGCACGCCTCCCGGGTGGTCGGCGGCCTGCTGGTGCTGCTCACCGCGGTCGCGCTGGTGGTGCGGCTCTCCTCCGACGGGGTGTTCTCGGAGAACGGCTCCGGCCCGCTGGGCATGGTCACCAACGACGGCCTGCGCCTCTACGGCGTCGGCAGCGGCGCGACCGCCCTGGGCCTGGGCAGCTTCGGCCTCCACCCGACGGCCTTCTCGCTGTTCGACCTGAACGGGCACGGCTCCGGCTGGTGGTTCGCGGTCCTCCCGGTGCTGGCCGCCGCGCTGGCGCTCGGCTGGTCCGCGCACCGCGGGCGGCTGTTCCACCGCGACCGGGCGGTGCTCGCGGGCCTGTACGCGGTGCTGACCGCCGCGCTGCTGCTCGGCACCTCGATGTGGTACGACAGCTCCCGCACCAGCCCGAGCGGCGAGCACCTGGGCACCACCATGGACCTGGTCGGCTGGTCGCTGGTCTCGGTGCTGCTCTCCGCGCTCTGCTGGGGCGTGTTCGGCGCGCTGGTCGTGCCCGCCGTGCTCGACGCCCTGCGCCGCACCCGGGTGCCGCTGGCCCCGCCGCGCCCGCAGGCGCCGCCGATGCCCGCCGTGCCGCCGCAGCCCGGCGCGCTGCCCCTGCTCCAGCCCGTGCTGCCCGGCCAGGGCGGCGCGGACCTGCTGGAGAAGGTCTCGTACGGCTCGGTCGAGCTGGTCGTGGACGAGCCGCCCGCCCGCGCCGCCGCGCGCGACGGGGACGAGGACCCGCACGCCGCGTTCCGCCGTCCCGTGGCGGACTGACCGGGCGGGGAAGGTGCCGGGGGAGGACTCCGGAAAGGGCAAAGGGCCCCGCGGGGGAACGGGGCCCTTTGTCGTAGCACTCGGCGTCAGGGCCGCGCCGGTGCCGGATGACGGCGCCGGGGGAGGAGCGCCGTCGCGGAAGGATGGTCACGGACACGCGCCGGGGCCGGATCGGCCTCACGGAGCGTGAAAGAGGGGCCGCCCGCGCGAACGGGCCCTCCGCGGTGACGGGTGCACGGTGAGCGCCCGCCCTCCCTGCATCGTCCTGGACGAGGGCCTTGCCGTGCAACCGATTCGGCGTAAATGAGCGGTGGGTCCGGAAGCGGACACGGCACGCGGAGGCGCCGGCCCGGCCGCCGGAGGGCGGTCACCGTCCGTGATAAAGGCTTGCTGGGCGTACCGGGGCGTACGCCGGAGCGGGCGGCTGACTGAGGTGTGGCGGCCGGCACCGGTACCGGCCGCCACACCCCGGGTCCGCCCGGTCGCGGACGGGGTCGCTGTCCCCAGCTGACCCGACCGC